>JBEOKA010000295.1:0-23702 GCA_040275325.1 Myxococcaceae bacterium | reverse complement strand
TGAGCCCGATGCTCGAGAGCGGGTTTCGAACTTCGTGCGCGACCTGCGCCGAGACCCGACCCGCCGCCGCCAGCCGTTCAGCACGGAGCAGCGCTTCCTGTTTCTGCGCGAGCTGCGCCTCACGTTCGGCGAGCGATCTCGCCATGGCGTCGAACTCGCGCGCGAGCACGGCGATCTCGTCTTCACCCGCGATGCCGAGCTTGGCCGAGTAGTCGCCGCGGGAGATTCGCGAGACGCCGTCGATGAGCGTGCGCACGGGGCGGAGTGAGCGGGCGGCGAAACCGGTGGCGAGCAGGCCGACCGCGATCGCGAGCACCGAGAGGCCAATGATGGCGACGCCGGTGCGACGCTCCCGCTCCTGCGTCAGGGCCACGCGCTGCCGCGTTCGCGCTTCGAGGGAGCTGTGGAGCAACTTGATCGTCGCGCCCAGCGCCGTCTCTGCGTCCTGCAGGCGATCGAGCGCGAGGTTTCCAGCGGCAGTGTCGGGCGTGGGCTGCTCGAGAATCAGGTACGCCGCGTCGGCCACCACGCGGTACTCGCCGTACTTCGTCTTGAGCTCGGTGAGCCGCCGCTGCACGTCATCGATGAACGACATCTCGTCGGCGGGCGCGAACTCCTCGAGGCCGCGCGTCAACGTCAGCGCCTCCTCGAGCTTCCGATCCATCTGTTCGAAGAAGTACCGGCGGGCGAGCTGAATCATCATGCGCCGCACCGCGAAGTCCGACTGATCGCGCAGGCGCGCCGTGTCGTTCGCCTGGTTCTTCTGGAACGACTCGAGCGTGGCCGCCGTTTGACTCAACGCCAGGTAGCCTTCGCTCAGCAGCCGAATCTCGACCTGGCCGCGATGAAGCTCCGTCACCGAGAACAACGACACCGCTCCGAAGGTGACCAGCACCACGGCGTAGCCGAGGAAAATTCTGGTCGCGAGCGAGAGCCGCATCAGTCGAGTACTACATTGACCGCCACTGTCGGAGAAGCCTACGTTGCCGCCGGGCGATCTCTCATCTTTCCGGAGTCGAGTCCCCGCATGTTCCTCCGAACTTCCGCCATCGTCATCGCGCTGACCGCCACCTTCGCCGTGGCCGAGAAGCCGCGCCTCGTCATCGTGCCGTTCGCGACTGGAGAGGGCGCCACCGACAAAGCCGCCACCAAGTTCGGTGCGCTCGTGAGCGACGAGCTGAAGTCGCGCTCCGACGCCATCGACGTCGTCGCCCCGCCCGTCACCAAGCCTGCTCCCGAGAAGGCCGTGTCGAAGAAGGGCCCCTCGGCCGAGACCGTCGCGGCCCTCGACACCGGCAAGAAGGCCTTCGACGATCTGCGCTTCGACGAAGCGATTCCGGCGCTCAAGAAGGGCATCGAGCTGATGCTCGCCGAGCCCGCGACCGCCGACTTCGAGGTGATTCAAGACGCGCTCGTGAAGGTGGCCGCCGCGAACTTCCGCACCGGTGAAGAGAAGGAGGCGAAGAACGCGCTGCTCGATCTCGCCCGCCTCGCGCCCGGCTACGCGCTGCCGCCCGGCTACCCGCCCGTTTTCCAGCGTGAGTTCGAGAAGGCCCAGAAGCGCCTCGACAAGCAGCCCCGTGGGCAGGTCGTCATCGAAGGCCCGTCGGGCGCGACTGCGTTCCTCGATGGGCGCGATCTCGGCATGGTGCCCGCGACCGAAGAGAACGTTCCCGGTGGCACGCACTACGTGAAGGTCGAAGGCAGCCGCGGTGAGAAGTTCGGGCAGATCATCGAGGTGAAAGGCGGCACGGCCAAGGTGAAGGCGTCGTTCGGCGCTCCGCCTGATCGCGCGCCCGTCAACATGGTGCCGAACCCGAATGTCGCCGCCTCCATCGACGAAGGCATGCCGCAGCGCCTCACCGCGTACTGCAAAGCTGCGGGTGCCGACTATGCCCTCATCGGCATCGTCTACCGCGTCAGCGATACCCAGTTCGCTGCTGGAACGGCGCTGTTCGCCGCGAAGCGCAGCACGTTCGCCCAGCTCGCCGCCGTCACCTTCGACGTCGACGTGCTCACGGCCAACACCGAGTCGTTCAAGCTGGCCGATGAGGTGCTCAAGCGCTCCGCGTCGCTCGGCACGCCGACCAACCCGCCGTTCAGCCTCGTGACGAAGAAGACGCAGACCGTCGCGGTCGTGACGAAGCCCGAACCCACGAAGGTCGATCCGAATGGTGACGATCTCTCGGTCGCCGCGCCTGATCGGAAGACGAAGGTCGTGCTGCAGCCGAAAGACCGCGTGCTCGACAAGCCGGCGAACGTCATCGATCCCGAGGCGCCAGTGGAGGCTCCGGTCGAGCCCGTGCCCACCGTGAAGCCCTCGGTGCCAGTCTGGGTGTGGGTCGTCGTTGGCGGAGTCGCAGCAGCTGGGGCGGGCGTTGGCGGGTACTTCGGCATTCGCGAGGCCACTCGGCCCGTGACGGGAACGGTGACGGCGTCGTGGTGATTCGTCGGCTGGTGTTCGGAGTGATGGCTGCGGTGCTGGGCGTTTCGTGTGCGCCCAAAGAGGTGAAGTACAGCCTCAGCATCGTCACGTCGGGCTGTGCGAGCGCGAACCCGTTTCAGGGCGTGCAGTACCTTCGCATTCGGGTCACGGGTGACGGCATCACCGCGCCGCCCGAGTCGCTCGCGCCGGCGTCGTCGAAGACGGCGGTGCTGCCCGAGATTCCTGCGGGCACCAACCGGGTGATCGAGGTGCGCGCGTACGACAACGATCCCGCCGCGGGTGGGCGCGTCGTGTCGATCGGCAAGACGCTGCCGTTCACGGTGCCCGATGTGATCGACGGCGAGATCCCCGAGGCTGACCTGCAGAAGTCGGTGATCCTCCGTCAGGTCGGCGTGTGGACCCAGCCCGTCAGCATCAACGAGAAGGAGCGCTGCCAGACGATGCGGGTCGCGCGCGCGGCTCACACGGCGACGCTGCTCCCGAGCGGCAAGGTGCTGCTCGCCGGTGGCTTCAACTTCCCTCCCGCGAACCCCAACCGCGTCGCGCTCGGCCAGACCGAGATCTTCGACCCTTCGACGGGCCTGTTCACACCGGCGCAGGAACTCTCGTTCGCGGCGCTCGACGGTTCGGTGAACAAGCAGGTGAAGGCGTTTCACACGGCGACGTTGCTCAACAACCGTCAGGTCCTGTTCTGGGGCGGTGAGCGCTACCAGGTGATCAGCGGCGTGAACGTGGTGGCGCCGCTCACCGAGGTGCTCGTCTACGACATCGACACCAACAAGTTCACCGCCACCCAGCGCAGCACGCCGCCCGCCATTCCGCGCTCGCAGCACCGCGCCGTCGTCGACAAGAACGGCAAGGTGTTGATCGTCGGTGGCCTTCGCTTCAGCACGTCGGGCACCGGGCCGCGGCTCGTGCCCGTGAACGAGGTCGAGTCGTTCGATCCGCTCGATCGCAACGGTGCTGCGCCGCGCATCGTCGCTGGCGTGACCTTGCCCCGCGTCGACACCACGGCTGCGGCGGTGAAGGCGGGTGAGTTCGTCGCTGTGGCTGGCGGACATGACGGCATGGCGCTCAAGGAAGAGGTCGTGTTCTTCGCGTGGGACGACACCTCGGCGGTCTTCCGGCAGGTCGCGCAGATGGCGCCGCCCCGCATCGCCACGCCCGGTCGACGTGCTGCGGCTGGAGTCACCTTCCGCGACGGCAGCGACATGCTGATGCTCGGTGGCTACAGCGACGTTGCGGCGCTCAAGCCCGTCACCATGCCGATGCCCACGAGCGAGATCGTTCAGGCCGGCGTGCAGACGGTCGCGCGCGGCCCCGACATCGGCCTTCGCGGCGAGCTCTGCGCGGTGACCCTGCAAGACGGCAAGTCGGTGCTCGCGGTCGGTGGGCGCACGGCGGACTCGAACGGCATGATGGCGCGGTCTGAGACGACGACGGTGATCGTTCGCAATGATCCCCAGGGCCAGCCGACGACGCAGAGCGCTCCGAACCTGGTGACCGGCCGCTATCTGCACACCTGCACGTTGTTGCTCGATGGCTCGGTGCTGGTGACGGGCGGACTCAACGAGACCGTCGCGAACCCGACCGGAGACGTGCTGACCGACGCGTGGATCTACACGCCCGCGCCGACCGACTGAGCTTCACTCCCGAATGACCCCGAGCTCGATCAGCACCGTCGTTGGAACCCGGTGACCCTCGAGCAGGTACCAGTCGGGTCCAAGCCGCTCACGGCGCACGTTTCTGAGATCGAAGATGACGTCGCCGAGGCGCAGCCAGTCGCCCTGGCGCTCCTGCACCGACCCGCCCGCGCGAATCGCCCAGACGACGAGTCCGATCACCATCACGCCCGCGGCCGCGAGCCTGCCGATGAGCAGCCCGAGCAGAATGGCCACCATGGTGAACAACACGGGGAGCATCACGCGGTTTCGCGACTGGGGAACCCGAATCACCTTCTGGAGCAGCAACGCGTCGAGCCACCACGCGAGGCGCTCGGGGCGCAGATCATCGGCAGGTCGATTGAGCAGCTCGGCAACGCGACGAATGATCGGCGCCACCTCTGAAGCCTGAAGGCCCTCCGGCAGAGACCGCCGCAGCGCCTCGAGCCGATGCATGCGCGGAGCGCGAACGGCCGCGCCGAGCTCGTCGATCCACGCCACTCAGCGCTCCGAGTGATCGTGCCGGAGCACCTTCTCGAGCATGGCGTCGAACTCGGCGGCCGTCGGCTCGCGTGGCGTGCGCTTCGGCGTCACTGGCTGGGCTTTCTTCAGCGGCTGACCGGGCTGCAGCGGGAACGCGTCGTACGAGCCCGAGCCATCGGCATCGACGAGAATGGCGTTGGTGAAGGCCTCGGCGCGGTTGTCGGTCGCGCGGCACACGCCGTTGGTGCAGCGAACGCCAGTCCACGCCATGGGCGCGAGCGTTCTGGCCGCGCTGCTCGAACGAACGAACGCGACGAGCCAGGTGTCGGCGGTCGGCGTGACGGTGAACTTCTCGACCACGTGAACGCGACGGGCGTTGAAGCCGTTGAGCCCGGGCACGGCCTCGATCGGCAACGTGCCGATCGGCAGCGCCTTCTTCTGCAGCACACGCGTCGCCGGCCACTCGTTGTTCGAGACGCCGTTCGACGACTCGCGACCCGGTGCGTGGGTGAGGATCTCGATGGAGTCGAACTGCATCCACTCCGGCGCCTGCACGTCGACCGTGAGTTCGATGGGCGTGTTGGCCGGAACTGAGAGCGTGTCTCCGATGGCGACGGGCATTCCACCAGCGCGCGCCGCGGTCATCGTGACGAAGGGGCCCGAGGAGCCGATCGCCCGGTGCTGCTTCATCGCCGTGGTGAAGGCCGTGGGCGTGAAGCCAGCCGTCGTCGCGTTCGCGCCGAGGAAGAGCCACGTGCGGCCGTAGCCTCCGGTGGTCGAGTGCCGATCGTGCGTGTCGGAGACGCCGGTCGCCGTCTTCACCCAGCCGCGCGAGAGAAACGTCATCCAGTCGTTGGTGACCGCGATGCTCGCAGCCGTGCCGTTCATGATCTCGATCGCGTCGAAATCGAGCGAGAAGAGCTTCGTGTCATCGGCGGTCGCGGCGGGGTTCGGCGCCATGCGGTACGTCTCGGGCTTCGCGGCCGAGGTGCCGCGCGCGGTGTCGACCTTCAACTGGGTGAGTGACGAGCCCTGGCCACCGCGCGGGTGGTTCATCTGCACCACCACGTTCGGGTACGCCTCGCGCAGCCCGCCGTAGAGCTGATCGAGCCGCAGCGAAGGGCCGTCGCCGCCAGCCCAGTCCAGCGCTCCGCCGCCTGGTCCGTCACGCACCGTCACGGGAAAAGCGTTCTGGTGGCCGTAGTCGAAGGGCGTCACCTCGACGCCGATCATCGTGGCCATCGACGACTGCAGGCCGAGGTCACGAACGACGGGCCCGAAGTCGGTGATGAAGTCGTGATCGGTCGAGACCATCACGTCGACACCTTCGGCCGCGAACGACGCCACTCGCAGCGCGTTGGCGATCGAGCTGTCGGGGCTGCCCACCGCGTGGACATGGAGGTCGGCGCTGATCCACCCCGTGGAGTCGATCACCTGCGCGAGCGTGGCGTCGAAGCGTGCATCGGCCGTCGAGAGGTCGATCGTCTGACCGCGCGTCGGGAAGGAGTCTGGGAAGGCGGAGAACTCAGGCCCCTTGGTGACGAAGACCTCGTAGCTGCCAGGGGGCAGGGGAATCGCAATCGTCCCCGAGGCCGGCACGAACTCGATCGCCTGCAGCTCGCTCGGAGTCGCCTCGACATCGAAGAACGGACGCAGCTTCGAGAGCTCGTTGGGGCAGATGCCCGAGGGGCACTTCACGATCACCTTCGCCGCCAGCGGCTGCATGAACGGGTCTCGGACGTTCACCGTCAACGTGCGCTTTGCTCCCTGGCGAACGGTCACCATCGCTTCTCCAGTGCTCGGCGCAGAGACGTCGATCGGGTTCTCGAGCGCCGCTCCAAAGGCTCCGGTCGAGACGCGATAGTTGCCGACGGGCACATCGAAGCGTGCCTTGCCCATCGCATCGGCGATCGCGACGGTGATCGGCTTGCCGGTCTCGGCGGAGTTCACCGCGATGCGGCCCTGCGGCACCGGCTGCCCCGCGCCATCGAGCACCGTCACGTCGAGGCGAGATCGGGAGGCTCCATCAAGCGACAACATCGTCGCCTGCACGCGCGCGAGATCCTGCTCGATGAAGAAGTCGCGCAAGAAGAGTCGCGGCTCGACGGGAAGAATGCCGAACGCGCCGACGGGCTCGCGCGTCGTCGACGTCCACGAGAGCAGGCCGTCGCGGTCCTTTCCTTCGGCCATCACGCCCACAACGCCGGCGATCGACAGCACAGCGTTGGTCGACACGGTCTTCCGATCGCGGAACGAATACGAGCGGTACCCGTAGGCGACGCCGTTCGACTGGTAGCCAACCCACGTCGCGGGGTCGACGAGGCAGCCGAGCGCGCCCATGCCTCCAGTGCAGCCCTGCGGGTTGAAGAACTCGCTCTCGCCGCCCGACTCGATGAGGTCGCCCGTCATCGTGGTGATCGGCGTGCTGCCCTTGTTGCAGTACGCGGTCAGCATGCGCACGCGCGTCTCTCCGGGAGACAGCACGTAATAGGTCGTCATCAGCAGCGGCAGCTCGGCGTTCGGGTCCGATCGCAGCTCGACCGCACCCAGATAGTCGCTGAGCACGTTGGTGACGTTGATGTAGTCGAGCACCGTGTCGGTGCCGGTCGCGGCGACGACGGCGTAGCCACCCTTCGAGCCGTCATCGAGGATCTCGACCTTGTTCACGAGCGGCGTGCGGCCGAACGCGTAGAGCGGCGCGATCTTTCCGAACGTGTCTCGCCCCGGCTGGCCGTCACGCACGAGGTCGGCGTCGATGATCGCGCCTCCATACGGCGTGGGCGAGATCGCGCGCGTCGGCTGCTGAATCACCACGCGCACCTTGTCGTTCGAGAGCAGCACGTCACCGACCCGGACCTGCGCGTAGCCGCCGCCGATCAGCTCCGACGCGTTCTCGATCGTCTTCGCCTTCACGCCCGTTCCCAGCTTCGAGAACAGCATCAAGTCGTCGAGCTTCGCCTCACACCGCGTTGGAGGATCCGGCGGAGGCAGCGGCTTCGGGGGAGGACAGGCACAGAGGGCCAGCAGGCAGGGCAGGGCGACTCGCTTCACGTCTCGGGTATCGCGCGCCCAGCGCTCCCACACAACGGGCTCGCCGGTTTCGCTGGCGCGCGTAGTATCGCCCCCGATGTCCCAGCGGACGGATGAAGAGCGGGTCTCTGCGGTCGAGTCGATGTTTCGCATCAGGGCCGTGGAGTCGCCTCCCGACGAGCAGGGCGTTCGCACGATCTGGCACCGTGGGCTCAAGGGCGCCGAGCTGGTGAGCGACGTCGACGCTTCGGGGCGCGTTACCCGACAGGAGCTGTTGCTCTTCGAAGACGTGCTCGTGTGGGGCGACGGCACGCTCAAGACTGGCGAGAACGCGCTCCCTGCGAAGCGGCCCCGCCCCTCGGACGGCATCACGTGGGACGACGGCGCTCAGCAGCCTCGCGTCGAACGCGTCACCCGCGCGCTCAAGCAGTACAAGGGCAGCGATCGGTTCATTCAGCACGTGCGTGACGTGCTCGGCGTCAGCGACGACTCCCCACCGATCGACGCTCCGATCACCCGCTCGGCCCGCGCCATTCGAGAGGCCTCGGCCGTCGATCAGGCCAACCACCTGCAGCGTGAGCGTGATGCCTCGCGGCGCAGACAGCTTGGCGTGGCGGGCATCATCCTCGGGGCGCTGCTGACGCTTGGTGGCCTCGTGATGCTGTGGCTGTCGATGGGTTCGTGACAAACAGCGGGCATGACCCCCGAGAGTTCCCGCGTCGCTCCGTTCGGCACGACGATCTTCACCGAGATCTCCAGGCTCGCCGTGCAGCGCAAGGCGGTGAACCTGGGCCAGGGCTTCCCCGACTTCGACGGCCCCGACGAGGTGAAGCAGGCGGCGCTCGAGGCGATTCGTGCGGGCGTGAATCAGTACGGCGTAACCACGGGGAATCCGACGCTGCGCCAGGCGATCGCCGATCATTCGAAGCGGTTCTACGGGCAGATGATCGATCCCGACTCCGAGGTGACCGTCACCAGCGGCGCGACCGAGGCGATCTTCGACGCGATCATGGGGCTGGTGAACCCGGGCGACGAGGTCGTGCTGTTCGAGCCCTATTACGACTCGTACCTCGCGAGCGTGCAGATGGCCGGCGGCGTGCCGAAGTTCGTGCAGCTGCGAGCGCCCCCGACGCCAGACGGCGCGTGGTGGTTCGACGAGCGTGAGCTGCGCGCGGCCTTCACCAACAAGACGAAGGTCTGCATCGTCAACACGCCGCACAACCCGACGGGCAAGGTCTTCACGGTCGAGGAGCTGGTACTCATTCACCAGCTCGTCAGCGAACGAGGCGCGACGCTGCTCAGCGACGAGGTCTACGAGCACCTCGTCTACGCACCCCAGCGCCACCTGCGGCCGGCGACGCTTCAGCCCGAGCAGACGCTCACGCTGTCGAGCGGCGGCAAGAGCTTCTCGTTCACGGGGTGGAAGATTGGGTGGGCGATCGGGCCGGCGCCATTGGTGAAGGCGACGCAGAAGGCGCACCAGTGGGTCACCTTCGCGGTGGCGCACCCGTTTCAGGTGGCCATCGCGGCCGCGCTGCGGCTGCCCGACTCGTACTTCACGCAGTTCGCGCTCGAGTACCGGCGCCGCCGCGATCTGCTCGTCGACGGTCTACGCACCGCGGGCTTCCAGCCGCTGATTCCACACGGCAGCTACTTCGTGATGGCCGGCACCGACGGCTTCCGGCGCTCGGGCGAAGACGACGTCGCCTTCTGCCGACGCCTCATCGAAGAGGCCGGCGTCGCCGCGATTCCGCCCTCGGTCTTCTTCAGCCCCGAGCACGCTCCGTCAGTTCACGGCCTCGCCCGCTTCGCGTTCTGCAAGACCGACCCGGTGCTGACCGAGGGCATCGCCCGCCTGGGCGCGTGGTCGAAGCGCGCCTGACGCACCCCGCAAACCCATCGTCTGGCTGGCCCGGGGCCCCGATGCTATTGGGCCGCCCATGGCGAAGAGCGCGAAGAAGGTCTCCCTGTCGAAGTCGAAGTCGAAGAAGCCGGTCGCGAAGAAGAAGACGGCACCCGTGAAGAAGGCGGCGGCGAAGAAGGCCGCTCCGAAGAAGGCGCCGGCCATCACCTGGGACGCGACGACGCTCAAGCAGGTGTCGACCGAGGTCTCGCGCTGGCGCAAGTCGACGCTCTCGAAGTCGCTCGAGAAGATGCCGACGCGCAAGGCCCAGTTCGTCAACGACTCCGGCATTCCACTGCCTGATCTCTTCACGCAGCTCGATCGCAAGGGTGAGCGCTTCGACGAGCTCGGCGTTCCGGGCGAGTTCCCCTTCACGCGCGGCACGCAGCCGACGATGTATCGCTCCCGTCTGTGGACGATGCGCCAGTTCGCCGGCTTCGGTGGCCCCGCCGACACGAACAAGCGGTTCAAGTACCTCATCGGCCAGGGCATGACCGGCCTCTCGACCGCGTTCGATATGCCCGCGCTCATGGGCTACGACGCCGATCATGCGATGTCGCGCGGCGAGGTCGGCAAAGAAGGCGTCGCCATCTCGACCCTGAAGGACTTCGAGATTCTCTTCGACGGCATCAAGCTCGATCAGGTCACCACGTCGATGACGATCAACGCGTCGGCGATCATCGCGCTCTGCATGTACATCGCGGTCGCCGAGAAGCAGGGCGTGCCCATGGGCAAGCTCGGCGGCACCATTCAGAACGACATGCTCAAGGAGTTCATCGCCCAGAAGGAGTGGATCGTCGGCCCACGCCCGGCGGTGCGCATCGTCACCGACATGATCGAGTTCTGCGCGCAGCACATGCCGAAGTGGAACCCGGTGTCGATCAGCGGGTACCACATTCGTGAAGCTGGAGCGACGGCGGTTCAGGAGCTCGCCTTCACCATCGCCGACGGCATCGGCTACGTGGAGGAGGGCGTGAAGCGCGGCATGAACGTCGACGACTTCGCGCCGCGGCTCTCGTTCTTCTGGGACGTGCACAACGACTTCTTCGAAGAGGTCGCCAAGTTCCGCGCGGCCCGCCGCATGTGGGCGAAGATCATGCGCGATCGGTTCGGCGCGCAGGACCCGCGCTCGATGATGCTCCGCACCCACGCGCAGACGGCCGGCGTGTCGCTCACCGCGCAGCAGCCGTACAACAACGTCGCCCGCGTCGCGCTGCAGGCCTTCGCCGCCGTGCTCGGTGGCACCCAGTCGCTGCACACCAACTCGCTCGACGAGACGTACGCGCTGCCGACGGAAGATGCGGTGACCATCGCGCTGCGCACGCAGCAGATCATCGCGCACGAGTCGGGCGCCGATCGCGTCGTCGACCCGCTCGCTGGCAGCTACTACGTCGAGCACCTCACCGATGAGATGGAGAAGCGCGCGTTCGACTACATCCGCCGCATCGACGAGATGGGCGGCATCATTCGCGCCGTCGAAGAGGGCTACCCGCAGAAGGAGATCGGCGAGTCGGCCTACCAGTTCCAGCGTGAGGTCGAGCGCGGCGATCGGCTGATCGTCGGCGTCAACGCCTTCAAGTCCGACTTCGACGACAGCAACATCGAGCTGCTGAAGATCGACGAGAAGGTCGCCCACGAGCAGATGGAGCGCCTCGCCGAGGTGAAGGCCTCGCGTGATCAGGCCGCCGTCAGCGCCGCGCTGGCAAAGGTCGAGGCCGCGTGCCGCGACGAGAAGCTGAACCTCATGCCGCCCGTGCTCGAGGCCGTGAAGGCCTACGCGACGCTCGGCGAGGTGTCGGACGTGTTCCGCAAGGTCTGGGGCCAGTACCGCGAGGGCGGCATCTTCTGATCAGCCAACGGCGGGCAGTTCCTCGCGTTTTCAGGTGAACGCTGTACACTCGTTGACGCCTTGCCGACGCTCCGCTGCTGCTTCGTCATCTATTCCGATGGAGGCGCCCCGACTGACGCCTTCGCTCCGCCGAACAACGGCCCGACGCAGGTGTTGCTGACGGAGCTGCCCGAGGTGGTGGTTCCTGGCCGCAACGACGAGCTGTTCGGCCCACACGCGCAGACGTTCGGGCGCTTCACGCCGACGCGGGCGTTCCTGCTGGCGCTGTCGAAGCCGGTGAAGGGTGGGGCGGGCTCGTTCTTCGCCGACGCCCGGCGGGTGTTTCTCGAAGCGACCGCAGGCCTCAAGGGGTTCGGCTTCGACGTGCTGCGGCTGTGGCCGTTTCCCATCGAGCAGGCCGCCGAGGCGTTGCCCGAAGAGCCGCTCGCCGAAGATCTGTTCTCGGTCGGCTTCACCGAGATGGGCGAGCACGGGTTTCGCGCAGAGACGGTCGGGCTCTCGAAGCTCGATCAGCGTGAGATCAGCTTCGAGTTCCGCGGCCGCGAGCTGCTCGAAGACGCCGCGCTCATGTGTGGCCACCTGGCGGACTGGGCCATGGAGCACGGCCACCGCGTGCAGCACGGCCAGTCGATGGCCTACGGGTTCGACCGGCTCACCTTCTTCGCGGCCGAAGGTGACGCTGGTGGTCCTTTCAGGGGCTGGCACCCACCGCTGATTCAGAAGCTGCTGCCGGCCGACGTGTTTCCCGGTGTCGGTGTGCTCGAGGTGCAGACGCTCGAAGACGCGCCGAATGGAACCCGCGCGCCGCTGACGATGGCCCTGATGCGCGCACTCGAGCAGCGCCTGGTGCTCGAAGAGCACGATCTGACCGGTGACTCGCCGTTCCACTCCTCGACTGCGCGGGTGCGTGGCTTCGTGCACGGCCTGCGCGCGCTCACGGCGCTTCGTGAAGAGCCGACGGCCTCGAAGGACTCGGGCTGGCGCCTCATCAGCCGCACGACGCATGACGGCCCCGAAGAAGGGCAGATGACGCTGGCCGAGATCGCCAACCGCGTGCCCGAGATCATTCGCTACCTCGCGCTGCCGCCGGGCGTTCGCCTCGAGTGGGACACCGAGGGCCGGCTGAAGGTCGACGCGTCGAAGGCCCACGCCGAGCTCGACGAAGACGACACGGATGACGATCTCGACTGAGGGCCCGAAGGGGTTCTTCGGCGAGCTGTACCTGCGCTCCACCAAGCCCTTCCTTCCCGACCATGTGACCGACGCCGAGGGCGCGTACCTCACGGCGCGGCTGAATGAAGGGGGCGCGACGGGGCTGGTGCTCGATCTCGGCTGTGGCCATGGGCGGCACCTGTCACGCGTCGCTCCGCGCCTGCCGGGGCGCGTGACGGGCCTCGATCTCGACGCGCTCTCGCTCGGTGAGGCGAAGACCCACGCTCCAGTGACTCGCGGAGACTTCTTCAGGTTGCCCTACCGCGCTGGCGCCTTTGGTGCGGCGTACTGCTGGTACAACACCCTCGGAACGTTCGCGGACGAGGCCGTGCCCGTGGTGCTGGTCGAGCTTGCGCGATGCGTCAGGCCGGGCGGCTGGCTCATCATTCAGGGCAGCTCGCCCAACCCTCCGTTGGCGCAGCCCGAGGCGAGCTACGACGGCGTGCTGCCCGACGGCTCCCGGCTGGTCGAGCGGGTGCGCTTCGACGCGAAGACCCACCGTGACGTGCTGACGCGCGAGCTGACCCTGCCCGATGGTCGCTTCATGGCTGCATCATTCTTCATTCGTTACTATGCCGTTTCCGAGTGGGAGGCCCTGCTCGACGCGGCGGGCTTCCAGGTGCAGTGGGTGCACGGCGCGGTCGATGGAAGCGCCCTCTCTGACGCGTCGGTTGATCAGATCGTAGGAGCGCAGAAACGTGGCTGACCGAAAACTCCGCATTCTCGTCGCAAAGCCGGGCCTCGATGGGCACGACCGGGGCGCGAAGATCATCGCCCGGGCGCTGCGCGACGCGGGCATGGAGGTCATCTACACGGGCCTCCACCAGACGCCCGAGATGATCGTGAGCGCGGCGGTTCAAGAAGACGTCGACGCCATCGGCATGTCGATCATGTCGGGCGCGCACATGACGCTGTTTCCCGCGGTGATCGATCTGCTCAAGGGGCAGAAGGCCGACGACATCAAGGTGTTCGGCGGCGGCATCATTCCCGACGACGACATTCCGCGCCTGAAGGAGCAGGGCGTCTCGGCGATCTTCACGCCCGGCTCGAGCACGCAGGACATCGTGAAGTGGATTCAGGAGCACATTCCGGCTCGCGCATGAGTGCGATCGGCACCCTCCCGAAGAAGGTCGACGTCTACGAGGTCGGCCCGCGTGACGGCTTGCAGAACGAGCTGCGCACGTTGCCGACGCCCGACAAGGTTCGGCTGATCGAGGCGTTGATCGCGGCGGGTGAGAAGCGCATCGAGGTGTCGTCGTTCGTCTCTCCGCGGTGGATTCCCCAGCTCGCCGATGCCGAGAAGCTGCTGACGTTGTTGCCCAAGCGCGACGATGTGGCCTTCACGGCGCTGGTGCCGAACCTGAAAGGGCTCGAGCGCGCGGCGGCGGCGGGGCTGAAAGAGGCGGCGGTCTTTCTGTCGGTGACCGAGTCGCACTCGAAGAAGAACATCAACAAGTCGGTGGCCGAGGCGGTCGCGGCGGCGCGCGAAGTGGCTCAGGGCGCGCGGTCGGCCGGCATGCGCGTGCGCTGCTACCTGTCGACGGTGTGGGGCTGCCCGTACGAGGGCCTGGTGCCCGTCTCGCGCGTCGTCGAGGTCGTGAAGCAGATCGCCGACATCGGGCTGTACCAGCTGTCGCTGGGTGACACGATCGGCATCGGGACTCCGAATCAGACGGCGCAGATCGTCGAAGAGGTCTCGAAGCTGGTTCCCCTGCAGCAGATCGCGCTGCACCTGCACGACACGCGTGGGACGGCGCTGGCGAACGCGCTGGTTGGCTTGCAGCTGGGCGTGACGACGTTCGACTCGAGCATCGGTGGGCTCGGGGGCTGTCCCTACGCGCCAGGCGCCGCGGGGAATCTGGCGACGGAAGATCTCGTGTTCATGCTGCACGGAATGGGTGTGCAGACGGGCATCGACCTGCCGAAGCTGGTCGAGGCGGGTGAGCTCGCACAGGAGCTGATCGGCCGGAAGCTGGCCGGCAAGTACCTGCAGGCGGCGCTGGGTGAGCGTGAGAAGCAGGCCGCCCGCGCCCGCGCCGTTGCCGAGTAGTCGCTTCGGGAAGGGTCTGGTCAGTTCACGGCATACAGATCGTGCTGCGCTTCGGCTCGCCGATCCTGCTGATTCTCCTGACGACCTCGGTCGCTTCGGCTCAGACGCCTGATGAGGCTGCTCAGCGTTGCACCCGCCGGATCAGCAACGTCCTCGGCATTGGGTACCGCGCCAGCCTGACTTCGCTGATGGGCGGCACGCCGCAGTCGAAGGTGCGCACGTGGCTCGAGTCGCGCGACGCGATCTCGACCTTCGGTGGCTTCATCAACTCGCGTTTCAACTCGCAGCCAGGCGCCAACCTCGCCGAGGAGGGCATTCCCGCCGCGGTGCGCTTCATCATGTCGAACAAGAAGCCGTGGAGAGAGCTCTTCACCGGCCGCTTCACCATCAACCACACGAACAACATCATC
Organism: Myxococcaceae bacterium; assembly: GCA_040275325.1. GTDB lineage: Bacteria > Myxococcota > Myxococcia > Myxococcales > Myxococcaceae > Xiheimicrobium. Next base: position 8,658 of record JBEOKA010000295.1, on the reverse strand, counting down.
ATGGAAGACGCGGCGGCCCCCGCCCTCGGCTACTTCGGCAGTCGCGGCTGGCAGTACCGCTACCTCGGCAACGCTCCCGACGGAATGCTGCTGTCGGCGGCCTATCGCACCATGCAGAACACCGTCGGGCTCAAGCTCGTGCCCTCTGCCGCCAACGGAGAGGGCGACGCTTCCGCGACGGGCCGTGAGCGCGCCGAGTGCCGGGGCTGTCACTTCGACTCTCCGTACGGGCTCGACCTGGTCGCGCGGCTGCTTCCGCGGAAGGTTGGCGTCGGTGGCGCCGCCAGACCGCAGCTCGTGCCTGTCACGCCGCAGACGCTCTTCAACGGCCTGCAGGTTCGCGATCACGAACACCTGCTCGAGGTGCTCACGTCGAGCGACGCCTTCCGCTTCCGCACCTGCCGGCTCGCCTTCGAGTTCGTCTACGGGCGGCGCGAGTCAGCCTGCGAGGCACCGCTGTTCGATCGCTGCATGGAGGCCTTCACCCGCACCGGCATGGTGCAAGACGCGCTCGCCTCGTACCTCGAAGACCCGGCGTACTGCGAGGCGGTGCCATGAAGCTTCGTGTGACGCTGGTTCTCACCGTCCTCCTCGGCTGCGAAGGAACGATCGTCGTGGGGCCTCCGAGCGAGCTGGTGAGCCCGGCGGATGAGGACCCTGCGCGCGAGGCACCACCGATTCCGCCGCTGCCCTCGGTCGCCGTGTGCATGGACGCGCCTTCGGGGCGTGGCTACCGCGGGCTGGCGGGTGAGCCGCTCGAGGCTGGTCGCTCCGACGTGGCGCCGCTCGTCGACAACCACCGCCCGTTCCGAAGCACCAAAGACCCGAACTCTCCGAACTGGAGCGTGATCACCGAGATCGCTCGCTCGCTCGGCACCAGCAGCATGGGAGATCCGGAGCTGACCAACGCCGGTGTCGGCGCGGCGTTCGGGGTCACGCCGTCGAGCTGGTACGAAGAGAGCGAGGTCGGGGCCTTCGCGGTCTACGTGACGCTCCAGTACGCGACGAAAGCGTGCGAGCGGGCCTTCGCCACCACCAGCGCCTCGCTCAAGTCGGGCTGGTTCGAGCACACCGCGTTTCCGCCCACGCCGGCGCGCGCCGAGGCGTTCTGCAGCAGAACCATGCGCGCTGCCTGGCTGCGTGCGCCGAGTGGTGGAGAGCTCGCCGCGTGCTCCGAGCTCGCGCTGACGCTCGATGAGCCCGACGTGAAGAAGCGCTGGGCCCTGGTGTGCGCGTCGGTCTTCGCTTCTCCCAACTTCCTCGCGAACTGAGCCTGCCGATGCGCCTCTCGAGACGACAGCTGCTGTGGGGTGGGGCCGGAGCGCTCGCAGCCACGACGGCACGCGCCGACGCTCCCTCCGAGAAGCCGACCATCGTGCTCGTGTACCTCGACGGTGGGTACAATGCGTTCTTCTCGGCCGCCGACGGCTACGTCTCGAAGAACCTGTACGGCTGCGGTGCGAACAATGTTCGCGACCTCGGCAATGGCGTCGTGGTCGATGCGTCGACGATCGGCTCGTTGCCCGACGGCGTGTTGCAGAAGATGGCGACCGTCGGTGTGAATCACCGGGCGTCTGGCCACGACTTCGCGCTGCAGTACGCGTGGTTCGACAAGGGCCAGAGCGTGCCGCTGCTGCTCGCCGATGCGCTTGGTGGCACGGCTCCGTTTCGCTGCGTGCACTTCGGTCAGGCACCTGCGCGTGGCGCGCCTCATCGGGCCGTGAATGGCGTGGCGATGACGGCGGTGCCCGATCTCTCGGCGGCGATCGCCCTGGTGTCGAACGAGGCGGCGGGTCCGGGTCGGCCGCAGCTCGCGCGCGCGCTCGAGGCTTCACTGGCCTATGGCGCCACCCGCTACCAGCACAGCCCGAACGCGCTGAAGAAGACGTGGGAGGGCACGCACTCGCTCATCAACGCGTTGAAGCAGCCGCCTCCGCCCGGCATCGACTGGAGCGAGATCGCGACCGCGTACGGCCTGGCGCCTGCCGACACGTCGGCGAGCTCGTTCACCTCGCAGCTCGCGGGCGCCGAGCTGATGATCAAGGCGGGCGTCGACGTCGTGTGCATCTCGAGCTCGGGCGTGAAGCTCGGCGCGGAGTTTCACAACTGGGACACGCACGGCGACGGAACTGGCGCGGTGTCGCGCGAGATGATGCGCGTCGGCATTCTGCCTTCGTTGAAGATCTTCCTCGAACGAACGCTCGCGATGCAGGGGCGCAACGTCGTCACGCTCTTGTGGGGCGACTTCGCGCGCATCGGGGGGAACACGCCCACGGCCTCGGAGCATGGGAGCGGCACCAGCGCCACCGTCTTCGGCAAACGAGTACGGCAGGGCACGACGGGCCGCTTCGATGCGGGCACCAACGCGGGCTACCGCCTGCCGATGGGCACGCCCGGCTACGCGGGGTTGTGGTCGTACCTGACGGCCGCGGCAGGAGCGCAGGTCAGCTCGAGGTGGGGCCAGAACCCGCACACCGCGCTGCTGTGACGATCAGACGTCTTTGAGGAGCTGGGCCTTCTTCGCCTCGAACTCCTTCTCGGTGATCACGCCCTTGTCACGCAGCTCGCCCAGCTTCGCGAGCTTCTCGAAGACGTCGCCGGCCTCCTTGTTCTGCGAGGCCTCCTTCGCGACCTCTTTGCCCTTCTCGTACTCGTTGGCGTACTTCCGCTTCGCCGCCTCGACGTCGAGATTCGTCATCGTGCCGCCGCTGGCGAGGTGGTTCTTCACGACCTGGCCCACCGCGTAGGTCGAGGCGCCCGAGGCGATCGACATCGAGACGCCGCCGAGCAGGGTGCCGATACCGGGAATCGCCTTGATGGCTGACGCTCCGATGCGAGCGACCGCGCCGCCGGTGAGCGCGCCCACCCAGATCTTCCCGGTGCCCTCGTCGTAGGTGGAGCCGTAGAGGCTGCAGAGCTGCCGAATGAGATCGACCTGCACGGCGGTGACCGCCACGAAGTCGGCGATCGGCACGGGCACGAGGCCGGCGCCGACGCTCCAGTAGACGTGCTGGCGAATGACGGAGTCTGCGGCGGCGGCTGGGCTGGTCATGATGAGGTCCCCTCGGGTGGTGTGGCGAGTATGCGCGCTTGGACACAGTGGGGCGCCCAAAGTTCCGTCACGCGTTGCGACGGCATCAATCACGCGCAGTGATTGATGGTCACCCGCCGAACAGGCGCTTGAAGAACGCGAAGAGGCCGGTGGGCTTCGCCGCGGCGATCTCTTCGGCGCTGAGCTCGGGCCCCTCGGACTCGAGCGCGGCGACCTTCTTGCGGGCTGCGTCTGGCGTCTGCTGCGTCGCGTAGGTGGTGCTCACCGTCTGGCCGGTCGAGTCCTCCTTCGCGGTGATGGTCAGAAGGCACTCGTTCGACAGCTCGAAGGCGAGCTCGACGCTCACGGCACCGCGCGGCCCCGGTGGCAGGTCGCCGATCTTGAAGACGCCGAGCAGGTGGTTGTTGCGCACCAGCGCCGACTCGCCCTGGAAGATCGAGAGCTCGAGCTCGCTCTGGTTCTCCTTCGTCGTCGACACCCGGTACGTGCGCGTGACGGGCAGCGCCGTGTTGCGTTGAATGATCGGGTAGAAGCGCCCGCCCGGCAGGCCGATGCCGATCGACATCGGCAAGACGTCGATGAGCAGCACGCCACCCTTGGTCTCGAGCGAGTGCGCGAGCAGCGCGGCACCTTGAGCGACGGCCTCTTCGGGGTTCACGCCGAAGAGCGGGCGGCGGCCGAAGAGCAGGGTGATGCGCTCCTGGACGAGTGGGGCGCGGGCCTGACCACCGACGAGCAGGATCTCGTCGATCTGGTCGGCACGCAGATAGCGGGCCTGCAGCACCTCCTGGCAGACCTCCATGGTGCGATCGACCAGGTGCCTCGTGAGCGACACCAGCTGCGCGCGCGACATCGTCACGTCGAGATCGACCGGCTCGTTCTTCACCAGCGTCACGAAGGGCACATGAATGCGCGACTCGGTCTTGTCAGACAGGGCGATCTTCGTGCGCTCGGCCGCGTCTTGAACACGCTGAATCGAGACGCGATCGTTGAACAGCGCGTCGTACTTCGCCTCGAACTCGGCCAGCAGCCAGCCGACGATCGCGTGATCGAAGTCGAGCCCGCCAAGGAAGGGATCTCCGCCCGTCGAGACGACCTCGTAGACCGCGTCAGACAGCTCGAGCACCGAGGCGTCGAAGGTGCCGCCGCCCAGATCGTACACGAGCACCCGCTGGCTCTTGCGCCGGCCATAGCCCCACGCCAACGCCGCCGCCGTCGGCTCGTTCACGATGCGCTCGACGTGCAGGCCAGCGAGTCGACCGGCCTCACGCACCGTCAGGCGCTGCTTCTCGGAGTACCAGGCCGGCACGGTGATCACCGCGCGGTTGATCGGCATCTGCAGCGTCTGCTCGGCGAGCTGCTTCACCTCGCGCAGCACCATCGCCGACATCTGCTCGAGCGAATACACGCGGTCGGCCAGCTTCACGCCGCAATCGCCCGCCTCGGTGGGCACGACCTCCCACGTGAAGCGGGGCAGCAGCTCCTGCACCTCGGGCGACTCGTACTCACGGCCGACGAGCCGCTTGAAGCCGGCCACCGTCCACCTCGGGTTGGTGACGAGCTGGCTGCGCGCGGCGCCTCCGACGATCAGCTTGCCGCGCGAGGTGAGGGCGACGACCGATGGAATGAGCGACTGCCCGTCACGACTGCGCAGGACGACCGGTTGGCCGTCTTTGACGATGGCGGCGCACGAGTTGGTGGTGCCGAGATCGATGCCGATGATGGGCCCGTCGCGTGGTGGCTCCGAGAGCGGCGCTTCGAACTCGGGAGCCTTGATCTCCGCGCCCGCAGCGCCCTGCACGAGCAGACGTCCGCTCGCTTCCGACGGCAGCTCGGCCTGCGCCTGCGAGGGCGGTGGCGCAGGTGGCGGCGGTGGAGCGACGGCGTCAGGCCGGGTGTCGATGGGCCCGACGTTGCGCGGAACCGGAGGCTCGGGGCTGCGCGCGTGAGGCATCGCGGCGGCGGCGGCCTCGAGGAAGCGCCGGCTCTGCGCGTCGAGGGTGATGAACTTGAACCCCATGCCGGTGACGCCTTCACCGCGCGTTCCCGTCACCCACGAGACCGTCGCGTTGCCGTAGAGCAGCCGCTGTCCGTCGGCGAGCTTCACCTCGAGCGTGACGGGCGTTCCCGGCGCGTGCAGTTGCCTCGCGCGCAGGTAGATGCCACCGCGCGTGATGTTCGAGCCGTAGCCGCCAAGGAACTCCTCGGCCGTGTTGAACGGCAGGCGAACCGAGAGGCTGATCGGCTTGGCGCTCGTCACGAGAGGGTCGGCAGTTAATCCCACCGCTCCGCTGAGTCGACCTTGTTCACGGCGCTCACTTCGACTTCACGGCCGTCAACGTCGGAATCTTCGGCAGCTTCGGAAGTGGCACCTCGATGGTCTTGGCGGTGCCGGCGCAGAGCACGTCGTACTTGATGCTGTCTCCGGGCTGCATCGCGGCGAGCGACTTGCCGATGGCCTTCGAGTCGGTGGTGGCGTGCCCGTTGACGCGCAGCACGAGGTCGCCCCCGAGAATGATGGTGGAGCCGCCGATCTCGGCCTCGATCATGCCGCCGTGAAGCCCCGCCTTGTCGGCCGCGCCGTCTTCTTTGACCTTCTCGACCAGCAGCCCGGCCTCGATCGGCCAGTTCATGACCTCGGCGAACTCCTTCGAGACGAAGCGCACGGAGACGCCAATCCACGGCAGGGGCGCGTCGAACAGCCGGCTGCGCACCGTCGACGTGGGAATGGCGAAGTTGAGGCCCATCGAGCCGCCCGACTTCGAGGCGATGAAGCTCGCGATGCCGACGACCTCTCCGTCTTCGTTGAAGAGCGGGCCGCCCGAGTTGCCCTGGTTGATGGGCACGTCGGTCTGCAGCAGGCGGCTGGGGTGCGGGCCTTTTCTGGTGTCGGTGCGGAGCGCGCTGACGACGCCCGAGGTGACCGTGTGCGTGAGGCCGAGCGGGGCCCCGATGGCGAACAGCCGCATGCCGGGCTTGAGCACTTCGGAGTCTCCGAGGGGCGCGACGACGAGCTTCTTGGGCACCTTGTCGACCTTGAGCAGCGCGAGGTCTTCGGTGCGCGAGAGCGTGACGATCTCGGCGTTGGCGGCGGGGGCGTCGACGAACTCCACCTCGATGAGATCGGCCTCGTCGACGACGTGCGCGGCGGTGACGATCCACCCGTCGGGGTGCACGATGACGCCCGAGCCGGTGCCGGTGGTGATGGAGACGGATTTTCCGCCCGCGCCCGACGTCGTCTTCTTCTGCGCGATGCGAACGGTGACGACCGATCCATCGACTTTCTGAACCACCTGTTCGAGGGGCAGCGCGGCGAGGGGAGCCAACAGCGCGAGTGCGAGCATGACGGCAGCCTGCCTCACGTCTATCCTCTTTCCCATGGTGCCGAGGTTGACCGTTCGCGAACTGCGCCAGCTGGGAGCCTCAGGGCAGCTTCGAACGACGTTCCCGTTCGCAGCGTTGGTGCAGCAGCCTCCCGATGAGCTTCGACGCCGTGCAGCGCTGCAGCAGCCGAAGACCGTGGTGCTCGCGGGGAAGCCTCAGCTCGCCCGTCATGCCCTCGCGCTGGTGCTCGGCTTCGACGCCATGGTGGCCTGGCCGGTCGGCGGCGGAGCCGATCGCATCGAGACCATGGGCCGCCTCGAAGACAACGACGTGATCATCGAAGATCCCTCCGTGTCGTCACACCACGCCGAGTTCACCTGGCAGTCGGGGCCGCAGGTGATCGCGATTCGTGATCTCGGTTCGACCAACGGCACGTTCATCAACGGCGCGCAGGTCGGTGATCAGTTCGCGATTCTGAGCGACGGCGAGGTGCTCTCGTTGGGTGACGCCGCGTTCGTTTACGTGACGATCGATTCGCTCGAGGGGCTGCTGCGAATGGGTGGGGCGTGAACCGTTGTTGATCGCCGGGCGGTGCGCTAGTGCCCGGCCATGCTGACTCCGAACATTCGCCTCGGGTTGACGTTCGATGACGTGCTGCTGGTGCCTGCCGAGAGCGCGGTGCTGCCACACCAGGTCGATCTCTCGACGCGACTGACGCGCAACCTGAAGCTGCCGATTCCGCTGCTCTCGTCAGCGATGGACACGGTGACCGAGGCACGCATGGCCATCGGCATGGCGCAGGAGGGCGGCATCGGCATCATTCACAAGAACTTCACGCCCGAGCAGCAGGCGGCCGAGGTCGCGAAGGTGAAGAAGCACGAGAGCGGCATCGTGCTCGACCCGATCACCATCGAGCCCACCGCACCGTTGTCGAAGTGCCTCGAGCTGATGCAGCGCTTCGGCATCAACGGCATTCCCGTCGTCGAGGGGAAGAAGCTGGTCGGCATCGTCACCAGCCGCGACGTTCGGTTCGAGCGCAACGTGAACCAGCGCGTCGATCAGGTGATGACGAAGAAGCTCGTCACCGCGCGCGAAGGCGTGACGCAGGAAGAGGCGATCGAGCTGCTGCACAAGCACCGCATCGAGAAGCTGCTCGTGGTGAACGAGGCCTTCGAGCTCAAGGGCCTCATGACGATCAAAGACGTCGAGAAGCGACGGGTGTACCCGAACGCGGCGATGGACTCGAAGCAGCGGCTGCTCGCGGCCGCGGCGGTCGGCGTCGGAGCGGATCGTGAGGCTCGCGTCGAGGCGCTCATCAAGGCGGGCGTCGATGTGATCGTCGTCGACACGGCGCACGGCCACTCGAAGGGCGTCATCGAGGCGGTGCGTGACACGCGGCGGAACTTCAAGGGCACCTTCGAGCTCGTCGCGGGCAACGTGGCGACGGCCGAAGCGACGCGCGCGCTCATCGAGGCGGGAGTGGATGCCGTGAAGGTCGGCATCGGTCCCGGCTCCATCTGCACCACGCGCGTCGTGGCGGGCGTCGGCGTTCCCCAGATCACGGCGATCGATGACTGCGCGCGCGCGGCTGACGGCTCGGGCGTGACGATCATCGCGGACGGTGGCGTGAAGTACTCGGGCGATGTCGTGAAGGCGCTCGCGGCCGGTGCGAACACGGTGATGATCGGGTCGCTGTTCGCGGGCACCGAAGAGGCTCCCGGCGAGGTGATTCTGTACCAGGGCCGCTCGTACAAGGCGTACCGGGGCATGGGCTCGCTCGGCGCCATGAAGGCCGGCTCGAAGGATCGCTACTTCCAGGGCGGCGTGCAGAACGACAGCAAGCTGGTGCCCGAGGGCATCGAAGGCCGCGTTCCGTACAAGGGCACGATCGCGATGAACGTGTTCCAGCTGCTCGGCGGGTTGCGCAGCGGCATGGGCTACGTCGGGTGCAAGTCGATCGATGAGCTCCGCACGAAGGCGCAGTTCATTCAGATCACCTCGGCCGGACTCAAAGAGAGCCACGTGCACGACGTGATCATCACGGAAGAGGCGCCGAACTACCGGGTCGAGTGAGACGAAGCCTCAGACGAGCCTGACGAGCGGCCTGCGGTACGTGCACGCCTGTGCCAGCGAGTGTGGCTGAGTCGAACTGGGAGAGTCGAGTGACGCGCGTCGGCACCAGTCGCTGGCTTCCAGTGCTACGGACGCGGCTCCTTCAACCAGGAGTCGCACATGGATCTCGTCGGACAACTCGCATCGCAGCTGGGACTTCCGCAGGGCCA
>JBEOKA010000294.1:0-5305 GCA_040275325.1 Myxococcaceae bacterium | reverse complement strand
TGTGAAGGCGCTGCAGGCAACGATTCGAGACTTTTGCGAGCGCCGCGTGAAGGACAAGGCGCGCGAGTGGGACGCGAGCGAGAAGTTCCCGCTCGAGATCGTTCGCGAGCTCGGCCAGCTCGGCATCATGGGCATTCGCATCAGCGAGGAGTTCGGCGGGGCCAACATGGGCGCGCTGGCGGTCGCCGTCGCGGTCGAAGAGGTCGCCAAGTACGACGGCTCGCTCGCCCTCACGGTCGCCTCGCACAACGGCCTCGGAACCAGCCACATTCGCGTCTTCGGCAACGAGGCGCAGAAGAAGAAGTACCTGCCTCGTCTGGCCTCGGCCGAATCGCTGGGAGCGTGGGGCCTCACGGAGCCGGGCTCGGGCAGCGACGCGGCTGGCATGAAGACGACCGCCGTGAAGAAGGGCGACAAGTGGCTGCTCAACGGCGCCAAGATGTTCATCACCCAGGGCACCGTCGGAGACACCTTCGTCGTGCTCGCGCTCACCAGCCCCGAGAAGCGGCAGAAGGGCATCACCGCCTTCATCCTCGAGAAGGGGATGAAGGGGTTCAGCCAGCGCTCCATTCACGGGAAGCTGGGCATGCGCTCGTCTGACACCGCCGAGCTGTACCTCGACAACGTCGAAGTGCCTGACAGCCAGCGGCTCGGCGAGGTCGATCACGGCTTCATCGACACCATGAAGATCCTCGACGGCGGCCGCATCACCATCGGCGCGCTCTCGGTCGGGCTCGGCGCGGCGGCGATTCGCGAGTCGGTGCGCTACTCGAAGGATCGTTCGGCGTTTGGGCAGCCGATCGGCGACTTCCAGGCCATTCGTTGGATGCTGGCCGACATGCAGACCGAGATCGATGCGGCGCGCATGCTCGTGTACCGCTCGGCCGCCATCGCCGACGCAGGCAGGCCGTACACGCGCGAGGCGTCGATCGCGAAGCTCTTCGCCTCAGAGGCCGCGACCCGCGCGTGCAACAAGGCCGTGCAGATTCACGGCGGCTACGGCTACACCCGCGAGTTCCCGGTCGAGCGTTACCTGCGCGACGCGAAGCTGTGTGAGATCGGCGAAGGCACCAGTGAGATTCAGCGCAACATCATCGCGCGCGAACTGCTGAAGGGCTAAACCGACCGCCTATGGACCGCGCCTTCCTCGAGGGCCTCGGCCTCAAGGTGGCCGACACCGATGGCGTCGTCGAAGCCGAGCTCGAGCTTGCATCGGGGCTTGCCCTCAACCCGCTCACCCGGCAGGTGATCTCGACCGTCAGCTTCACCGTCATGGGTGATCGGCTGCTCTACGTCGGCCCGCCCGAGTTCGTCGGCGCCCAGCCCATCAACCTGGCGTTCCTCACCGGCAGCTCGCGGCTCGAGGATCTGGTCATTCAGACGCTGAACGATCACCTGTACCAGCTCGAGCGTCGCTCCAACGAGCTGTCGGCCCTCGGCATCAGCGCGAAGGTCGACCCGGCGACGCTGCAGCTTGGCGCAGAGCTCGAGCGCGGGCCCTTTCGCTTCACGTTGGGGTCGAGCCGGGTCGGGCAGTTCAGGGTCGTCAGGTGCCTTCACGACGGGCAGGAGCTCACGATCGCGGCGCCGACGGTCTTCGAGCTGAGCGAGTTTCGCGATCGCGCAGCGCTCGAAGACTTCCTCTACGCGATGTTCGGAGACGTCGCGGGCTCGACCGCTCCGCCGCCGCGCGAGGAGCAGGCCCCCGAGCTCGACGTCAGCATCAGCTTGAAGGCCCTCTTCGAGGCGTTCGGCGACGCCATGGTTCCGCCGCGCAGCGTGATGGAGTTCTTCTGCGAGCTGAAAGTCGGTGACGACACGGTGCGCTTCGCCGCGGCGCGGCTGCAGGGGCGGACCTTTCGCGGACTGCTGGCAGGCCCGAAGGGGAAGATCTGGGCCGAGCGCTTCGAGCTCGACGAGTTCCCCGGCATTCGCGCGCTGGTGTCCGAGTTGATGGGCGTGCCCATCGAGCAGATCGAGGTGGTGGAGTGACGATGACGGCGCAGGAGCTCGCCGAGGGCGTGCTGGCGGGAGACGTTCGGAAGGCCTCGAGGCTCATGCGGCTGATCGACGACGGCGCTCCGTTGGCGACCGACGCGCTGAAGCTGCTGTTCCCGAAGACGGGGAAGGCGTGGATTCTGGGCATCACGGGGTCTCCGGGCGCCGGCAAGTCGACGCTCACCGATCGGCTCATCACGGCGTACCGCGCACAGGGGAAGTCGGTCGGGGTGATCGCGGTCGACCCGACGAGCCCGTTCACCGGCGGTGCGATTCTCGGTGATCGCATTCGAATGCAGGGGCACGCGACCGATCCCGGTGTGTTCATTCGTTCGCTCGCCACGCGCGGCAATCTGGGCGGGCTCTCGCGGGCGACGGGCGACTGTCTGCGCGTGATGGACGCGATGGGCCGCGACGTGATCATCGTCGAGACGGTTGGGGTGGGGCAGGACGAGATCGACATCGCGCAGCTGGCGCACACGACGCTGGTCGTGCTGGTGCCGGGCATGGGTGACGACATTCAGGCCATCAAGGCCGGAATCCTCGAGGTCGCCGACGTCTTCGTGGTGAACAAGGCCGACCTCGACGGAGCCGATCGCATGGTGCGGGAGCTGCGCGCGAACCTCGAGCTCCGTCACGCGATCAAGGCGCCTCCGATGGATCACGACGCCCACCACCGCATGGTGCGGGCGAAGGCCGAGGGCACGCCGATCGAAGCGGCTCCCGCGGGGCCGGTCGAGTGGGAGCCGCTGATTCAGAAGGTGATCGCGGCGAAGGGCACGGGCGTCGACGAGTTGATGGCCGCCATCGGCAAGCACCAGACGCACCTGGTGGAGACCGGGGAGAAAGCGAAGCGGGAGCAGACGCGCGCGATGACCCAGTTCCTCACGTTGCTCAAAGATCGGTTGCTGCGCGCTGGTCTCGAGCGGCTCGAGCGTGAGCGAGGGAAGCTGACCGACGTGGCGGCGCGCATCGCCGAGCGCAAGGCCGACCCGTACGTGCTGGCGGACGAACTGGCGCGGTAGGTTCAGCGTTCGATCGTGAGATGTGCTCGCGAGGTCGAGGCCATGAGCAGGCCGCCTCGCCAGAGAGCTGGGCCACGGCTCGAGACGTCACGGCCTCACGCAGCCGCCCTCCGCGAGGTAGCCGGAGCCCACGTAGCCGGGCGGGCACGTCGAGCAGAACGGCGTTGGCGGCGGGAACGTGTCGTCCAACAAGAAGCACTTCACGAGTGGATCACACAGGTTCGCGCACGAAGGCCTGGGCGTGCAGCGGGCCACCGCGCCGGTCGCGTCGCGGTGGTTGTAGGCCTTCGGGTCGGTCCAATCTGGCAGGCCCGTCCACTCGAGGCTGCCCGACCCACACGCGCACTTGAACCCGCCGTAGGTCCCAAACCGGCCGGGCGTCGTCGCCGCGACCGCGTCGATGGGGGAGTTGTCTTCGCAGAGGGCCAACGGGTCGCACGCCCCGCCATCGAACGTGCACTCATTGACCTGAACGCAGCGGCCGCCGTTCGTCGCGGTCATGCCGTCCGCTCCATTGCCCGGGAGGAACGGGCGAGGGTAGGTCGGTGGAAGGCGGTAGTTGAAGCCATCACCGCCACCGTCCGGCGCCAGCGCTGGTTGCGACGGGCAGTCGGTGCACGAGGCCGTGACGGGCGCCGTGCTCGACGGGATACAGCTGGTGAGCCAGGAGCAGCCACCGTTTCCCGCTCCACTGCACACCTCGGGGGTCGACACCGGCAACCACGAGTACGAGGTGTCGCAGCCTCCGACGGTGTTCACGCAGTTCTCACCATCAACGGTGGTGAGCGGACTCAGGCAGAAGCCACCGGACCCACCCGTCGGCGAACACTCGTCGATGTCGATGCACGTCCGGCCCTGCGTCAGGCCCGAGCCAGGAGCTGGGTCGAAAAAGCCCGGAGGACAGGCGTCACAGAGGATGGTGCCAGCGCCTCCAGCGCGACACACGGCGGGCGGCGACAGCGAGCAACCGCCGTTGTTGAGATGGCACGGGTTGTTCGACCAGCACGTCCAGCCGTCACCGGTGAAGCCACCGGGACAGGCGCTGCACCTGTAGCGTGTGAAATCAGGCGCGGTCGGCGTCAGATCGATACACGGCGCGCGACGACTGCAGCCACCGTTCGCGGTGAGACACTCGTTGATGTTCGAGCAGTCGCCCGTCGGCCCGCCGGAGAAGCCAGGGTTGCACGCTCCGCACGTGAAGCTCCCCGGGGTGTTGGTGCACCGGCGGTTGGCTCCGCAGCCGCCGTTGTTGGTGGAGCACTCGTTGACGTCAGCGCAGGCGAACCCGTCGCCCAGGAAGCCGGAGTTGCAGGCGCAAGTGCGGCTCCCCGGCGTGTTGGTGCAGGTCGCGTCGGTGGCACAGCCGCCGTTGTTGCTCAGACATTCGTTGACGTCGGCGCAGGTGATGCCGTCACCCGAATAGCCAACGGTGCACGTACAGGTGCGGCTCCCCGGCGTGTTGGCGCAGGTCGCGTTGGTGGCGCACCCTCCGTTGTTCGTGGAGCACTCGTTCACGTCAGCGCAGGCGAATCCGTCTCCCATGAAGCCTGAGTTGCAGGCGCAGGTGCGGCTCCCCGGCGTGTTGGTGCAGGTCGCATCGGTGGCGCACCCGCCGTTGTTGCTCAGACACTCGTTGACGTCGGCGCAGGTGAGGCCGTCACCCGAATAGCCAACGTTGCACATACAGGTGCGGCTCCCTGGCGTGTTGGCGCAGGTCGCGTTGGTGGAGCAGCCGCCGTTGTTGCTCAGACATTCGTTCACGTCGGCGCAGGTGAGGCCGTCACCCGAATAGCCAGCGTTGCACATGCAGGTGCGGCTGCCCGGTGTGTTGGCGCAGGTCGCGTTGACGGCACAGCCGCCGTTGTTGCTCAGGCATTCGTTCACGTCGGCGCAGGTGAGGCCGTCGCCCTGAAAGCCAACGTTGCACATGCAGGTGCGGCTCCCTGCTGTGTTGGTGCAGGTCGCGTTGGTGGAGCAGCCGCCGTTGTTGCTCAGGCATTCGTTCACGTCGGCGCAGGTGATGCCGTCGCCCTGGAAGCCCGAGTTGCAGGCACAGGTGCGGCTCCCCGGCGTGTTGGCGCAGGTCGCGTTGACGGCACAGCCACCGTTGTTGCTCAGACACTCGTTCACGTCGGCGCAGGTGATGCCGTCGCCCTGGAAGCCGACGTTGCAGGCACAGGTGCGGCTCCCTGGCGTGTTCGCGCAGGTTGCGTTGGCAGCACAGCCGCCGTTGTTGCTCAGACACTCGTTCACGTCGGCGCAGGTGATGCCGTCGCCCTGGA
>JBEOKA010000293.1:0-11488 GCA_040275325.1 Myxococcaceae bacterium | reverse complement strand
GGTGGCTCTGCGAGCGCTGGTGGCTCCGCGACGGCAGGTGGCTCTGCGAGCGCTGGTGGATCCGCGACGGCTGGTGGCACTGCGACGGCTGGTGGCACTGCGACGGCCGGTGGGTCCGCGACGGCTGGTGGTTCTGCGACGGCCGGTGGCTCCGCGACGGCTGGTGGATCCGCGACGGCCGGTGGAGCTGCGACGGCTGGCGGTTCCGCGACGGCCGGTGGAGCTGCGAGTGCCGGCGGATCCGCGACGGCTGGTGGATCCGCGACGGCTGGTGGCTCTGCGACTGCCGGTGGCTCTGCGACGGCTGGTGGCTCGGCGGGCAACGCGCCACCCGTTCCCGTGCAGGTCCCCGCGCTCACCGTCGCCGAGGGCTCGTCGAATCAGGTGACCCTCGCTGCGACCGACACCGACCCACTCACGTTCGCGCTCAGCGCTGCGCCCGCCTTCGTCACGCTCGTCGGCGCGCAGCTCACCGTCGCTCCGGGCTTCTCTGACGCGGGCATGTTCACCGTCTCGTGGACGGTGTCCGACGGCGTGAACGCGCCCGTGCCCTCGAGCTTCGTGCTGATCATCACCAACACCAACCGCGCCCCCGTGTTCACCCTGGTCGCCGACGTGACGATGACGGCGGGCACGACGCGCACTGTGACGTTGGTCGCGACCGACCCCGACGGCGACTCCGTCACCTTCTCGAGCTCGAGCCTGCCCGCGTGGGGCTCGCTGATGGGAACGACCGTCACCTTCACGCCGCCCCTCAACGTCGCCGAGACCGTCAGCGTCACCATCTCGGCGCGCGACCCCGGCATGGCGTCAGCGCTGCGCACCTTCCAGGTCACTGTCACGCCGCCCGCCAACGTCGCGCCCACGCTCACCACGTTGCAGATGGTCGACGGCGTCGGAGCCACCGTCGCGCCCGGCGCGGCCGTCACCTCGTCGCCCACACTCCGCGGCACCATCGACGACCCCGAGAACGCTCCGGTCGCGCTCGAGCTCGAGCTGCGCCAGACCGCGCAGGCGTTCACCAACACCGCCACGCACCAGACACCGCTCTCTGCCGAGGGGCAGCTCAGCCTCGTGCTGCCGTCGGTCGCGGCCGGCTCGTGGAAGTGGCAGGCCCGTGCGCGCGACCAGGCGGGTGCCACCAGCGCCTGGCTGCCGTTCAACGCCGGCGCGACGGCCTTCACACTCGTGGGAGGCGCCGTCTCGGGCACGCTCGAGATCAACACCAACGCCGTCGCGACCAACTCGACCGCCGTCACCCTCACCTACACCGCCGCCACCGGCCTCGGAGCCACCATCACCGAGCTCTGCTTCTCGAACACCGCCGTCTTCGCGCCCGGTGATTGTCAGGCGATGCCGTCGAGCGGCTCCCGGCCGTGGACGTTGAGCGGCACCGATGGCGCGCGCACCGTCTCGCTGCGCATTCGCGACAACGCCGCGCGCGAGCTCATCATCAACGACAGCATCATTCTCGACACCACGCCGCCGACGACCGGCTCGGTGCTGGTGAACGGCACCGCGCTGTACACGAACGACCCGGCGGTCACCCTCACCTTCACCCACGACGACGGCACGGGCACTGGCGTCACCCACGCGTGCGCCATCTCGGTGCCCGCTCCAGGCCCTCAGCCCGCGCCCGCTGCGTCGAACCCCTGCTTCCTGCCGCTCGCGACGACGGCGCGCACGCTCGTGACCGGAGACGGACAGAAGTGGGTCTACGTCTGGTACCGCGACGCGGTCGACAACGTCTCGGTGGTGCCGGCCGTCGACACCATCACCCTCGACACCACCCCGCCCCTCTTCGTGAGCGCCGCGCTCGCCAACGGCGCCGCCTACGCGACCTCGATGACGGTCACCTTCAACAACGCCGTTCAGCCAGACTCGAGCGGCCCGGCGCAGGTCTGCGTCTCTGAGCTGAACCCGCCCACCACGTGCATTCCCTACTCGGCGACGCCGAGCATCGTGTTCACCGGAGGCGAGGGCTCGAAGACGGCGTACCTGCGGGTCATCGACGCGGCAGGCAACCCGTCGGCCGTGGTGCCCGACACCATCATCGTCGACACCATCGCGCCGGTGCTGACCGCCTTCACGGTGCCGACCTTCACCGCGGGCGTCTCCATCACCGGAGCGACCGTCGCCGCCACCGACGTCGGCTCGGGCCTGGCCAACACGCGCGTGACGAATGACCTCGCCGTCGCCACGACGTTCTCGCCGTTCGCGACCTCGCTGCCCGCCTTCGTGGTGTCGGGTGGAGACGGCTCCAAGACGGTGACCGCCCGTGTGCACGACGCCGCGGGGAACCCGAGCAACGACCTCGTCAGGTCGGTGCTGCTCGACACGGCGGCGCCGGCGGCTCCGGTCGTCGTCATCGACGGAGCGCTGCCCTCGACGCCCGACGCCACCGTCAGCGTCGCCATCACGCCACAGGAGTCGGTGGCCCCGACGGCGACCGCCTCGGGCATCGCCGCGCGCTGCATTCGCCAACGCCGGGCCGCAGACCCCATCGCGCCGGCTCCAGCCGCGAGCGACCCGTGCTTCTCGCCGTGGTCGAGCCCCGTCGACGTCGTGCTGCTCGCGCAGGGCACGCGCGCGGTCGACGTCTACCTGCGTGACGGCGCGGGCAACGTCTCGTCGGCCGGCTCAGACAGCATCATCTTCGACACCGTCGCGCCGACGCCGCCCACCATCACCAGCGTGGTCGCGGGTCACCGCTCCATCACCCTCACGTGGACGCCGGCGTCTGACGGCGCCGATGGCACCGGCATCGCGAACTACCTCATCTGGTCCTCGACGACGTCGGGGGGGCCGTACCACGCGCCCATCACCGTGCCGGGCAACGCGACGTCGTTCGTGGTGCCGCTCGCCAACGAGCTGACGCACTACCTCGTCGTGTCGGCCGTCGATGGCGTCGGCCTTCAGGGACAGGTGCCGGGCGAGTCGGTCGGCACGCCGCACTTCCCGTATCGCTCCATCTTCAGAACGCCCGACCGCATGCAGGCGGCGGCGAAGGGGCCGGGCGGGAACAACGCGCTCTTCCTCGCGGGCACCAACGGCGGCTCGTGGAGGAATGACGGCCTCACGGTGGGCGGCTTCGCCCCAGTCGACATGATGACCGACGGGCGCATCAACGCGCTCGCCAGCGACAACGACTTCATCTTCGCGGTTGGCCAGGGCGGCCACCTCGCGTGGAGCAGTCAGGGCTCCGAGTTCCGCGTGGTGCCCAACGGCGACCCGAGCGACCTCAACGACCTCACCTTCGCCGGCGTGAACGCGACCGACCGCTTCCGCGTGGCCGTCGGCGCCGCAGGCCGCATTCTGCGCTCGGTTCGCCCACTCGGAACCGGCTCGCTCGTGCCGCCCACCTTCAGCCCCGTCACCTCGAACACGACCCAGAACCTCAACGCGGTGGCCTTCTGCAGCTCGTGCACGAACGTGCTGGTGGCGGTGGGCGCGAACGGCACCATCATTCGTTCGACCGACTTCGGCGCGACCTGGGCCGCGGCGACGGTGCCGGCCGGCTACAACGGCGTGGGCACGAACTTCACCGACGTGGTGAATGTGCCTGGCACCACGAACTTCATCGTCGGCGTCGGCGGCTCGTGGTCTGGCACCAGTTCGCTGTTGCGGTCGACGGACTCGGGGGCAACGTTCAGCGCGTTCGCAACGACGCCAGCCCTCAACACGGCCATCACCGCGCTGCACGGCGAGTCCATCGCCAATGTCAGGGTCGCGGCGGGCACCGGCTCGGCTGGCACCCTCTGGCGGCTCAACGGCACCACGCTCACCAGCGACGCAGTGCCGACGGGCGTGTCGACGTCGACAGGGCTCTTCTTCGCCTTCGCCTCGAGCCTCACCGCGACTGCGCAGGTCGCCGTCGTCGGCGCAGGAGGCAACGTGTTCGCGGCTCCGGCTGGCAGCGGCGCGTGGGCCCCCATCAACGGCGCCAACCTCACCGCCTTCAACGACGTCGCCACCACCCGCACCTGTGCCTCGGCGTACGCGGTGAGCTTCAGCAACGTGCTCTACCGGTCGCCTGACACGCTCGCGCCGGTGTGGACCAGCATCACGCCGCCCTTCAACCAGATGCAGGGCGCGGCGATGGCGAGCTCGACGGAGCTCTTCGTGGTGGGCACGGCGAGCGGCGGCACCGGCCGAATCTTCCGCTCCACCAACGCGAACACGGCGGCGCCGACATTCACCCAGCTGACGTCGAACACGCCGAACGGGCTCAACGCCATTCGCTGCGTCTCCACCACCCGGTGCGTGGCGGTCGGCGCCAACGGAACGGTCGACTTGTGGAACGGCACGAGCTGGGCAGTGCAGCCGCTGACGCCGGCCACCACGACGTCGCTCTCGGCCGTCGCCGCGTGGACTGACGGAACCATCGAGCGCACGGTGGTGGGCGGGTTCGGCGGCGTCGCCTATCGCATCGACCGCGACCCGGGCCTGGGCATGACGACGACGACGCTGCTCGACTTCTCGAGCGCCACTGCGCCTTCGGCGCCGACGAACATCAACATCACGCAGCTGGTCGCGAAGCCCGGCGTGCTGCTGGCCGCGGCGTCGAGCAACCTGGTGCTCTACGGCGTGTACCGCTCGACCGACAACGGCGCGACGTGGACGCGGGTGCTGACGGCCACCATCTCGAGCGTCGAGAACATCGATGGCGGCACGGTGTTCCTCGCAGCCGGGAGCGACCAGGTCTACCGCTCGACCGACGACGGCCTCACCTGGCAGGGCTTCCCCACCAATCAGTCGAACCCGATTCAGCGGCTGCTCAGCTGCACGCCCGCCGTGGCTGGAGGCATCACGCGAATTCTGGGCGTGGGCGGCAACGGCACGATTCTGCATTCGCTCAACGGTGGGCGCGGCGGGTGACATGAAGACACCCGAGTCGCTGCTCACGGTCGCGACGGTCTTCACGAGGCTCGGATGTCTGTCGTTCGGCGGGCCGGTGGCGCACCTGGGCTCCCTGCACGCCGAGCTCGTGCTGCGGCGGCGGTGGGTCGACGAAGGCGAGTTCGCCGACCTCGTCGCGCTGTGCCAGTTCCTGCCGGGGCCGGCGAGCAGTCAACTCGTCTTCGCGCTCGGCATGACGAGGCGTGGGCTCGCTGGCGCCCTCGTGGCCTCGCTCTGCTTCACCCTGCCCTCGCTCGTGCTGATGGTGGCCTTCGCGGCGGGCGTGACGAGCCTGGGCGCGCTCCAACACGCGGGCTGGCTGCACGGGCTGAAGCTGGCGGCCGTCGCGGTGGTGGCGCAGGCCGTGTGGAGCATGGGGCAGAAGCTGACGCCCGACCGCGCACGACTCTCGATGGCCCTCGCAGCAACTGCCGTCGTGCTGGCTGTTCCCCACGCGTTCACGCAGGTGCTCGTCATCGCGCTCGGCGGCCTCGTGGGCTGGCGCGTGTTCCGCTCGACGGCGATGCCAACCGTGGCCGCGGCACCGGCGCGCGCTCCCCTCGCGGCGACGGCGGCGCTGGTGCTCTGGGCGGTGGCGCTGGTGGGCCTGCCGGTGCTGGTCGAAGCGACGGGAGCGCGCACGCTGGCGCAGTTCACCGCCTTCTTCCGCAGCGGCTCGCTCGTCTTCGGCGGAGGCCACGTGGTGCTACCGCTGCTGCGCGCCGAGGTGGTGCCGACGGGCTGGCTCAGCGACGACCAGTTCCTCGCCGGGTACGCCGCAGCGCAGGCGCTGCCGGGCCCGCTCTTCACCTTCGCGGGCTATCTCGGCGCGGCGATGACGACCGACCTGCCGTGGTGGCTCAACGGAGCCTGGTGCGCGCTCGCCATCTTTCTGCCGGCGTGGCTGCTCATCGGCGGAGCGCTTCCCTTCTGGGCGCGGCTGCGGGCGCGACCCTCGGCGCAGGCGATGTTGCTGGGTGCGAACGCCGCCGTCGTCGGCGTGTTGCTGGCCGCGCTCTATGACCCGGTCTTCGTCAGCGCCGTGACCGCGCCTCGAGACGTGGCCGCAGCGGTGGTGGGCTTCGGGCTGCTCGTCGGGTGGCGGGCGCCGCCAGCGCTCGTCGTCATCGGCTTCGCAGCGCTGGGGCAGTGGGTCTTGCCGCTCTGAGGCGGTCAGAACGTCGAGATGACGCGCCCAATCGGAGGCACACGCATCGGGTTCACGTTCGAGGGACACTTCACGATGCCGTACGGGTTGTGCACGACGACGACGCCACGCGTGCTGATGCCCACCGACGGAGCGCTCGGCCACCACGACGCCGACTGTGACGAGCCCGAGCACGAGGTGCCGGTGTCGGGCGGCAGGGCCTGGTTCATCGCCGCGGCGTTGTCGATGACGGCGCCAGCGCCCCACGAAGCCGGCAGCTGACAGTTCATGTCGCAGCCGCGCAGGTTCAGGTCGAGCTCCGAGACGCTGGCCAGCGCGACGCCTTCACCCGAGGCCTCGAGGAACGCGCCCTCGACGCCTTCATCGAGCGCGCCGACCGAGAACGTCGTCCACGTGTTGAGGTCCATGCAGCCGGCGCCGGCGCACGAGGCGACCTGCAGCTTTCGGTTGTCGCCGGTCGACACGGTGATGACGCCCTGATTCCACGCCATGAAGACGCGCCCGCTGGCGGTGGCGGTGAGGCTCGCGGCGTAGTCGTTGGCGTTGTGCAGGAAGCCGAGCGTCGAGATGGCCCAGCTCGCGGGCGCCGTGCAGTTCGAGGCGCAGCGTGCGTACTTGAGCAGCTTCTCGTTCGCAGCCGAGCTGCCGGCGCGCAACATGACGTGGGTGACGCCGGCGCCATCGACGACGGCGTGCAGCGGGTTGCCGTTGAGCGACACGTTCGCCGACCAGCTCGAGAGCGTCGTGCAGCCAGAGGTGCACGCGAAGTACACGCCCGGGTCCGAGGTGAAGAACGAGACGCGGCCGCTGGGCTCGACCATGAATGGGCGCTCGGTCGAGACGGCGCTGCGGCCCGTCGAGAGCGAGGACACGTCGAGGAAGCTCCAGCTCGCGACGTTGCTGCAGCTGCTGGCGCAGGTCGCGTAGACGAGCGCGTTGGCCGTCTGGCCCGATGTGGTGACGCCGCTGAGCAGCAGGTGCACGCGGCCGGTGGCGTCGACGCCGATGCCGTACGGGCCGACGGTGATGAGGCCGAGCTGGGCGTTGGTGCGCAGCAGCACGGGGCTCCACGAGGCGGGGTCGCCACAGCGCGTGTCGCAGCGCGCGTAGTACGCCCGCTCGGCGGCTCCATCGAGGAAGGTGAGGTGCATTGCGCCGTCAGGGCCCGACGCGAGGTACTGGTTGTAGAAGCCCACGCGAATGAAGGTGCCGACCCCGCCGGTGCTCGCGGTGCCGCCGCCCGTGCCGGAGCCCGCCGTTCCGCCACCCACTGCGGTTCCACCACCGACCGCCGCGCCACCGGCCGATGCCGTTCCGCCTGCTGCCCCGCCCGCCGAAGCGGCGCCTCCAGCCGTGGCGCTGCCGCCCGCCACCGCGCCTCCGCCCGCGCTCGTGGTTCCACCGGCGCTCGAGAAGCCTCCACCGACTCCAGAGAAGCCACCACCGACGCTCGCAGTTCCCCCGCCCGTGCCCGAGGGACTCGGCGGAGGAGAGCAGCTGAACGCCAGCACGACCCAGACACCAATCAGAACTCGCATGGGACTCCTCGAGGTGACCCGTTTCACGAAAGCCGACGGCCCGACGTCGCGAACACCATCATCGTTCCCAGCATGACGCTCACGGGCAGGCGATTCCGCCATCTGAGAGCACGACGAATCCCCCGCAGCACTCGGTCGGCGTAGGGACAGCGCCGCCATCGGCCATGCAAGTCGTGAGCGGGAAGGTCGAGGTCGTGACCAGTGCGGCGGGGTTCTGCGAAAAGCCCGTCAGATTGACCGTGCCGGGCCACACGCGGCTCGCAGCAATGCTGGGGACCGTCGGCGAGGCCATGCTCGCGGGAATCGTGACGGCCGATGGCCCGCAGAACGAGAGCATCGAAGGCAACGTGAACCCGTCCACCACGACGTCTTGCCAGAAGGCGACCGGAGTCAAGCTCATCAACCCCGTCAGAGAGGGAGTCGCGAGGGGCGTGCAGACCCCGACCTGAAGCCTGGTCGTGGGCGCCGTGACCTGAGCTCCCAGCACCAACAGCGTCGGCACAGACACTCCATTCGTCGACGCGGTGAGCAGCCAATCGCCCACGAGCGGCCGACCGTTCGCGAGAGCGGGCCTGAAGCTGAAGTTGGCGGGGCTGACCACGCTCGCGACGGGACTGCCCGTGCAGTTCGGGCTCGCGAAGAACGTGCCTGCACCGACTGTCGGCATCGACTGGTAGCTGCTCTGCAGCGCGACAGAGGCGGCCGTCGCATTCCCATCACACAGGTACGCAAGCTCGATGGGAACACAGCCTGGCGCCGGGGCGGACGGCAGGAGCACGGAGAGGGTGCAGCCAGCGTCGACCGCGGATCCACCAGCGACGGATCCACCAGCCACGGATCCACCAGGGACGGATCCACCAGCCACGGATCCACCAGCGACGGATCCACCAGCGACGGATCCACCGGCTGCGGATCCACCCGCCACGGATCCACCAGCCACGGATCCACCCGCTGCGGATCCACCGGCGACCGATCCACCAGCCACAGATCCACCAGCTGCGGATCCACCAGCGACGGCTCCACCCGCTTCACCACCGCAGAGCCCTGCATCGCATCGTTCCGAATAGGCCGCGTCGAAATCACACGCGAGCCAGGCCATCGCGCTGAAGACCGCAAGTCGCAGACGCATCACCAGGCCCCCACGACCATCAAACCAGCGGCATCGGGCGAGACCCAGGCGGTCGGCGTCACCGGCGAAGCACCCAGCGCGAGCCACAACGCGCCCGCGATGACTGCCGCGCCTCCGGCTCCGAGCAGCGAGAGACCGAAGAGCTGCTTCAACTTGCCCGCGTCACGAAGCGCCGCCGGCGAGTCGACCGAGGCCGAATGATCAGCCAGCCGATTGAAGTCTGCGACAGCGAGCCCCTGGAGCACGCCGCCCGCAACCGCGAACGCACCGCCGACGCCGAGCACCACCCACGGCCCGACGGGAGCTGGAGCCGCCGCTGGCGGAGGCACGGCCGGAACGACGACCTCGGCCGGCTTCACGGGTGGCGGCTCGACGACAGCCTTCACGGGCGGCCGAAGCACGGTGGTGAGGGCCGCGACCGCCTCGAGGGCGACCGCGTCGAGCTCGGCGAGCATCGCCTCTTCGCCCTTCACCCGCCGCAGCGTCGAGTACAGCGGCTTGCCGCCCGGCGAGAGCACCTTGATGGTGAGCTGCAGCACGCGGCCGACCTGGGCGACCTCACCCATGACGATGCCCTCCGACCCGAGCGCACCGGCGAGCTCGGCGAGACAGCTCGTCGAGTCGTCTGCACAGCCCATGAGCTGACGTTGCCGCTCGAGGCCCAGCACCGTGACCACGTCACGCGGCGTCGTGACGCGCACGGTGCCGCCCTGCGAGAGCCGCAGCGCGAAGGTCTCTTCGAACGAGGCCACCAACGACTTCGAGACCTTCACTGAGGTGAAGCCCACCGACGCGAGCTGAATCGGAGCAGCAGCCACCACGAGCACGAGCAGAGACGACGTCACGGAGCCCCACACCCTACTCCGACTCGGTGTTCACGCACGTTGGCGACACGGCTCCTCGCAAGGGCGTGTGGGCCTCATCCGAGGGAGCTGCGCTCACGCCGCGCGCGATGACAGCCCATCATCGCTCGTCGGCAGGCTGCCCATGGGCGGCACGTGCGGCCACGAGGCGAACGTCTTGCCCACCAGCGGCGCGACGTGATGGCCGACGATGTTGGCGCTCTCCATGATGGTGAGCAGCCCCGAGCCCGGGTGCGTTCCACCGCCGACCCAATACAGCCCCTTCACGTGCGGCGACTTCACCTTCGGGCGCAGCGGCCCGAGCTGCAGCCAGGTGTGCGAGAGGTTGAAGACGGCTCCGCGGAAGACGTTGAACTCGTCGCGCCAGGTCTCGGCGGTGAAGGCCCGCTGCTCGACGATGTGCTTCGAGACGTCTTTCATGCCGACCTTCTCGAGCCACTGCGGCACCTTCTTCGTCAGCTCGGCCTCGATGCGCTTCCAGTCCTGCGGCTGGCCGGTGTTCGGCGTGGGCACCAGCACGTACGCGACGGAGTGGCCCTTCGGCGCGCCCGTCGGGTCGGTCACCGTCGGGTTCACCACGTAGAAGGGCGGGTCTTCGAGGTCGGGCGCGCGGTCTTCGAGGGCGGCGCGGTCGGTGCGGCGGGCGGCGTTCGACAGGTGAATGAGGTGGTGCGGCAGCTCGCGATAGACGGTGTCGAGCCCGAGGTAGAGCATGAAGGTCGAGCAGCTGTACTTCGCCTTCGCGAGGCCGGCGTTCGAGAGCCGCGAGCCTTCACGCCACTTCTCGGGAATGAGCCGCTGCGCCGCGTACGGCAGGTCGGCGTTCACCACGACGAGGTCGGCCTTCAGCACCTCACCCGACGCCAGGCGCACGCCCTTCGCTTCGCCGTTCTCGACGAGCACCTCGTCGACGGGGGAAGACATGCGGAAGGTGGCTCCGAGGTCTTGCGCGCACTTCATCATGCCGGCCGCGAGCGCGCGGAAGCCGCCCATCACGTGCCACACGCCGAAGGCGAGCTCGAGGAAGGGAATGACGCCGAACACGCTCGAGCAGGTCGTCGGGTGCAGGCCGAGGTACTTCGAGGGGTAGCTGAACGCGTACGAGACGCGGTCGTCGTGAAAGTGCTCGTCGAGGTGCGCGTAGAGCGTCTGCCACGGCTTGAACTTGAGCGTCGGCAGCAGGCGCAGCGGGTTGTAGTAGCCGACGTCGTCAGCCGGGTGCGCCATGAACTTCTCGTAGGCGATGAGGTACTTCGCCTTCGAGAGCTCGAACCACTTCTCGTACGCGGGCACGAGCGAGGGGTTGAGGCGCGCGAGCTCGGCCTTCATCTTCTGCTGGTCCCAGTGCGTGTCGAGCTGGCTGCCGTCCCAGAAGTGCAGCCGCGTGTTCTCGGGCAGGCGAACGAGCTGCACGTACTCTTCGATGCGCTTGCCCGCGCGGCGGAAGATGCCCTCGAGCACCTGCGGCAGCTGCATGATGCTCGGGCCGGTGTCGACGGTGTACTCGCCCATGGTGATGCCGCGCATGCGGCCACCGGGTATCGCCTCCTTCTCGACGACGGTGACGTCGAGCCCGAGGCCCGCGAGGTTGATGGCGGCCGAGAGTCCTCCGGGGCCGGCTCCGACGACGATCACGCGCTTCATGTGTGAGTGAACGGTACGATGCGAGCGCGCCCCGCGCGTTGCGCGCTTCGAGCGACGCCGTTCAGCGAGCGAAGCGCAAGGCGTGCGCGCTCACGGGCAGGCGGTGATGCTGCGAATCCAGCTGTCGATCAGCGCGGTGCCTTGGGTGTCTTCGAGGCGCGTCCCGATCGGGGGCATGCGGTTGGCGTCGAGCGCGTGCATGCGCAGCGAGAGCAGCGAGCGCGCGGGCATCCCCGGGACGACCACC
>JBEOKA010000292.1:0-19189 GCA_040275325.1 Myxococcaceae bacterium | reverse complement strand
CGCCGTCGCAGGCCCGCCGTGGTGCTCACCCGCACGCGCGCGCCGCGCTCGCAGCGCACGCGCACCGCGCCGCCCTCGGTCGCTTCGAGCTTGATGTGCTCGGGGTCCGCGCTGCGATAGCGCTCGGCGTCCTCGGCGCTCGCGACGGTGAACGCCATCGTGCAGTCGCGCTGCGTCTCGTGCCACGCCGCGAAGCCGGGCACGGCGATGTTCACCGCGCCGCCGCAGGGCATCATGCTCGAGACGAAGGAACAGATTGGCCAGCACGCCGAGCGCATCTACCTGCGCGCGGTGGCGACGAAGACGATGCCGCTGGGCAACCTCACTGGCATCACCCAGGCCGAGCGCGACCTGCTGGGCGCGTGGATGGCGCAGGGCGCGAACGTCGAGGCGCCGGGACCGGTCGAGCTGCCGGGAGCGCCTGTGCCTGCCGCTCCGACGCCTGCACCCACGACGCCCGAAGCGAAGGCCGAGGCGCTCTTCACGGGCCTGTGCGCGAGCTGTCACGGGCTCGATGGCCGCGCCGAGACCGACACCGCGAAGGCGCTCACGCCGCACCCGCGCGCGTACGTGGATGGTGAGTGGCAGAAGAGCGTGACCGACGAGCAGCTCGCGAAGGTCATCGTCGAAGGTGGCGCCGCGGTCGGGAAGAGCCCGCTGATGCCGGCCAACCCCGACCTCGCCTCGCAGCCCGAGGTGGTGCAGGCGCTGGTGAAGCGCGTTCGGTCGTTCGCTCCGAAGCCGTGAAGGTCTGCACGTGGAACATCAACGGCGTGCGCGCGCGCGAAGGCGACGTGCACGACCTGCTGCGCGCGGAGCAGCCCGACGTCTTGTGTCTGCAGGAGGTGAAGGCCTCGGCGCACCAGGTGCCCGCGAGCCTCACGGGACACGACGGGTACTGGTCGTACTGGCACGGGAACAAGGGCTACTCGGGCGTCGCGATTCTGGTGCGCAAGGCGTGCTGCCCCGTGCGGCCGCGCTTCACGCACCCGGCCTTCGACCTCGAGCAGCGCGTGGTGGTGGTGGAGCTCGGCACGCTGCGGCTCGCTTCCATCTACGTGCCCAACGGCGGGAAGGACCTGGCCGTGAAGCTGACCTTCCTCGAGGCGATGGCGAAGTGGGTGGGCGAGGAAATCCAGAGCGGACACGAGCTTGTGCTGTGCGGCGACTTGAACGTCACGCGCACGGCGAGCGACGTGCACCTCTCGGAGCGCAACGACACGCTCATCGGGCAGACGCCACACGAGCGCGCGCTGTTCGAGCGAGTGCTCTCACATCAGCTGACCGACCTCGGGCGGCACTTCGCGCCTGGTGATGAGGCGCTGTTCACCTGGTGGGCGCCGTGGCGCGAGCACCGGGAGCGCAACATCGGCTGGCGCATCGACTACGTGCTGACGAGCCCGGCGATGACGGCGCTCGCGAAAACGTGCACGGCCGAGCGGCAGTACGGCACCAGCGACCACGGCCCCGTCACCGCGACCTTCGAGCGTTCACTGTTCGACCAGGCCACCGTCGAGGCTGGCCCAGCGCAGATCGTCGCGGAGCCCGAGGCGCGTGGCCCGCAGCTCGACCTGTTCGGCAACAAGGTGTGACGCGGTCAGCGGCCGGCGCCTGAGAGGTCGATCTTCAACACGTCGCTCGCGAACTGGCCGATGCGGGCGACGAGCTTCTCCATCGCGGGGCGAACGCTGGCGCCCGTTCGGTTGGCGGCCTCTTCGAGTTTGTCGGCGCAGCTCAGGTCGGTGCACACGTGCACGCCGGCGCGCCGGTTTCCGTTGACGGTCGCCGTCAGCAACCCCACGCCGGTGCCACCGACCGAGGAGTGACACCACGAGCACATCGCTGGAACGGAGGTGCCCGCGCCGTTGGTGTCGAAGGCGATGCCGGTGGGAGCTCCGCCTGGCGTGGCGAAGACGATGAAGACCTTGCCTCCACCCGGGTGCGGCCAGGCGACGTAGTCCTTCACCGCCAGCGGGAACGAGAGCGTGGTGACGTCGACGGTCTTGCGGTCTTTCGGACGGAAGGCATCGAGCAGGTCGTCGGCGGTATCGAGCTTGAACACGTGCCCATCATTTCATCGAGGCGGTCGCGGCGAAAAGCGCAGCGGCGGAGCGGCGCACGCAAGAACGAGTTGAACCACCTGCGCGGGGTCAGAGTTGGGCTCGCTCCCCACGCCGAGCACGAGTGCAACCACCTGCCCGGTGGTCGGAGTTGGGCTCGCTCCCGACGCGACGCCGAGCACGAGTGCAACCACCTGCCCGGTGGTCGGAGTTGGGCTCGCTCCCGACGCGACGCCGAGCATGAATTCAACCACCTGCGCCGAGCACGAGTTCAACCACCTGAGCGGAAAGTTGGGCTCGCTCCCCACGCCGAGCACGAGCTCAACCACCTGCGCGGTGGTCAGAGTTGAGCTCGCTCCCGACGCCGAGCACTGGCCGACGCTTCGCGGGACGCTCAGTGGTCGACGTTGCGCAGGAAGTCCGCGACCTCGGCGAAGCGCTTGTCGAGATACGCACGCACGCCACCGGTGACGGCCTTGGCGTCGAGTGCCCGCTGCATGCTGCGCAGCCACGCATCTCGCATCGCCACGTTCACGACCACTTTCCCGTGCCGCATGCGCAGCCGCGGGTGGCCGCGCGTCTCGAGGTAGGTCTGCGGCCCGCCGAGCCAGTAGACGAGAAACGACGCGAAGTGGTCTCGCGACTCGCGGCTCACCTTCCCCGGCGCGTCGCACCGATGCAGCGCCGTCAGCTCGGGCTCGTGGGCCTCCATCGCGTCATAGAAGGCCTCGACGAGCGCCTTCGTCGCGTCGACGCCACCGAGTCGAGCGTACGGAGGGTCGGCCTCACTCGGCATGTACGAGCCATCACCTTCGACGCGCAGGGAAGTCATGCGCGGCTCATACCGCAGTGGCACCCTTCGTCCGACGAACGCGCCCTCGCCGGCCAGCGGGTCTCATCGCTCGAATCAGTGGCGTCGTGTGCTAGGTGCCCCGCGCATGCGTGAGGTTCCTTCGAGCGGAGACGGCCGGTGAACGCGCTCCTCGTGTACGGCCACCCCGCGCTCGCCACCGTGACGCTGCTGCTCGCGTGGCTCGTCTTTCGCGCCGGCTTTCATCAGCGCATTCAGCGGCTGCGGCGCGTCACGGCGCCACCCGGCAGCCTCGCGCGGCACCTCAAGCTCGGCCCCGTCAGCGTGGCGCTCTTCGTCGCATCAGCCGTTGGCGGCCTCGGCTCGGCCGTCTTCTTGCGCGACATGAAACCGCTCGCGACGTTTCACGGCATTCTGGGAATCGTCAGCACGCTCGTCTTCGTGGGGCTCTTCCTGCTGGGCCGACAGCTCACCTCGGGCAAGAAGCACCTCGCCAACTTTCACGGTGTGTTGGGCCTGCTCTCACTCTTCGCGGCGGGCCTCACCGGCGTGCTCGGCATCTCGCTGCTGCCCTGACCACAGCGTGGTGAGCCGCTCCCGCGCCTGCGGCACACCGTCGAGATACACGCTCCAGGGCTCGACGAAGCGCTGCTCGATGAGCGAGAGCAGCGCGTCGTTCTCTTTCACGTCGTCGACCGTCTCGAACGCGATGACGCCCGTGAGGTGACGGTTTGGCGCCTCAGTGCGCGGCGCGAGCTTCACCGCCGTCGCCAACGCCCGTCGCACGGCACGCGCAGGAAGCCCGAACGGATCTTCGACTCGCGCGTTGCGCAGCACCTGAAGCGGCGGCCGCGCGTCGTCACACAGCCCGAGTGCGACGCGCACGGTGAAGCCCGGCTCCTCGACGGAAAAGAGGAGCAGCTCCTCGCTCCACACCCGCGTCTCGCCGATGACCTGCCGGGCCGCCGCCTCGAGCGTGTCGACATGAAAACTGGCGCCGTCGAAGAAGAACGTCGCGCGCGGGAGCAGCCTGGCGAAGTGCTCCACCACGTCGCGCACATCGTCGCGTGAGAGGGGCCGCTCGAACAGCAGCGGGTCGGGCTCGAAGCAGAGCGTGGTGTCGAAACGGCCACGGCGCATCGCGGAGCTCGCAGCACCGACTCGTCTTCCCAACCGCCACGCTTGCCGCAGCACCTCGCCGCCGTGCGCCACCTCGATGGAGAAGTGGTTCGACAGCCCGTTCACCACCGCCGCCTCGTCGTGCGCCCGGCCCTTCACCGTGCGCTGGTACGTCACCCGCTCGACGCTCGTGTCTTCCGAGCCCTCGAGTCGCTCGAAGCCGTAGCGCGCGCCATCGTCGGAGATGGAGACCCGGCCATCGAAGCCGACGTCGACGTTCGTCGCTCGCCTCGCGCACACCTCCACGACGGCGCCACGCATCGCGAGCATCAGCACTTGCCGCGCCTCGACGGGCTTCACGAAGAGGTCCGGGCGCAGGCGCACGGCATCGAGGCCTTCGGCGACGCCCCACGCTCCGGGCGTCGCGCGCACCTGCACCGTCAACACCAGGCGGTGTTCATCGTGCGCTCGCGTGACGAACTCATGCGCCGCCGTCTGCGTCACGCCGGGTATCGAGCACGAGACGCCCGCCGCGCTGCGCTCGAGCTGCACTCCAGGAAGCAGGCGCTGGAGTGAGGCGAATTGTTCGTCAGAGACGGCTCCGGTGAGTTCGAGCGTCGCGGCGGTGCCGTCTTCGAACAACGACATCCGCCCGTGCCTGAAGCCACAGACTGCGACGCCGATGGCCACGCACCGCTGGAGCAGTTCCATCGCGATGGAGCGTATTCCGTTCGGGAGTCACGGATGCACTTCACGCTTGGGCTCTGCCCCGTCGTCGCTCAGCTCACGTCGCAGCGAGGTTCAACACTGACGCGACCGTCAGCGCCGCATGCGGGGAACGTCTCTCAGCAACTCCGCACTGACTCCATCGACTCAGCAGTCGCGGTTGCACACCACGCGACCATCAGCGCAGGTCTTCGGCGCCGCGCCGCTCGCGCACACGACCTTGCAGCCCGCGCCTTCACACCGGCACTTCGAGTTCTCATTGCACGTCACGGCGCACGCGCCGCTGCACTTCGCGTGGCACTCCGCCGAGTTGTTGCAGGTGATGGTGCTGTCTGCGCCAACCGTCGCGTCACAGTCAGCGCTGTTGCTGCACGTCACGCTCGTCTTCGCGCCACCGGTGAAGTTGCACACGGCGCTGTTGGCGCAGGTGACGACGCTGTTCGCGCCCACCGTGCCGTTGCACGTCGACGTGGTGTCGCACGTCACCGACGACGCCTCGCCGACCGACACCGCGCACGTCGCGTTCTGCGAGCAGTTCGAGGCACAGCCGCTGCTGGTACACGTCTGCGTACACGAGCCATTCGTACAGCCGCACGCCGCGCTGGTGCACGCACAGCCAGCACCCTGACAGACGGGCGCGACGGCAGTGCCACAGGCGGCGGTGTTGAGCAGCATCGAGAGGACGATGAGCGCGGGGGTGGTTCTCATGTGCGTCTCTCTACCAACTCACTTCTGGTGACACGACAGACACAGCTGGCTCGAGGCCGTCGGCACGCGTAGGAAGAAGCGGTTCGGCGTGCCGTGCGGGTTGTGACACGAGGCGCACTCGATGCCGGCTGCTCCGGCCGCAGGAGCGCCGCCTCCTCCAGTACCGAAGATCTTCACGCCCGTCGGCCGCGCCACCCACTCGCTGAGCACCACGTCGACGCCCGAGGTGATGCCGTTGTAGGTCGAAGCGACGTTGTTGTACGGGTACGGCACGCCGACGGGGTGGTTGCCCGTCATGTCCGCGCCCGTCGCGTCGGTGATTCGGTACGTCGGGTTGTTCAGCTGACCCGCCGCGTTCACGTCAGGACCCGTCATGGTGATGTTGGGGTTCGCCGTCGCGTCGCTCCAGTAGAGCGAGCCGATGCTGACGGTGCCGTCGTGGCACGACAGACACTTCGCGGTCGAGCCGGTCCACGTGCGCAGGTTCGTCGGGTAGCTGGTGCCGCCCGTCGTACGCCCACCGGCCGCCGCGACGTCGCTCCACGTGTAGTTCGACGCCGACATGCGGTGGTTCCACAGGAGCAGCGACGCCTGCCCCTTGTGCGGCGTGTGACAGAAGACGCACAGCCCGTCTTCGGCCTGGCCCGCAGCCACGCGCACGTTGTTCGTGGCGAGTTGGAAGTTGTGCTTCGTGGTGACCATCGTCTGCGCGAGGGCTGCTGACGTGCTGCACAGCGCGGCGACGACGACGGCGTGGAGAAGGGCACTGCGTTCTCTTCGACTCATGGAGCTGCTCCTGGTGTTCCGGCGGGAGGTGCCGGTGGGTTCAACGACAAGATGAACGCGGTGAGCGACCACCGCTGTTCGACTGACAACGACGCTGCGAAGCCGGGCATGGGCGTTCCATCGAGGCCCGTGCTGATGGCGCGGAAGATGTCTTCGGGCCGGCCGCCGCCCTTGAACCAGTCGGAGCGGTGCAGGTTCGCCGGCGACACCTTCTTCCCCTGGTGTTTGCCCGAGACGTAGACGAGGCCGGGCGCGGCGGGCCCGTCACCCTTGCCCTGCATGCCGTGGCACACGAAGCACGCGCCGCCCGACATGAAGACGCCCTGCCCTTGTCCCGCGAGCGACGCGAGGTTCGCCGGTACGGGAGGCAGCTCGACCTTCGCGCCCGGCTTCTCTGCCTTGAAGCGCGGAGAGAACGTCTTCAGGTACGCCACGACGCCCCACACCTCGCGGTCCGAGAGGAAGGTGAAGGCGGGCATGCCGACGCCAGGCCGGAAGCCGCGACGAATCGAGCCGAACAGGTCCGTGTCCCACGGGAGCGTGCCCAGCGGCGTGGTGCGAATGATGAACTGGCCGGTGGTGAAGTCGCGCGGCGGAATCGCGAGGAACTTCCCTTCGCGCCCCAGCCCATCACCCTTCTCACCGTGACAGCCCAGACACGCGCCCTTGTAGACGCGCTCTCCCACCTCGAGCAGGTCGGGCGTCGTTGCAGGCTGCGCAGGAAGGTCGGGCCACAAGGTGACGACGCGCTTGGGCGCAGGCGCTCCAGCGAGCGCCGACGACGACGCGAGCAGCGCGAACAGCAGCGCGGCGCGCGTCACTTCTGATGACAGGTTCGGCATAGAGATTCCCGGTTGGTGACGTCGAACTGCCAGAGGAAGCGCGACTGCGCGGCGTGGGGGTTGTGACAAGACGGGCACGAGAACTCGGTGCGGTCCTTCAGCGGGTGCAGGCGGCCACGCAGCGGGTGCGAGTCGCCGTAGACGAAGCCGACGACGACGTGCCGCTCACCGCGCTTCTCGGTGTGGCAGTTGGTGCACAGGTCGTACGCGTGCTTCTTGAGCCAGAAGGGTTGGTCGCTGCCGTGCGGGTCGTGGCACGTCGTGCAGCGCCCGGCCGCTGCGGGCCCGTGACGAAACGCCTTCGTCGCCATCGCGGCCTTGATGTCGACGTGACAGCTGAAGCACGTCTCCTGAATCGGCCAGCGCACGGCGTAACGCGTCGGGGTGCTCGACTCCTGATGACAGGCCAGACACGCGCCCTGCTGCACCGGCCCGTGCATGACTTTTCGCTGCGTCACCTCGGCGTGGCACGTCGAGCAGAAGGCGACCGCGGAGCCACCGTCAGGCCGCTCCATCTGGTGACACTGCGCGCACACCGCCTCGACCTCGGGGCGATGCGCCGTGCCCGGCCCAAAGCCCTGCGCCTCCACTCCCGCAGGCAGCGTGCTCGTCGTCACGTAGCGCGAGATGACGGCCTCGACCGTCAGCACCCCGCCGTCGTCGGGCGTCGACGCCGTCACCACGTTGCGGCCCGGCGCGAGCGTGAACGTGCAGTGCGCCAGCGTCGCGCCACCATCGAGACGAAACCGCGAGTCGACGGAGCAGCCACCATCGGCGCCCGAGAGCGACAGCGGTCCATCGGTCTCGACGAAGACACGCACCTGCTCCCGCGTCGTCTGCGCGACCGGCCCCGGCGCCAGAAAGCGCGGAGCCGCCGACACCACGACGGTGAGCAGCGCCAGCGTCACTTTGGGTTCTCCTGACGAAGGTTGCGGTCGTAGCGGCGCTCGGCGTGACACCCCGGCCAGCACTGCCCGCCCGTCGTCGTCTTCTTGTAGTTGAGCAGGAACTCCCAGTTCCCGAAGAAGGTCGTGGTGCGAATGTGCTTCGGGTTCTCCGACGCGTGAACGTCGTGACAGAAGCGGCAGGTGCGGCCCTTGTCGCCCTTGTTCACGTGACGGAAGTGCAGGTTCTCGTCGCCGTTGCGGAAGCCGGTGATGCCACCGCGAATCAACCGCACGCCACCGTCACCACCGCTCCATGAGAGGTCGGTCGCCGGGTCTGCATTGCTGACGGGCTTCTCGCCGAGCACCTTCTCCTGCACGAGGCGCGTGTCGTGGCAGCGGAAGCAGAGGCCGTAGTCTTCCGTCGCGGCCGAGAACGGCGTGTACGGCGCCGCCGGGTATGAGCCCTTCAGCATGCGGAACTCCGACGTGCCGTGCGGCTCGTGGCAGTCGGGGCAGCGGCCCTCGCGCACCGGGCCGTGGCGCATCGTGCCCGCGTCGTGCTGGTCGAGCCACGCCTTCAGGTTCATCAACTCCTTGTCGGGTGCCTGCTGCGGCTTGTCGTGACAGGTGAGGCACACCTTCTCGGGCGGCCAGTCGTGCAGGCGCTTCTCGTGGTCTGACTGGTGCGCGTCGTGACACGCGACGCACACCTTCGGGTTCTGCTTCGGGTCGAGCGCGCCGTGCTTCGTGGCCGATGCCTCGTTCTGCGTGCGCTTGCTCGGGTGACAGCGCGTGCACGTCTCGAAGACGGGTTGGCGCAGCCGCGCGTGGTGGTCGCTGCCGTGCGGGTCATGACACTCGAGGCACAGCCCTTCGCTCACGGGCGGGTGGAGGACTTTCAGCGAGTCGCGCGTCGAGTGGCACTGCGCGCAGAGGAACTTGCCGTCGGCGGCGAGGTCGAACGTGTGCTTCGTCTCCGAGGTCGAGACGTGACAGCCGAAGCAGAGGCCGTTCTTCACCGGCGGGTGAATGACCTGCTTCTTCGCCCACGCGTCGGCGTGACACGCGCGGCAGTCGTCACCCGGCCCGGCGGGAGCAGCCTTCGATGGACCCGCGGCCATCGCGACGTTCGCGGCGAGCCAGCCCACCACGCACCAGCGCGCGCAGGTCGTCATTTGCGGTGACAGCCCAGACACAGTTCGCTCCGTTCCTTCGGCAGGCGCAGGAAATAGGTGTTCGTGGTGCCGTGCGGGTCGTGGCACGAGATGCACTCGACGCCCGAGGTGCCGCGCAGCACGTCGAAGCCCGAGGTGTCGCTCACCAACTTCAAGCCCTTCGCGCGCGGGTCGGCGACCCACTCCAGCGTCTCGATGGGCTCGGCGCGCGGGCCGAAGCCCTTGTACTCGGAGCCGGTGCCATCGAGCGGGTACGGCACCGAGACGGGGTGGTTGCCCATCACCTCGTTCGTCCACGACTGCGGCGTGAACAGCGCTGGGCCGTTGCGCCCGCTGCGCTGCGCCTCGGTCGACGCGATGGCGTCGGTCTTCAGCGTGCCCGATGACGAGCGCAGCACGATGTTGATGCTCGAGACGGTGCCGTCGTGACACGACAGACAGCGCATCGTGCTGCCGGCCCAGCGCATCGCGAGCGGAGGCCCCGATGGGTCGGCCCGCACATCGAGCGCGGCGGAGCGGCCTGCGTTCTTCGGGTCCCACCCCGGCCCGCGCTTCGGCCACTCGAGCCGGTTGGGCACGTGACACATCATGCACAGGTCGGTGCCCTCGCTCGGGGGCCGGCCCATGGGCCCGAAGAAATTGTGCGGTGACGCGTCGATGCGCGACGGCGCGGCGCTGCGCTTCACCATGGCCAGCGTCGGTTGCTGCGAGAGCGCGAGCGCGCTCACGATGGTGAGGAGCGCGCTCATGGGTTGGGTGGCCGGTAGACGGACTTGTCGCCGTCCATCGCCTCGTCTTTGTCGTGGCAGCCGGCGAAGCAGTAGTAGTCGCCAGAGGGCGTGCGGCCCCAGCGCGGGCGCGTCGGAGAGTCGCCGTACCAGGGGTCGTTGCCCTTGCTCGCGGGGAAGCGGCGCACCGTCGGCGCGAAGTTCACCAGATGCGTCGGCGTGCCTGCGGGAAGGTTCCGGTAGTCGGTGTTCGTCGCGGCGACGTTGCTGTGCACGTTGTTGTGGCACTCGTGGCAGCTGGCATTCGTGCGGTCGACGAGGTGCACCTGGTGCAGGTTGCCGCGGCCCGCACCCACGCCACCGGCCTGGAAGAAGTTGCTGCGATTGCCGCGCAGCCGCGCCTCGTCGTGACAGAGGAAGCAGAGCGCGAAGTTGTTCTGGTTGTAGCCACCGAAGGGCGCCGCATTCGCTCCCGTGGCGGTGCTGTAGTTCGCGCGCAGCATGCGGGTGTTGGCCGAGCCGTGCGGGCCCTTGGGGCTCGCGTTGCTGTTGCGCGCGCTGCCCGGCACGTTCGCCGTCGCTTCGCTGTTGTGACAGTCGGTGCACAGCACCGTCGAGAAGCGCGTCAGCCGGTTGCCCTGCCAGTCGAGCCCGCGCAGCTGGCCGTCGGGCGTGTCGAGCACGTTGTTCA
The DNA here is from genome assembly GCA_040275325.1 of Myxococcaceae bacterium. Classification (GTDB taxonomy): domain Bacteria; phylum Myxococcota; class Myxococcia; order Myxococcales; family Myxococcaceae; genus Xiheimicrobium. The sequence continues at coordinate 8,656 of JBEOKA010000292.1, read as the reverse complement.
AGTACGTCGACGTGTTCCGCCCCGGGCCCGCGACGGGATGAAACGCGTCGTTCGTCGTCTGGAACTCGAGCCGCTTGTTGCTGCCCGAGGGAGGCCGCGTCGCCGCCGGCGGAATCATCGTGGCGAACGAGTCACCGTGGCAGCGGAAGCAAATCTCGTACTGCTGAACGTTGGTGCTCGCGTTGTCGACGACGACGGCGCCCGACAACGAGATGCCCTTCATGCCCTCGTGCACGTTGCCGGGCAGCGCCTGCACCTGGTGCGGGTTGTGACAGTCGGCGCACTCGACGTGCTTGGTGGTGTTCACCACCGTCTCGGGCTCGGGCACCTTCGCGGTGAAGACGGGCTGGTGCTCGTCGGTCTTCAGCGCGAACGGGTGGCGCACCGCCTTCGTCGACTCGGTCTGAATGTCGGGCGCCGCGCGGCCACGCGAAGCATCGACGCCGGTGCCGCCCGGGCGGTGACACGAGAAGCAGACGTTCTCTTCGCTCCACGGCAATGGAGCGCCCGACAGGTTCTGCGTCGTCAGCAGCTTCGTCGGGCCCTGGCCGTTGTGCGGCTTGTGACAGGCGAGGCAGCCGAGGTCGCCGACGGTCTGCGTTCCAGTCGCCGGGTACGCCGCGAGCGAGGCCTCGTGCCGGCTGCCGACCCAACCCTGCTTCGGGTGACAGGTGATGCAGAGCGCCCCACGCAGGTTCGACTTCACGAGGAACTTCGTCGTCGCGAGGTGCGGGTCGTGACACGAGGTGCACTGCACCTGGTCCTTCACGGCGGTCGTGCCGTGCTTGAGCTCGACCGCGTCTCCGTTGGGAGGCGCGACGATTTCAGGGTCGCTCGCGGGAATCGGCAGCGAGATGGGGTGGTCGTTGCGCAGGTCGGTGCCGAGGTTGCGCGGGCCCGCCGGCATCGTGGTGACGCCGCCCTGCATCGCGACGGTGGCGGGCCGTGTGGCGTCGAGGTTGAGCAACGAGCCGATGGCGAGAGCGCCGTCGTGACACGAGAGACAGAGGCGGCTCGCGCCTGAAGGCCGGTTCGGCGGCGCCTCGAGCGTGGTGGAGCCGTACAGCGTGTAGATGGTGCCGCCCGCCTGGTAGCCGAGGTCGCGGTTCCAGATGGCGCGCGACTGCGAGGCCGCGTGCGGCACGTGACAGAAGACACAGACCTGCGTCTCACTCTGCGCGCGCACGGTGTTGGCCACCATCGGCGCCGAGAGGTTGTGGCGCGTGTTGCGCACGTCGGCCGTCTGCGAAACCAGCACGAGCGTGAAGAGGAGCGCGCTCATCGCGACCCCTCTGCGACGACGGCAGGAGCCGGCTCGACGACGAAGACCTGCACGCGCGCGTTCCACGTGTCGGCGACCCAGAGGCGGCCCTCGGAGTCCGAGGTGAGGCCAGAGGGCAGCCAGAACTTTCCGTCGACCACGCCGCTGCCGCCGAAGACGCCGACGAGCTCGCCCTTCGCGTCGAAGCCCTGCACCAGGTCGGCCGAGCCCTCGACGACCCACAGCGTGCCCTTCGCGTCGACGGTGAGGCCCTTCGCGCGCGGCAGGTCTCCCAGCCCATCGCCGAGCCCACCAACCGCCTCGACGAAAGCCAGCCGCTCATCGAAGTGCTGCACCCGGAAGTTCATGCTGTCGGCGACGAAGAGGTGGCCGCGCGCGTCGACCGCGAGATGGGTGGGGAAGTTGAACGCGCCCGCCTGCTCACCTCGTTCACCGAGCGTCGTCGGCTCGCCGCCCGACAACGAGATGACGTGCACACGGTGCTGGCCGGCATCGACGACGAAGAGCCGCTCCCGCACCGGGTCGACTGCGAGCCCCGTCGGCCGCGTGAACGTCGGCAGCTTCCATCGCAGCGGCTGCTGCTCGCCCGTCGACGGGTCGAACCCGTGCAGCGTGCCATCGGCCACCACGAGCAGCCCGCTCACGAAGACGGCGGCCAGTGGAGATGACAGGCCTTCCTTCAGCTCCAGATGCCGGTTCTCCGCAGGCAGGTAGACGCGCACGAGCCGCGTGCCGGGGTCGGTCACTGCGACGCGCCCATCGGAAGAGACGGCTACGCCGAACGGCCGCGAGAGCGCGTGCGTCGCTTCGGTGCCGGTGAGCCACGCCCAGAAGCGGGAGAACACGCTCTGCTCGATGCCGAGGTTCGCGGGCAATTCGAGCGCGCCGACGAAGCGCACTTGCTGGTTGCCGGCCTTCAGAAAAGTCGGGTCGTCGGCCTTGCGCTCGCCCACGCGGCGCACGGGCACGCTCGCGCAGCCCGAGGCGAGTGTGACGGCAGCGACGGTGGCGGCGAGGCGGTGCATGGTCAGAAGTCGAAGGGGCGCGCGAGCGAGAGCCGCACGAGGTGCTGGGTGGTGACGAAGCCCTGGGTGTCGTTGCGCACGACGTTCCACGAGAGCGAGGAGGTGAAGCGGCCGAAGCGCGCGGTGACGCCGACGTTGCCGGTGATGGTGGTGAGCGGCAGGTTGCTGTCGAGCACCGTCCACCCGGCGAGCCCGCCCGCGTGCGCGTCGAGCCACGGCAGCACCGGCAGCATCACGTTCGCCGACAGCTGCGTCACCTCACGCGCGGTGAGCGGCGGGCCGAGGCTGAAGGGCGACTGGGGAATGACCGAGGAGCCGCGCAGGTGGCGCAGGTCGAGGTTCCCCGTGCCGCGCCCCAGCGTGGTCTGCGCGCCGCCGCCGATGGTGAAGGCCTGCTCCCGCAGCGTCGCGATGCCGCCGCTCAACAGGTCGATGTAGTCGCGGTAGCCGTCGTCGTACCCGATGAGCGTGTACACCTCGGAGCGCGCGCCGATGCGCACCCGCCCCGTGCCCTTCGCGTGGTGCTCGGTGCGGTTGCCGCCGCGGCCCATGGGCGCGCGCACGAGGGCGACTCGATAGTCGGCGTGCGCGTCGAAGCGCTCGAAGCCCACCGTCGAGACCGAGACGCCGGTGTCGACGCTCGCCATCCACCCATCGGTGAGGCCGACGCAGTTCGCGCAGTGCTGCGCCATGGTTCCGGCGAAGACGCCGGGCCTCACGGGGCCGATGACGCGGCCGTAGCCGACGCGCGCCGCGCCACCTGCCGTCGAGCCCACCTTCGTCGTCGCCGTCGTCGTCGCGAAGCCCACGTCACCCGTCGCCGAGGCCGCGAGCTCGTGCTGCTCGAAGGGCTGCCATGACGCGCCGACGGTCGCGCCGCCCTGCGTGCCGGAGGCGTTGTCGAAGCGCACGTCGCTCAAGCGGCCCGTGGCGTCGGTGAAGAAGCGCGGCGTCCACCGCTGTTGGTGGGCGAAACGAACGTTGCGCTCGACCATCGACGAGGCGGCGCCTGGCAGCGGCACGATGAGGTGGCTGCGGTCGACGCTCTCGGCCATCAGCGTGGTCGAGTGCTTCGGCGAGGTCCACGAGCCGAGCAGGTTCACGCCCAGCCACTCGCCGACGACCGTGCGGTTCTCCTGCGTCACGCGAACCGTGGCCGTCACCTGGTGCGTGTCGAGCTGCTTGTAGAGGGAGGCGGTCAACGAGCGGCGCACGTCGGCGAGCGGCGTCGTGGTGCCGATGCCCGTGAAGTTGAGCTGCTCGGCGTCGACGCGAAGGCCGGGCGCCCAGGCGAAGGGCTCGAGGTGCACGTTGGCGCCGAAGGCGAGCGCTTCACGGCCGCCGAGCGTCGCGATGGACTGAGGGCCACCGTCGGTGAGGGTGCCGCGTACGTAGAGGCGCAGAGGCAGCGCGCGCCGGGGGAACAGGCCGACCGCGAGGTCGAGCGTCGCCGAGCGGCCCGAGAGCAGCGCGCCCGCGTCACCGAAGGCGTTCATGTTCATGCCCTCGAAGCCCGCGCTCAGCAGCACCGCGTTGGGGCCGAAGGGCGTGCCCGCGTAGTGCAGGCCGAGGTTCTCGGAGATGAGCAGCGAGCGGACCGACTGCGTGCCGCCATTCGGCGTGGTGGCGTCGAGCGTCTGTGCCTGGCCCTCGGCCGAGACGCTGCCGAACACGCCGGCCTGCGCCACGCCCGCCATCAGCACGCTGCTCGCCACCACGCGCCACACCTCAGGCTCCCGAGGGCGGCGGCGAGGTGCTGTCGCCCGCCGAGGTGTTCACCAGCTCGTAGACCTCGACGCGAAAGTTGAGACCGTTGGTGACGTAGATGCGGTTCTTCGAGTCGATGGCGATGCCCGCCGGGTTCGAGAGGAAGCCCGATGAGTCGCCGCGCCCGCCGAAGAAGAGGAGCAGCTTGCCGTCGCGGTTGAAGATTTGAACGACCGAGAAGAACGAGTCGACGACGTAGACGTTGCCGAAGGAGTCGGTCGCCACGCCCTTGGGCTTGTCGAACTGGCCGAACTGGTCGCCGCGCTCACCGAACTGCCGCACGAAGGCGCCGTCGGCCGCGAGCTCCTGCACGCGCGCGTTCATGGTGTCGGCGACGAGCAGGTTCCCCGACGAGGTGACGTTGACGAAGGTGGGGAAGAAGAGCTCTCCCGGCCCGTCGCCTTTCTTGCCCAGCGCCGCCTGGTGCTCGCCGGTCGACAGCTTGTACGCGTGCACGGCGTGGGTGCCGCCCGTGGGTGTCGAGGTGTCGGTGACGTAGAGCAGGTCGTGACTCGCATCGACGCCGATGCCGACGGGCCGCTCGCAGTCAGAGAGGTCGATGCGTCGCAGCGGCACGCCGAGGCGTGAGAAGTTGATGGCCGCTTTCAGCTGCGGCACCACCACCCACGGGCGGTCGGCCTCGAGCGCGACGCCGACGGGAACGCCGCCCAGCGCCTCTTTCGAGATGGTCTGCACGGTGCCCTTCTCGACCTCGAAGAGGAACACCTGCGCGAGCGCCTGGTCGGTCACTGCCACCAGGTCGCCCGCAGGCGTCACCGCCACGCCGACGGGATGGAACAGCTGCGTCGGTGCCTCGGCGCCAGAGAGCTTGCGGAAGAACTTCGCCGCGCCCGACTCGAAGTCGGCGGGGCCGCTGAGCGACTTCACGAAGCGAATCCGCTCCGTCGCGGGAGGACCCGGCCACGCGATGTTCGCGCGCGCGGTGACGCAGCCCGAAGCGAGCGACGCGATGATGATGAGAACCGAACGCCTCATGACGTGGCTCAGTTCAAGGCGTGTGCCCCATGAGGAGCTGCGCGCGACGCAGAAGCTGCATCGGTCGGGTGGTTGACGAAAATCGTTCAATCCAGACCGCGTGGATCAGCGCAGAAGGTGCATCGTCACTCGCGACCCGTGTCGTCAGGTCGACCTGACACTGGAAAACAGGGCGTCTTGAAGAGCAGACAGGGCATGACGCTCAACCCCACGGGGTGCCTGCGGTAGGGTGCACGAGCGTGCTCGTGTCTTCGCGAGCGCCATGGAGCGATTCACCGATGCTCGACTTCAGAAACCGCCGCACCGAGAAGCTGTCGTCACCCATTCTGCGGCTCGATGCTGAAGGGGCGATTCATCACATCTCGTGGACGGTGCGGGTCGTCGGTGGACCTGATCAGGGCAAGGGCCTCGAGGTGACGCGGCCCATCGTCGTGGGTGGTGGCGACGGCGTCGACCTGCGCCTCACCGACACGGCGGTCTCGGGCCAGCACGTGCAGCTCGAGCCGCGGCCTGATGGCGTCTTCGTGAAGGACCTGGGCTCGACCAACGGCACGCTCATCGGCGGCGCGCGCGTCGAGACCGCCATCGTCGAGAGCCAGGCCGTCATCGCCATCGGCCGCACGATGCTGTCGCTCACGATGTCTGACGAGCGCGAAGAAGCCATCGACGGCCCGACCGAGCTCGAAGGCCTGGTCGGTGGCAGCGCGGTGATGCGTCGGCTGTTCGGGCTCATCGAGAAGCTGGCGCCGAGTGAGACACCGGTGCTGCTGCTGGGAGAGACGGGCACGGGCAAAGACGGCCTCGCGCGCGCGATTCATCAGCGGTCGACGCGGCGGAAGGCGCCGTTCGTGGTCGTCGATTGTGGCGCCATCGCTCCGCAGTTGGTCGAGAGCGAGCTGTTCGGTCATGCCCGCGGCGCGTTCAGCGGAGCCATCGCCGACCGGCCCGGCGCCTTCGTCGAGGCCGAGGGCGGCACGCTCTTCCTCGACGAGATTGGTGAATTGCCGCTCGAACTGCAGCCGAGGCTGTTGCGCGCGCTCGAGGCCCGGCAGGTGAAGCGGCTCGGAGAAGACCGGCCGCGCGCGGTCGACGTTCGTGTCATCGCGGCGACGCATCGTTCACTGCAGGCCGAGGTGCAGGCGGGGCGGTTTCGCAGAGACCTCTACTTCCGGCTCGCGGTCGCGGCCCTGCGCGTGCCTCCGCTGCGGGAGCGGCGCGATGACATTCCCCAGCTCGTGCGCGCGCTCCTCGTTCAGCTCGGCCGAGAGTCGTTCGAGCTCAGTGGAGACCTCATCTCGCGGCTCTCGTCGTACGACTGGCCGGGCAACGTGCGTGAGCTGCGCAACGTGGTGGCGCGTGCGGTGGTGAGCGACGAAGTGTCGCTCGAGCACGTGCTGAACCCCGCGCCGGCGTCGGCTCCTGCTGCGCCTGCCCTGGTGCCGCCGCCGCCCGCGCTCGAGGTGCCGTTCAAAGAAGCGAAGGAGCGCATCGTCGAGCGATTCACCCGCGAGTACCTCACGGCGCTCGAGCACAAGCACGGCGGCAACGTGACGCAGATGGCGAAGGCGTCGGGGCTGGCGCGCACGTATCTGCACGACCTGCTCGCGAAGCACGGCATGCGCGGCGGAGAGAACTAGAGTGCGGGCTCCATGCCCAGCCTCAGTGAGCTTCGTTGGGACGTTCGTGAGCTGCAGAAGAAGTTGAAGAAGCTCGGCGTGACGCCGCCGCCGCCGAAGGGCGCGAAGCCGCTCGCCGACATCATGAAGCCGGGGAAGTTCTACGTGGCGCAGAACGCGCTCGCGCCGACGGCTGCGTACCTCGCGCAGCTGCAGGCGGTGGTCGACGCGCAGGAGTCGCGGTGGACGCCCGAGGCGTATCTGCACAACGTGATGGCAGCTGCGCTCGCCGTGGCTCCCACTTCGGAGCGCCTCGAGCGGCCACACGGTCATGTTCCTGCGCGGCCCGTCATCGACAACCACGGGTATCTCGCGTTGGCGCTGCTCGCTGCCGAGCATGTGTCGAAGCAGGTTCCACCGAGTGAACGTGCCCGTTTCACGCGGTGGGTCGAGCTCGGGCAGCGGGTCGCGAAGAAGCAGGAGTTGAGCAAGAAGGATGAAGCGCTGCTCACCGCAGAGATGCCGTACGTGCGCCTGCCGTCGCGCGCCATCTCGCGGGCGTTCACGGCGCAGACGCCGACGCTGCGGGTGGCACAGGGCGTAGGCCTCGAGGCGGAAGAGGCCGATGCGCACAACGTCGGCGGCAAAGGCGCGCGTGAGGCGTGTGCTCGCGCGGTCGAGGTGCTCTCGAAGTCAGCGGGAGCGGTGAAGAAGTTCCTGGCGGCGCTCGATGCGTTGATTCTGCTCGAGGACGCGAAGCTCAAGCTCGGTGAGGTGAGCGTGAAGCCGTCGGCGCCGGTCGTGGCGAGCCGGTGGCGTGGCGCCGAGAAGGGAAAGGGCTCGCATTGGTTGGTCGAGCTCTCGAACGGGAACTTCGCGCTGTTGTGGAAGGTGAAGGGAAAATGGCGACTCGTCGAAGGAGAGAGGGACGAGGTGCTCGCGTCGGTTGCTGATGCGCACTTCAAGGCCGCGACACAGGCGTTGCTCGGCTGAGGGTGGCGAACACGATTCCGTCAACGCTGGTTGCGCTCGTTGCGCGCGCGACGACTCAGCTGCCGCTCACGCAGCCAGTCCCTCCACCCCGGCGGGTCGAACGAGGTGCTCATTGCGCGTGCGCGTGGGCGTGCGGCGCGACCGCTACCGAGGACGCAGCACAGCGACCGGCCGGCCCTCGATGATGCGTCGACCGGACGAGATGATCCCCTCGCGAGCGATGCCGGTCACCGGCGCATTCAGCTTGCCCAGCACCACCAGCACTGCGTCACCGCGCACCACCTGCTTCGCAGAGAGGTCTCCAGTCACGACGTAGATCGATCTCGTGTCGCGACCGAGCCGCAGAACTCCGTCGACGATCAGATCTCCGTCAATGAGCAGATACTCGGCGGCTCCTTTCGCACGTTCGCGCTTCGCGACATCGAAGCTGCCGACGCGCAGGCCACCGGCTGCGAGCTCGACGCGCCATGTGTAGCCCGTGAACCACCGCCCCTTCGCGCGGCGATCGGCCTGACCGGGCGTGAGCGTCGAACCGTCACGCGGAGTGACAGTTGCTGCGTCGGGGCGCACGACCAGATCGATCCACTGCGAGGTGAGTTCGGCGAGTCGAAGCGCCTCGGCTCCCTTGCGCTCGAGAATGACCTCTCGCTTACGACGCAGCTGCACCTTGTGGAGCTTCGACACTCCGCGCGGGCGCCGGAGAAGCGCATCGATGCGCTCGAGGACGGCGCTCACGTTCCGGTGCATGGCGCATCATGTACTGCACGGCGATCAGTGTTCGAACACTCACTGCGTCGTCGATGATCGAGATTCGATGTGCAGCAGCGACGGGGTCACTCGCGAGCCGAAGTTCGTCTGCGCCTCACGAGCGCGCCCAGCGCGAGCAACAGAGGCATCGTCGAACTCGTCGTGCAGCCGCATGCCTCGAACCGCACCGACTCGACGGTGAAGCGCGGGCCCTCGACGATGGCGATGAT
>JBEOKA010000291.1:0-10541 GCA_040275325.1 Myxococcaceae bacterium | reverse complement strand
CGAACGCGGCGAGCTCGCGCACGTCGAGGAAGACCGAACAGCGCTCCGAACGTGCGGCGAGCCGACGCGCGAAGCGGGGAAAGACGTTGCCGAGCTCAGGCGACAACGAACCGCCGACCCGCACCTCGATGACCTCGTCGCTCAGCGCGTCGATGCACAACCACCCACGACTGTCTTGATGACGCTCACGCATGGCGCGGCGGAGTGTGCAAACGCGCCGCCTCCGACAAGCGCGCGAGACGACGAGGCCGCGTCAGAGGTCTGGCGTCAGGTGGCTGTCACCGGCACATGCCGCTCACGCAGCCTGCATCGGCGGGGCACTGTCGATTGCACGCGCCACAGTTCAGCGGATCCGAGCGCGTCGAGACGCAGCCCGAGCCGCAGCAACTGCCCACGCCTGCATCGCCCGTGTGACACGGAGCGCCGAGCGTCGAGGCCGTGCACATCGCCAGCGCGCAGCTGCCCGCCGAGCAGACCTCACCGAGCGCGCAGAGCCGATTGCACTGGCCGCAGTTGAGCGGGTCGGTCGCCATCGACGCGCAGGTCGTGCCGCAGCAGGTGCCAGTGCCTCCATCCGAGCCCGAGCACGGACGCATCGAGGTCGACGCGGTGCACGTCGGCGCGATGCAGCGCCCCTGCACACAGGTGAGGCTCGAGCCGCAGGTGTTGCCGCAGCCGCCGCAGTTCGAGCTGTCGGTGTTCGTGTCGATGCACCCCGCGCCCTGACAACACACCGAGGCCACGCCAGCGTCGGGGTTGCAGTAGCGGCCGACGTCTCCGCGCTGACAGGTCGGTCCACCCGACTGACAGACCCCGGCGATGCAGACGCCCGAGGGACACCGCGTTCCACACGCGCCGCAGTTGTTCACATCGGAGCGCACGTCGACGCACTGCTGCGAGAGGAAGCCACAACACAGGCCCACGCCGCTCCCTGAGAGACACGCCGCTCCCGGAGGCCCGTTGCCGCACGAGACTGACTCGCAGAGCCCGTTGAGACAGAAGCGCCCCTGCTGGCAGGTCTGAAAGCAGTTCGTGCTGGGCGCGTTCGGCAGACAGAGCCCGCCTCCGAAGAAGTTCGCCTGACACAGCCCTCCGGTGCACGGGCGCGCGCAGTCGCCACAGTTCGCCGGGTCCTGGCCGAGATCGACGCAGCGACCACTGCAGCACTTCCCCACCGTGTTGTTGCTCGTCACGCCGAACGCGCACTGGCCGCCGGTGCTGCCTGCCGGGCAGACGAGCGGAACGCACTTGTTCCCCTGACAGGAGGTGCCCGATGGGCAGGGCGTTGCGCCCGAGAAGAAGCATGAGGCCTGCCCGCCATCGGGCTGAACACACTGCGCGCCGCTGCAGGATGAGCCCACGCCGCAGCTCGCGTTGCACGCGCCGCAGTGGGTCGCGCTCACCCGGCTGTCGACACACGCGCCGCCACAGCAGAGCCCGCTGACGCCAGGCCCGAAGGGACAGGACGTGCCGTCATTCCCGAGCGTGCAGGTGGGAACGGGCCGGCATGAGCCCTGGCTGCAGAACTCACCCGCGCGGCAGGCGCGGCCACACGCTCCACAGTGCTGCGATGACGTCTGCAAGTCGGCGCAGGCTGCACCGCCGCAGCACGCGCCCGACGTGAAGGGGCCGCAGGCCTGCCCAGCGCTCGCGCCGGTGCAGTCGGTGCGAACACAGCGCGAGCCCACGCACGTCGAGCCGGAGCCGCACGAGGCCTGGCAGTCGAAGGTGATGCCCGCGTCGGTGGTGCAGTTGCCGTTGACGCACGCCGCGCCTGCGCCGCAGGCCCTTCCACACCCGCCACAGTTCGCGTCGTTGGAGCGAACGTCTGCGAGGCACTGTCCATCGCAACACGACCCCGTGCCGCCATCGACCGAGCAGGTCGCGCTCACCATCGCCGTCGCGCAGTTCGCCGAGGTCTGACACGCGCCGCCCAGACACTGCATCGAGCCCGTGCACGCGATGCCACACCCACCGCAGTTCGGAGATTGCTCGAGGTCGACACACGCACCACCGCAGCACCGGCCCGCGCGCTCTCCGCCGAGGCTGCAGGTCGCGTTCTCGGTCGCGGCCGTACACGCGGTGACGGCACACGCGCGTTGGCCGTTGCGGTTCACGCACGAACTGCCGCTTCCACAGACGCCGCCGTCAGCGCCGCAGCGTGTGACGCAGCTGCTGTTCGAGCACAGCGCGGTGGGGCACGAGAGCCCGCACCCGCCGCACGCAGAAGGGTCGCTCTGCGTCGACTTGCAGGTGCCGTCGCAGCACGAGCCGAAGCCGCCGTCGTTGAGTGAGCAGAACATGCCGGGCCTGCACACCGTCGGCTGACACGAGCCCGACTCGCACGTCTCGTTGAAGCCGCAGCGCCGGCCGCACGCTCCACAGTTCGTCGAGTCGCGCTGCACGTCGGTGCAGAAGCCCGAGCAGCGCGTTCCCGGAAGGCCCGTCGAGAGCGTGCACGTCGTGGTGGAGCCACCTGCCGCGCCGCCTCCCGCCGTGCCACCCGCGCGACCGCCACCCGTGACGATGACGCCGCCGCCCATGCCGCCCGCGGTGACGACGCCGCCCGCGGAGCCGCCACCCTGCCCGCCTGAGCTCGCCGTGCCTCCAGCGCTCGCCGCGCCGCCGCCGCGATTGAGAATCGTACACACGCCCGACGCGCAGACCTCAGCGCCCTGGCACACCGCGCACGCAGCGCCGTTCTCTCCGCACTGGGTCGGTTGAGAAGGAAGACACTCACCCGTCGCGCTGCAACAGCCGAAGCAGGTGCCCGGCCCGCACGGCGCAGGACACGCGGTGAGCCACAACGCGCACGTCGTCACCACGAGGGTCAGGAGTCGCATCGGAGCGCATGGTCTCCGCCGAGGTGCGCTGCATTCAGCGCCACTGCACGAAGTTCAGGTGACTCGTGTCACTTGCAGCTCACGGCCATGTCGCGGCGACAGCCCGAGGGATCAGGCGGCGCCTCTTTCATGCACGTCGAGCCGCTCTTCCCATCCATCAAGCAGCGCATGAAGGCGCCGCTGCAGCGATCGACCGCGGCAGGAGATGGACAGGTGTAGCCCGCGCCGTTCACGCAGCACGTCGCCGACGCGTTGACGCCCGATGACGAAGGAGCAGCAGCACCTCCGGCCGGCTGTTTCGGGCCGTCGATGACGTTGAGCCCGCGATCGACCACGTCGAGCGCTTTGCCGAACGTGTCGAGCGCCGAGGATCCAGGAGGAGGCGGCGGCGATGCTGCGCGGTCCGGGATTGGCGGGGGCGCGTTCGATGAAGCGGGTGGCACGGTCGGAGCGGGAGCTGCCGCACGAACCGGCTCTGGCGGCTTCGGCGTGCAGCCCGTGGTGCAGATGGCGAGCGTCTTCGCGCAGCGCTGCTTGCACGGCGCTCCCGCGATGGGCCCGCACTGTGTCTTGAGGCAGTAGTTGTTCTGCGTGGTGCACGAGGCTTTGCACTGCGCGAGCTCTTCGGGCGTCTTCTGCACCACTGCTGCTGGCGCAGGCGTTTCGATGAGCACGTCACTCAGCTCGTACGGCGACCACTGCTGACCGTCACACCTCAGCAGCCGCGGCGTCTTGCCTGCGCCCTGGTCGAACAACAACGAGGCACGCTCGGCGTTGCACGCAGGCGCCTCAGCAACGGCCGTGACGGCAGACAAGACGACGACACTCAGGAGCGCTCGCACTCCTGCACGACCCTCGAACGATGGCATGTGCGCAACGACGGACTTCAGCCGCTTCGCTTCAGAAGCGGTAGCCAACGCCGAGGTGCGCATCGAACGAGAGCTCGATGAGGCCGCCCGGGCGAATCGTCGGGCCCATGCGCGTCTTGAAGAAGGCCGTCAGCTCGCTCTTGATGAAGTACTCGAGGCCGAGCCCCGGGAGCAGCGGAACGTTCGCGCCGCCACCACCACCGAACTGCACCCAGAACGGCACGTCGAACGAGAAGCCGAGCGTGATGGCGCTGGAGATCGACACGCCCAGCTTCGCGCCGAGCGGAATCGCGAACCCCACGACGCTGTTGCCGAATCGATCGACCGCGAACAGCGGCCCCGGCTCGAAGGTGAGCCCGAACGACACGGGCCCCGAGTCCAGCAGGCGGAACTTCACCAGGCCCTGCACCTTCGCGCCCGGCAAGATGCGCGTGACGAGGCCTTCGAAGCCGTAGTTGAACGAGACCCGAACGCCGAGGTCGAGGTTGCTCAACACGCCGCGCGAGAAGCTCGCGTACAAGCCGGGCCAGCCGAGCCCGCCTTCGACCACGTTCGCGCCTGCGCCAGCCGTACGCCCACCAACGATGGACCAGCGCTGCCCCTCGGTCGCAGGAGCGGCAGGCGGCGCCGCGTCTTCAGCGGCGAGCACCAACGACAACGAGAGCATCAACGCCGTCATCGCGGCAGCCCCCGCTCGGTGGCCAGAACCAGGAAGGCCGACTCCATGGCGTCGAGCTTCTGGTTCGCGCGCGTCTTCGCAGCGCTCATGGCCTCACCCGCGGCCATCGTCTCGCGCCACTCGAAGTAGAACTTGATCTTCGGCTCGGTGCCCGACGGCCGCAGCGTCACGCGGTGCCCGCCTTCCAGCTCGTAGGCGATGACGTTCGACTTCGGCAGTGACAGCGCGCTCTTCGTCGAGCCCTCGACGCGCGACTGCTCGCGGTAGTCATTGGTGGCCACGATGCGGCTGGCGCCGATGTGCGTCGGAGGCTTCGCGCGGAACGTGTCCATCACGGACTTGATGGCAGCGGCGCCCGAGGCTCCGGGCAGCGTCGCGTTGAACTGCTTCGCGACGAACAGCCCGTGCGCGCGCTGCACCTCTTCGAGGTAACCGAACAGCGTCAGCCCGCGCGCCTTGCACCAGGCCGCCATGTCGGCGACCACCAGCGCAGAGCCGATGCCGTCCTTGTCGCGCACGACGGGCCCGACCGAGTAGCCGAGCGCCTCTTCGTACCCGACGACGAAGTTCACGCCCTTCACGAGCTCGTCGATGGCGGTGTTCGCGATCCACTTGAAGCCAGTGAGCGTCTCGGCGTACCGCGCGCCCAGCGCCGCCGCGATGGCCTTGAGCTGCGCCGACGAGACGATGGTGGTGACGACCAGCGGGTTGGTCGTCTTCTGCTGCGTGAGCAGGAAGTGCCCGAGCAGCACGCCCACCTCGTTGCCGGTGAACATCACGAGCTTTCCGTTCGCGTCGCGCGCCATCACCGCGAGCCGGTCGGCGTCGGGGTCGTTCGCCAGCACGAGGTCGGCGTTCAGCTTCGTCGCGAGCGCCGTCGACAGGTCCATCGCGCCCTTCTCTTCGGGGTTCGGGAAACGCACCGTCGGGAAGCGGCCGTCGGGCTCCTGCTGCTCCGTCACGGGCGCCACCGTCTTGAAGCCGGCCTCGGCGAGCGACTGCAGCATCAGCGCTCCGCCGACGCCGTGCATGGCCGTGTAGACGATCGAGAGCCCGTCGGTCTGGCGCGTCGGCCGCAGCGCGAGAATGGCGTCGAGGTACGCGCGCGTGACCGCGTCCTTCACGTCGTGGAAGAGGCCTTTGCGGCGCGCCTCTTCTTCGTTCATCAGCGCGACGTCTTTCGCCGGCCCGACCGCGTCGATGGCCTTCGCGATGCCGGTGTCGTGCGGAGGCACGATCTGCGCCCCGTTGCCCCAGTACACCTTGTAGCCGTTGTACTCGGGCGGGTTGTGGCTGGCCGTCACCATGATGCCCGCGGCCGCGTTGAGCCGGTTCACCGCGAACGCCGTCAGCGGCGTGGGCGCGACGCCCTTGAAGACCCACGCAGGAATGCCCTCGGCGGCGAGCACGGCGGCCGCGTCTTGCGCGAACTCGACGCTCATCAACCGGCCGTCACGCCCGATGATGACGCCGCGGGTCCCGATGTCGGGCACGGTGGCCTTCAGGTAGCGCGCGAGGCCCAGCGTGGTGCGGCGAACGACGGCGCGGTTCATGCGGTTGGTGCCGCCGCCGATGACGCCCCGCAGCCCTGCCGTGCCGAACTCGAGCGAGGCGTTGAAGCGGTCGTCGAGCTCGGTCGTGTTCTTCGCGGCGATGAGGGCCTTCACCTCGGCGGCGGTGGTGGGGTCGGGGTCGGCGTCAGCCCAGGCCTGCGCGGTGCTCATCAGGGTGTCGGTGTTCATGACGGCTTCATACCCGAGCGAAGCGGAATCACCGCTCCTCGCTGTCACGAGTTCGCACCGTTCGTGGCACAGTCGCGCTCGTGCGTTCGCTCCCCGTGGTGCTGTTGGTGTTGGTCGCCGGCTGTGCACGTGTCCCCGAAGGTGTCGTGTTCCGCTGTGAGGCCGATGGCGGCTGCCCCGACGGGCTTGCCTGCCGCTCCCTGCAGGACGGACCGTGGTGCGTGCCCGTCGTGGCGGTCGACGCTGGCCCCCAGAGCGACGCAGGGCGAGACGCGGGCCAGGACTCGGGCATCACCCAACCCGACGCAGGGGGCACGCCGGATGCGGGCGACTCGGGCGTCTTCGATGCAGGCGCGCTCGACGACGCGGGCCTGGGCGATGCCGGAGCCGTCGACGCAGGCGAGGTCGACGCTGGCCCGAGCATCTGTGCCACGGCGTGCACGACCTGCGGCGCGGTGGTGGGCGGGTGCCTGTGCGGCTGCACCGTGGGGCGAACCTGCACCGCGAACGTCTGCGAGCTGCCACGGCTGTGCGAGGGCGCCTGGTGCTACGAGCACCCGCTGCCGCAGGGCGGGCACCTGCTCGCAGCCTGGGCGAGCTCGCAGCGCCCTCTCGTGCGTGGCGTCACCGCGGCCGCCTGGGGTGGCGAGCGCGGCGTCATCTTCGAGTGGGACGGCTACGAGACGCGCATCGGGCACCTGCCTTCGCGCGAGGGCTCGGTCGTCGGCATTTTCACCTCACCGACCGGCCTGCGTGCGGTGACGAACCTCGCCGAGGTCTATGAGCGCACCAGCCTCGGGTGGCAGCTCGTCATTCCCTCGCCCATCACCATCAACGACGGCGGCACGACGTGGCACAACCCCTGCCCCGCGTTCGCCAACACCACGCAGGGCGTCTTCCTCGCCTGCGTCGACATGGGCGGCACGCTCCAGGTGCTGCGGCACGGCGGCACGCTGTGGGAGTTCGAGCCGACGGGCATCACCACCCCACGACCGGTGACGTTCGGCGAAGTCGGCGGCCAGCTGCTGCTCTCGTGCATGCAGGCCGGCGACCCGAAGCAGCTGCGGCGAATCGGCACCACCTGGGCCGAAGAGAAGCCACCCAACCAGGTCTCGCCCGTGAGCGCGTACGCGAGCATCGCCGGCAAGAGCTACGCGGCCTTCGAGTACGGCGGCCTGGGCCTCTCGCACGGCCCCACCGACGCGGGCTCGTTCACCTTCACCGACGAGACGCTCTTCGAGGGGCGCTTCGCCGGCGCGGTGCGCATCGCGACCCAGCAGGTCGTCATGCTGGGCGACAGCCTCGGCGTCATTCACACCGACGGCGGGTTCGCGCGAACCCCCGGCGCGGGGAAAATGGTGCTCGTGCGTGAGCCCACCGCGCTGCACGAGCGGCGCTGGCTGGCGGGCGCGGCGATGCCCGAGGGCCTGCTCGTCGTCGGCGCCTTCGGAGCCACCGCCTTCTTCCGGCTCGACACCACCTCGGTCACCGCCTCGTCGACGTTCTCGGCTCGGCCAACCGATCTCTGCGGCGTGCCGGGCACCGAGCAGGTCTTCGCCACGTACTCGGGCACCTGGGGCGAGCCGACGTTCTTTCGGCCAGACGACCTGCTGCGGCTCGACGAGACCTGGAGCTTCAAGGCGCTCGCCCAGCGGGACCCGACGGGTCAGTGGGTCTCGATGCCCGACGCGCGCGGGCGCGACGCAGGGTGGAAGAACAGCCTCGATCAATGCTGGGTCGACGAAGCGGGCGGGCTGTCGATCGCGAGCCCGTACGGCTTCTCCCGCTTCTTCGACGGCGGCGTTCGCAGTCCGGCGCTCTCGGAGACCGCGTGGACGAATGACGCCGGCATGGTTCAGCCCACTGCGTGGCGGGGCTTCTGGTCGAACGGGCGCAACTCGTACGCCATCGGTGGCGGCGCCATCGCGGCGGTCAACGGCATGACCCGTGACATCGAGTTCGCGCCCGTCACCACCACCACCGGCCAGGTCTTCGGTCTCGGGGTCGAGCGGCTCTTCTCCCTCGACGTCAACAGCACCGACCTGCTCCGCGTCTTCGATGGCGACGGCCTGAACCGAAGCGTGGTGCCCGAGCAGCCTGCGTACCAGCGCGCCGCGCTCTTCGGCGTGGCCGACGGGGGCGTGTTCGTCATGCTCCAGCAGCGTCAGAACGGCGTGCTGCGCCTCTCGGAACGCCGGAGCTGTGATGGCGGCAGCTGCGCTTCGTTCGACACCACCCTGCTCTCGCCACGTCAGGCCACCTACGACGTCGTCTCGCACCTGTGGGTGAGCCCCGAAGGGCGGCCGTTCTGGTTGCGGTACTCCGATGGGCGTGCGGTCTTCAACGGGGCCTTCTTCACCCCGCGCAACTCGGCTGTGTCGCTCGAGTGGCCGCTGGACGCAGACGGCGGCGTGGGCACTTCGACCCTGCCGCCGTGGGTCTACGACGTGCGCTCCGATTTGCTGCCGCTCGACCTGTGGGGCACCCCGACACGAATGCTGGTGAAGACGAACCGCGGCATCGTGTCGCGCACCGTGCCGCCCTGAAGGGTGCGCTAGGCTGCGCGCATGTTCGCCATCGCGCTCCAGCTCCTCCTCGCTGCCGGTCCCACGCAGCTCGTGCTCGACATTCAGCCCGCGGGCGTCGAGGTGAAGCTCGACGGGAAGAAGATCGGCACCAGCGGTGAGGCGCCTTTCACCGTGAAGGTGAAGCCGGGCGTGCACGTGGTGCGCGTGTCGTTCAAGGGCGACGCGCACGAAGAAGAGGTCGCGGTGAAGGCCGGCGAGAAGAAGACCTTCGTGCTCAAGCTGGAAGACGGCCGCAAAGAGCCGTCGGAGCCGTCGACCCCCTGAGGGTCAGTACTTCGAGTCTGACTTCGCGCCGGTGACGATGGCGATGCTGGCCGAGGCGCCGATGCGGTTGGCGCCGGCCGCGAACATCTTCATCGCGTCTTCGGTCGAGCGCACGCCACCCGAGGCCTTCACGCCGACGTCATCACCCACGATGCGGCGCATGAGCGCGACGTCTTCGGCGGTCGCGCCCCCCTTGGCGAAGCCGGTCGAGGTCTTCACGAAGGCGGCGCCGGCGGCCTTCGAGAGCGAGCTGCCGATGATCTTCTCTTCGTCGGTGAGCTGCGAGGTCTCGAGGATCACCTTCACGGGCACGGGCTTCGACGCGTTCACGACCATCTGAATGTCGTGCAGCACCAGCGCGTAGTCCTTCGACTTCAGCGCGCCGATGTTGATGACCATGTCGATCTCTTTGGCGCCGCAGCGAACGGCCTCGCGGGTCTCGAAGGCCTTCGACGAGGCGGTCATCGCGCCGAGCGGGAAGCCGACGACGGCGATGGGCTTGACGCTCGAGCCGGCGAGCGCGCGCGCGGCGGTGCCGACGTTGATGGCGTTCACGCAGACGGTGGCGAAGCCGTACTTGCGGGCCTCGTCGCAGAGCTTCACGACTTCGGCCGCGGTGGCCTCGGGCTTGAGCAGCGTGTGATCGATGTACGGCGCGATGTCGGCGCTGGTGCGCAGCTTGTCGGGCGTGACGCGGGCCGAGTCTCCACGGCGCACCGAGAGCGAGGTGCCGCAGGAGTCGTGGTTCGGGCAGGCGGAGCACGAGGGCGCGCACTCTTCGGCCGAGCCGACGGTCTTCGGCGCCGAGGTGGTGCAGGGCTCTTCGGTTCCAGCGCGGAGTGCGTCGAGACGGCGACGGACCCGATCGGTGATCTCGTCGACGATTGCGTTCACGTCGTCAGCCATGGGGTCAGAGGATCTAGCGCACGATTCCCGGGGGTGCCATCGACGTGTGGTTGGTCGAGAATGTGGCCATGGCCGACCCCCGGGTGACCGCGTTGGAGGTGCTGCTGCAGCGGCTCGCGCGCCTGAACCAGGACCTGATGGTGTCCGACAGCCACGAGCGCTGGGGCGGACGCGAGGTCGAAGAGCAGCAGCGCTACCGTGAGCTCGGCCGCGCGGCGGAGCAGGCGAAGGCCGAGGTGGTCGCGACGCTGACGGCCGAGGTGAACCGGCTGCGGGTCGAAGACGTCGAGGTGCTCCGCGCGTGGGTCTCGGCGCAGGTGACGCTGCGGGAAGAAGCGAGAGCGGCGCTGCTGAAAGACGAGCAGAAGAAGGTGCTCGAGGGTGAAGTGACGAGGGAGATTGCGGCGTGGCAGGCGGTGCTGAGCGGCCCGAGCGCCTTCGTCGACCCGTGGTCGTCGGCCTTCGTCGATGCGAAGCGACGCGTCGAGCTGCTGGGCGCTTGAAGACAGAGACTTGAGCAGTTGTTACGCGTGTCCCGAGAACTCCGATCAACGCTCTTGACCAACTGGCTCTGATTGGAACGCCTCGCGGATCGAGGATCTTGCCGCTGGCGAATTGGAAAACATCCGTTCGCCCCATGTTGACGCATC
>JBEOKA010000290.1:0-3433 GCA_040275325.1 Myxococcaceae bacterium | reverse complement strand
GACCCGCCAGACCCTTGCGATTCCTCGAGATTCTGGCGGCCGAAAAACCGACGCACGCGCCGCTGACTCGCTGCATCGACAGGCGGCAATGTGCTTCCCTTTTTCCCCGTTTCAGTGTGGCCCGTCAGCGCCGTTTCGCCGCGCTGGGAGGACCGCATGAGGTGCTATAGGTCATGGACATGATCCTTCAGCTGAAAGACTTGGCGAGCCAGAAGCTGATCACCGTGCCCGAAGAGGGCCTCACCTTTGGACGCGAGGGCGGTGACGCTCAGGTCCAGGTGGCCGACATGGGCGTCTCGAAGCGCCACGCAGAGGTCTTCTGCGAAGGCGGCGCCTGGTTCCTCAAAGACCTCGGCAGCTCGAACGGCACGATGCTCGCGAACGAGCGCATCGCCGACGCCACCGAGATTCTGCCGGGCGACGTCTTCCAGCTCAGCAAGCGCAAGTTCGAAGTGCTCAAGGTCGTCGAAGACGACGGCGGCGGTGAAGAAGAGGAGCAGGACGCGCCGCCGATGACCGAGCCCGAGCGCAAGGCCCCCGCCAAGCCCGCTCCGAAGGCCGCTGCGAAGTCGGCGCCTCCGCCCGCCAAGAAGCCCGCCGCCGCGAAGATGGCGCCGGCCAACGCGCCCCGTGAGCCGACCCGCGCTGCGCCCGCCGGTGATGACGACGCGGGTGGTGGTGACGACGAGATGGCGAAGGCCAGCGTCGGCCAGGTGCTCGCCGGCGTGCCCAAGGCCGTCGCGTACTACCTCGTCAACGTGCCGCTGATGCTGCTGAACCCGTTCGGCACCATTCGCAAGGCCATCGAGGAGCAGCCGAAGGACCCGATGGGCCGCATGGAGCTCATCGCCTGGGCCCTTCCCGGCAACCTCTTCTCGGGCGCGATGGGCTTCATCGCGGGCCTCATCTCGCAGCTCATCGTCGGTGCGCTCAGCATCGGCAGCCTCATCGGCGGCCTCATCTTCGGTGCCATCGGCGCCGTCGTCGGCTCGGTCATCACCGGCATCATCTGGCACCCGCTGATGACCTGGCTCATCGCCAAGCTCTTCAAGGGCGAGAGCGACGCGCGCGGCCGCACGAACTACTTCCTGCAGACGCAGACGGCCATCATCATCGCAGTGCTCCCGAGCGGCCTCACCATCATCATCGCCGCGCTGCGCGCCCGCTTCGGCATTCCCTTCATCGGCGTGGTGCCCGTGCTGCTCTCGGCCGTGACGGGCGCGCTGTCGCTCTTCGTTGCCTACAAGTGGTTCGAGCACTTCCAGGTGGTGAAGTGGATCAAGATCGTCCTCCTCGTCCTGATGGGCCTCACCGCGCTGGGTGCGCTCGCAGGCATTCCCGGGGCGCTCTCGGGTGGCGGCGGCGTGACCATCGCGTCGGGCTCGGGTGGCGGTGACGTCGACGTGGGTGATGTCGACGATGCCCAGAAGCAGGCGCTCGATGCCATGAAGGCTGCTGGAGCGACCGCCGAGCAGATCAAGCAGGCCGAAGACGCGTACAAGGCGTCGAAGGCTGCGATGAAAGCTGCTGCCGCTGCGACCGCCGACGCCGAGAAGGCCGCTGAAGACGCGAAGAATGCGGGCGAAGAGGCCGTCAAGAAGGGCGCTGAGGCGGTGAAGAAGGGCGAAGAGAAGGCTGCGAAGGCCGCCGAAGACGCGAAGGAGAAGGTCGACGCGAAGAAGCCTCCGCCGCCGGAAGACAAGGTCGTCGAGAAGCCGGCCGAGAAGCCCGCTGAGAAGCCTGTCGCTGCTGCCGAGCCCGACGTGAAGCCGCCGCCTCCCGCAGCCATTCCTTCGGGCAACGGCTACCCCTCGTGGCACGCAAAGTTCGAGAACATCGAGAAGCGCGTCACCGAAGACCCGACGCTGCTGCGCAAGGGCTCGGTACTCAAGCTCTACCAGGAGCTCCAGGAAGAGACGGCAGAGGCCGACGCCAAGGTGCGCAAGGACTACAAGAAGGTCGACCCGAAGACGCTCATGCACCTGCGTGACGCCGAGCTGTTCGACACCTCGGGCAAGACCGTCGACGCGCTCCACAAGGAGCTGTTCGGTCGCTGAGTTGAAGCGGCTGCTGCCACTCGTTGGAGCCGTGCTCATCGGCGGCTCCCTCTCGTGCCTCAAGCTCATGACGACGATGCCGGGCAGCTCCTTCTCGGGAACTGCGCCGGCGTTTTCGTCTGACGGGCTGGCGCTCGAAGCCTCGCTCCGCGACGACGTCACGACGCTCTCGGTCGGCATCGGCGAACGCAACCTCGGCCGAACACCAGCGCAGCTCGAAGCAGCCGCGGTGTGGGTCGAGGCCCAGCTGCTCGACGCTGGCTATGCGGTGACGCCCGAGCCGTTTCAAGTGAACGGCCACGCCGTGCGAAACCTCATCGCCGACCTGCCCGGCACCGTCGCGCCGAAAGAGCTCATCGTCATCGGCGCGCACTACGACTCCGCCGAAGGCACGCCGGGCGCTGACGACAACGCCTCGGGCGTCGCGGTGGGCCTGGCGCTCGCCCGCCGCCTGCACGACACGCCTCAGCCGCGCACGGTGCGCTTCGTCTTCTTCACCAACGAAGAGCCGCCGTACTTCCGCACCGACGCCATGGGCAGCGACGTGTCGGCGAAGCGCGCGAAGGCCCGCGGTGACGACGTGAAGGCCATGCTCTCGCTCGAGACGATGGGCTTCTTCACCGACGCGAAGGACTCGCAGCACTACCCGTGGCCGTTCTCTGGCTTCTACCCGTCGACGGGCCACTTCATCGCCTTCGTCGCCGACACCGACTCACGCGCGCTCGCCCACGACGTCGTCGGCACGTTTCGCGAGCACGCCACCATCGCGTCAGAGGGCTCGAGCGTGCCGGCCTTCATCGAGGGCATCGACTGGTCCGACCATGGGCCGTACTGGCGCGCCGGCTACCGCGCGCTGATGGTGACCGACACCGCGCCGTTTCGAAACCCGAACTA
The DNA here is from genome assembly GCA_040275325.1 of Myxococcaceae bacterium. Lineage (GTDB taxonomy): Bacteria > Myxococcota > Myxococcia > Myxococcales > Myxococcaceae > Xiheimicrobium. The sequence goes on along the minus strand of JBEOKA010000290.1, from coordinate 482 downwards.
CCACGAGGCCACCGACCTGCCCGGCACGATGGACTTCGAGCGGCTGGCGCGCGTGACGGCCGGCCTCGAGGCCGTCGTGAAGCAGCTCTCGAAGACGAAGTGAGTCAGCGCAGGTCGTAGCGGGTCCTTCGCGTCGGGGAGCACCGCGGGCACGTTCACCACCTTCGCCGAGCCCTCGAGGAAGCGGGCGGCCAGCTCGTTCGTCGCGAGGTGGTGGTCGATGGTCGAGGTGAAGGTGAGCGTCGTCGGGCCGCGCGCGCGTCGAAGCACGGCGTTCGGTTCTTTCCGGGCAGCGCGTTCTCTCCCACCGGTCGGCGGCTCCACGCGCTGCGACTCGGGTTCGCGCACCTGAATGAGGTGGAGCTCGCAGAAGCCGTTCGCCGGCTCGTTCGCGCGCGCACGTGACCGACGTCATGCAGTTTCTGCGAGCGAGTTCGTTCGTCCCCTCTGGACGAACTCGGCGAGGAAGATGCATCGACCTG
>JBEOKA010000289.1:0-14520 GCA_040275325.1 Myxococcaceae bacterium | reverse complement strand
CTCGGGCTCTCGCTCGCCGAGCGGGGCCACGACGTTCACTTCATCGCAGCCGCGCGACCGCCTCGACTCGGCGACGCCACGAACGTCACCGTGCACGAGGTGAATGTACCGACGCACCCGGTGTTGCCGTCAGGCGACCTCGGGCTCGCGCTGGCCTCGACGTTGACGCGGCTCGAGCTCGACGTCGTGCACGTTCACTATGCCCTGCCCTTCGCCAACAGCGCCGCGCTCGCGTGCGAAGTGCTGGGCCAGAAGGCACCCGCGCTCGTCGTCACCGTGCATGGCACCGACGTGCTCACCCTCGGCGCCGAGCCGGCCTACGCGCCGATGGTTCGGCACGCGCTCCGTCGCGCGCAGCTCGTCACCTCGCCCTCGAAGTTCCTCGCCACGAAGGCCACGGCGCTCGCCGACGTCGACGTGCAGGTGCTCTCGAACTTCGTCGACACCACACGCTTCGTGCCTGGCCCGCCTGCCGGCCGCGTGCTCGTGCACAACTCGAACTTCCGCTCGGTGAAGCGCATCGAAGACGTGCTCGCGATTCACGTGCGCAGCGGCGCAGACGAACTGCTGCTCCTCGGTGATGGACCCGAACGGGAGAACGTCGAGAACGTCATTCGTCGCGACGGTGTGCGGGGCGTCACGCTGCTGGGCGAGTGTCGTGACGTCGCGCCGATGCTCCAGCGTGGTGCCGTCTTCCTGCTGCCCAGCGAGCTCGAGAGCTTCGGCCTCGCGGCGCTCGAAGCGATGAGCTGCGGCGTTCCCGTCATCGCATCGAACGTGGGTGGACTGCCCGAGGTCGTCACCCATGGCGTGAACGGCTTCCTCCACCCCGTCGGAGACGTCGCCGCGATGGCGACGAGCGCTCGAACACTCCTCACGGACGCCGACCTGCACCGCCGAATGGCGCTGGCCGCACGAGACGCAGCGGTCTCACGCTTCCAACGCTCACCCATCATCGACCAGTGGGAGGCGCACTACCGCCGCCTCACGAGGACCCGTTCATGAAGGCCCTGATGATTTCCCTGCTCCTCTCTGCTCCAGCCCAGGCTCGCGATGGCGCGCAGCTGCTCAACGACTTGAAGGGCCTCTCGGTCGTCGGCACGGCGCTCTACGTCGCGGCGCACCCTGACGACGAGAACACGCGGCTGCTCGGCTCGCTCGCGAACGAAATGAAGTTCCGCACGGCGTACCTCTCGCTCACGCGCGGTGAAGGTGGCCAGAACCTCATCGGCGCCGAGCTGGGTCCTTTGCTCGGCGTGATTCGTACGCAAGAGCTGCTCGCTGCCAGGCGCGTCGACGGGGCCGAGCAGTACTTCACGCGCGCGCGCGACTTCGGCTACTCGAAGAGCGTCGACGAGACGATGGCCATCTGGGCCGGCAAGCCCGACGCGATTCCCGACGACGTGCTCGCCGACGCAGTGTTCGTCATTCGGTCGCTGCGGCCCGACCTCATCATCACGCGCTTCTCTCCCGTTCCCGGCACCACCCACGGTCACCACACCGCCTCCGCGAAGTTGGCGGTGCTCGCGTTTCGCGCCGCGGCCGACCCGTCGTTTCACCCCGAGCAGCTCGACCGCGTGCAGGTTTGGCAGGCCAAACGCATCGTGTGGAACGCGTGGGCGCCCGACCCGGCCTTCAAGCCGCCCGAAGGCTCGGTGACGTGGGACTCGAGCCAGTTCAGCCCGCTGCTCGGCTTCTCGTATGGAGAGCTCGCCGCGACGAGCCGCAGCATGCACAAGAGCCAGGGCTTCGGCGCCGCGCCCGTGCACGAGGGCAGCGTGGAGTACTTCGCGCCGCTCGACGGTGACGCCGCGAAGAAGTCGCTCTTCGAAGGGCTCGACACGAGCTGGAAGCGCGTCGCGGGCGCCGAGAAGTTCGCCGGGCTCATCGAGAAGGCGACGGCCGAGTTCAAGGTCGACGTTCCTGCGAAGTCGATTCCCACGCTGCTGCTGGCGCTCGAGGCGCTGCGCGCGATGCCAGAGAACCCGTGGAAGGCGCACAAGCTGGCTCAGCTCACCGACCTCATCGCCAACTGCGCCGGGCTCTTCGTGCAGGCGAGCGCGACGACGACGAGCGTGGTGCCGGGCGCGAAGCTGAAGCTCGAGGTCATGGCGCTCGAGCGCTCGGGAACTCCGCTGACGCTGGAGTCAGTCACCGTCGGAGCCGCCTCACTCACGCCCGCCACGGCCCTCGAGCGCGGCAAGCCGGCGAAGCTGTCGGTCGAGCTCGACGTCACTGCGCCGCTGTCGAGTCCGTATTTCCTCGACGCGCCCGCACAGAAGGGCACGTGGGGCGTGACGGCGTCGCAGCCCATCGGCGCGCCCGAGCTGCCGTCTCCGTTCACCGTCGAGTACCGCTTCTCGTCGAGCGGCCACACGTTCTCGTTGCGCCGGAACGCGACGTTCCGCTGGGTCGACCCCACGGTGGGAGAGCGTCACCGGCCCATCGAGGTGCTGCCGCCCGTCGTGGCGCGCGCGAACACCGAGCTGCTCGTCTTCACTGACCTGAACGCAAAGAGCGTGGAAGTCACGCTCACGGCCAACACCGACGCGCAGCGTGGCGAGGTGAAGCTCGACGTTCCAGCCGGCTTCGTCTGTGAGCCGACGTCTGCGCCGTACACGCTCGAGAAGAAGGGCGCCGAGACGAAAGTCGTCTTCAAGGTGAAGCCCGCGAACAAGACGGCTCCGACGACGGGCACCTTCACCGTGCTCCTCGACGGCACGCCCGCGAAGACGCTCTCCCGCGTCGACTACGCGCACATTCCCATGCAGACGGTGCTGACGACGGCGCAGGTGAAGCTGCTGCGCGTCGACTTGAAGCGCGGGAAGACGACGCGCGTTGGCTACATCGTCGGCGCCGGTGACGACGTTCCCGCGGCGCTCACCCAGGCTGGCTACGACGTCACGCTGCTCAACGACGAACTGCTGCGCACGGCGGCGCTCGAGCGCTTCGACGCCATCGTCGTCGGCGTGCGCGCGTACAACGTGAACCCGAAGCTGCCGGCCGTGTACGAGCGCCTCATGGCGTACGTGAAGAACGGCGGCACGCTCGTCGCGCAGTACAACACGAAGAACTGGCTCAGCTCGGTGCCGGCCACCATCGGCCCGCTGCCGTTCGAGCTCTCACAAGACCGAGTCACCGACGAAGACGCCGCCGTGACGCGCGAGCCGCATGTGCTCCTGAAAGCTCCCAACGCGCTGACCGACGACGACTTCACCGGCTGGGTGCAGGAGCGCGGCCTGTACTTCGCCAACTCGTGGGACTCGCACTACGAGACGCCGCTCTCGATGAACGACCGCGGCGAGAAGCCCTCGAAGGGCAGCCTGCTCTTCCTGCGGCACGGCAAGGGGCGCTTCATCTACACGGGCTTGTCGTTCTTCCGTCAGCTGCCCGCAGGCGTGCCCGGCGCGTACCGGCTCTTCGCGAACCTGCTCGACCATGGAAGCTGAGCGTCGCTGGGGCCCGGCGTACGTGGTGGTGCTCGGCGCGCTCGCGCTCGAGGTGCTGCTGCTCGCGGTGATGAGCTGGAGCTTCGCGTGAGCACGCTCGACTGGGCCGTGCTCGTCGGCACCATCGGCGCCATCGTCGCGTACGGCGTGTGGAAGACGCGCGGCGCGCAGAATGCGGGGGCGTACCTGCGCGGTGGCTCCGACGCGAAGTGGTGGACGATTGGGTTGTCCATCATGGCGACGCAGGCCAGCGCCATCACGTTCCTCTCGACGCCAGGGCAGGGCTTCGAAGACGGGCTGGGCTTCGTGCAGTTCTACTTCGGCGTGCCCATCGCGATGGTGGTGCTCTCGGCCACCATCGTGCCCATCTACTACCGCACGCGCGTGCTCACCGCGTACGAGTACCTCGAGCAGCGCTTCGACTTGAAGACGCGGCAGCTCACGGCGCTCATCTTCCTGCTGCAGCGCGGGCTGGGCGCGGGGCTCTCCATCTACGCGCCGGCCATCATCCTCTCGACGGTGCTCGGCTGGTCGCTGGTGTGGACGAACCTCGTCATCGGCCTCGTCGTCATCGCGTACACGGTGTCGGGCGGCACGCGCGCGGTGAACCAGACGCAGCAGCTGCAGATGGCCGTGATGCTCGGCGGCATGGCGCTCGCGTTCGTCTTCATCGTGTCGAGCCTGCCCGAGGCAGTGTCGGTGCGTGATGCGTTCGGCGTCGCCGGCGTCTTCGGCAAGCTGAAGGCCATCGACTTCACGCCGCGGCTCGAGACCCGCTACACGTTCTGGTCGGGCATCACCGGCGGCACCTTCGTCGCGCTCGCCTACTTCGGCACCGACCAGTCGCAGGTGCAGCGCTACCTGTCGGGAGAGACGCTCGAGCAAAGCCGCTGGGGGCTGCTCTTCAACGGGCTGCTGAAGGTGCCGATGCAGCTGCTCATTCTGCTCGTCGGGGTCTTCGTGTTCGTCGCGTTCCAGTTCCAGGCGCCGCCGGTGTTCTTCAACGCGCCCGAGCTCGAGGTGGTGCGCGCGTCTTCGAGAGCGGCGGAGCTGACGGCGCTCGAACAGAAGCACCAGCAGCTCTTTGGGCAGAAGCGCGCGCTGCTCGACACGTGGCTGCAATCGCACGACGACGCGACGGTGACGCAGCTGCGGGCGCTCGAGACCGAGGCGCGCACGGTGCGAGCCGACGCTCGCAAGCTCGTGAAGGACGTCAGCCCGCGCGCCAACGTGAAAGACGCCGACTACGTCTTCCTCACCTTCGTGATGACGCGCTTCCCGCCCGGGCTCGTGGGGCTCTTGCTCGCGGTGATTCTCTGCGCCGCGATGTCGGCGACGGCGAGCGCGCTCAACGCCCTGGGCACCACGACCGTCGTCGACTTCTACCGGCGCACGTGGAAGCCGAAGGCCACCGACGCCGAGAGCGTGCGCGCGGGCAAGGGCTTCACCGTGCTGTGGGGCCTCATCGCGATGGCGTTCGCCGCGTTCGCCTCGCAGGTCGACAACCTGATTCAGGCCGTCAACATTCTCGGGTCCATCTTCTACGGGCCGATGCTGGGCGTGTTCCTCGTCGGCTTCTTCTTCAAGGCCGCGCGGGGAACGCCGGTGTTCATCGCCGTGGTGCTCGCGCAGGCCGTCGTCATCGTGACGTGGCTCGCGAGTGACATCGGCTTCCTCTGGTACAACGTCATCGGCTGCGCGGGCGTGGCGCTCTTCACCGCGGCGCTCGAGCGCGTGGTGCCGAAGGTCAACGCCTGACGAATCAGCCCGGGCGCACGAGACCGAGCTGGGCGAGCACGCGCTGCAGGTCGGGCAGGCGCACGGGCTTGGCGAGGTACTCGTCCATTCCCGCGGCGAGCACCTTCTCGCGGTCGCCCGCCATGGCGTGAGCGGTGAGCCCGAGGATGGGAACGTGCGCCGCTCCAGCCTCTTCGGAGCGGATGGTGCCCGTCGCCTGGTACCCGTCGAGCACCGGCATCTGACAGTCCATCACGATGAGCGCGTAGCCGCCGCGCCGCCACCGCTCGACGGCCTGAGCGCCGTCTTCGGCCTGCTCGACGTCGAACCCCAGCGCCTTCAAGTGATGCGAGGCGATGAGCCGGTTGATGTTGTTGTCATCGACCACCAGCACCCTGCCGCTGCCGCGCAGCTGCGGGTTCGCCGCCTCGAGGGTCGGCTGCGGCTCGGCCGAGCGTCGCAGTTCGAGCGTGAACGAGAAGGCGCTGCCGCGGCCCTCGGTGCTCTCGAAGGTGACGGCGCCACCCATCAGCTCGACGAGCTGGCCCGAGATGGCCAGGCCCAACCCCGAGCCGCCGTACAGCCGCGTCGTCGAGCCGTCGGCCTGCGAGAACTTCTGGAACAGCAGGTGCCTGCGGTCGTCGGGAATGCCGATGCCGGTGTCGCGCACGGTGAAGCCCACCGTCGCGCGCTCGGGCGTGAGCGTGAGCGTCTGCTCGAGCGAGATGCGGCCCTTCGCGATGAACTTGAGCGCGTTGCCCAGCAGGTTCGCCAGCACCTGCCGCAGGCGCGTCACGTCACCGACGACGAAGCAGCGGGCTTCGCTGCTCAGCTGCACTTCGAGCTCGAGCCCCTTCGCCTGCACCAGCGGCTCCCAGAGGGTGGCGAGCTGTCGAACGAAGGCCTGCAGGTCGAACGTCGCCGCCTCGAGCGTCAGCCGGCCCGGACGAGGGTGAGGCCGGTGACGGTCGAGAGGGTGATGAGGTACTTCGTGAGGGCGCCGACGTCTGAGAGCACGAGCCCGCCCGCGCTGGGCCAGAAGACGCTCACGCCGACCCCAGCGCGAAGGCGAGCGTGGCGCGGCCACCGCTGCGTGCGCCCGCCAGCATGATGGTGAGCGGCGGAATCACGTAGCCCCAGAGCAGCACGAGGTCGGGCTGGGCGCCGCTCCAGTACAGGCCGAGCAGCAACACGACGACCAACCAGGCCAACACGCGCACCGCGAGCTCGAGCCGCACGCCGCGCCGGAGCGAGCCAACCACCGTCACCAGCACCGTCACGCACAGCGCGTTGATGAGCGCGACGCGAAGGTCTCCTCTGAAGAGCCGCACCACGGTTGCCACGCCGAACAGCGCGACCATCAACGCCGAGAAGCCGTGGAGCAGCTTCGACCGGAACACGTCGTCGTCGTCGCCCTCACGCACCCAGGGACCGACAGCGCTGGTCTCGAGCCGCTCGAGGAGCCGTTTCATGCCCTCCAACCTTCATGGCCGATCAGCGCCTCCGCCCACTTCTTTTCCTGGCGTCAACGAGCGGCGCTTGGCCGACCACAAGTGCCCGTCAGGTGCAGCTGACAGCTTTCGAGCACTTGCATCCCACACGCGGAAATTGCGCGGTTGACGCTCATCACGTCGAAACCTGCGTCACCCCGCACGCTGATCCTCCTCAAGTCACTGGTGGCACGCGCGCTGCTCAGGGAACCGTGCATGGTCGACGATCCGGTGGCGCGATGCAGTGACTGCGCAGTGAACGCGACGGGTCGATGCCCGTTCAACTCGCGGCGGGTTGGCGCCGGAGAGCGGCTGTGGATGCAGGGCGACGTTCCCAAAGAGGTCGTCTTCGTGCGCGAAGGGCTCTTGAGCGTGTCGACGACCGAGCCGAGCGGCACGGAGTCACTCTCGGCGGTGCGCGGCCCGCGCTCGCTGCTCGGCACCGAGAGCCTCTCGAGTCACCCGGCGCACTCGTCAGTCGAAGCGCTGACGGACTCGACGGTGTGCACGGCGCCGCCGTCGCAGCTGCAGCAGTGGGTCGGCCCGCAGACGCCGGCTGCGTCGCTGGTGGGGCTGCTGGTCGACGAGCACGCGCGCAACGCCCGAGACACGAACCTGCGCACGGGCCCCTCGCTCGCCCGCCTCGCGCGCTTCCTGCTCGACTTCGCGAAGCTGGTCGACGCTGGCCGCAAGGCGCCGTTCTCGAAGCAGCACGTGGCGCGCATTCTGGGCATGCGGGCCGAGACGCTCTCGCGCTGTCTGCGTCAGCTCGTCGACTCGGGCATCATCGACTCGGGCCGCCACGTGCACGTGAAGGACACCTCGCGCCTGGCCGTCATCGCCCGCGGCGCCGTCTGAAGGCTCCGCCGATGCGCTACGGTGCGCGGCCGTGCTCCGCCGCCTCGTCACGCTGCTCGACCAGCACTTCGTCACGCGGGTGGGCACCACGCTCGCGCTCGTGGGAGGAACGCTCGTCGTCTACCAGCGCCTCAACGCTGCGCTGACGCCGCGCTTCGACTTCTTCGTTCCGCTCGACGGCGCCATTCCGTTCCTGCCGTGGACGTGGCTCGTCTACGCCTCGTTCTACGTGATGCTGCCGCTCGCGGCCTGGTGGGCGAAGCCGGGCGAGTACCCGCGAACGCTGGCGGCGGTGCTGACGGCGAACGTCATCTGCTGGCTGGGCTTCGTGCTCTTCCCCGCGCACTACCCACGGCCGTCGCTCGACGGGGTGGAGCCGCTGTGGCTGCACGACGCCCTCGCCTCGATGTGGCGTGACGACCTGCCCGGCAACACGCTGCCGTCGATTCACGTCACCACGTCGCTGCTGGTCGCGCTGCGGCTCCACCAGATGCGCGGCGGGCCGGTGTGGCTGACCTGGGCCGCGGCCATCGCGCTGTCGACGCTGACGGTGAAGCAGCACTTCATCGCCGATGTCGTCGCCGGAGCCCTGCTCGCCCTCGCCATCAACGCCGTCTTCTTTCCGCCGAAGGTGAAGGCCGCGGTCGAAGACACGCTGGTGCCGCCGCCACCCTCGCGGCTCAACGTCGCGCTCGCGCTCGGCATCATCTCGTTGATGCTGTCGTGTCAGTGGCTCGCAGCGCGTACGGAGTCTTCGCTCACGCTCGGGTTCGCGGCGGTCGCGTTCGGGTTTCTGTTTCTGCCCGCGTACACGCTGCTGCACGAAGCCGAGCACGGCATCTTCCACGAGCGGCCGTGGCTCAACGAGGCGTTCGGTGTGCTGCTGGGCCTCACGTTCCCCGGCAGCTTCAGCTTCCTGCGGCTGTGCCACCTCGGGCATCACCGGCGAAACCGCAGCGAGGTGGAGCGCTTCGAGATTCTCGAGCCCCACGACCACCCCGTCTGGCGACGCGTGTACTTCTATTTCCTGTACCTCGGCGGCTTCTGGGTCGTCGTTCCCCTCGCGACGGCGGCGCTCGTCGTCTGGCCGGGGCTGCTCAAGTCGACGCTCGCGCCGCTGCATGAAGACGCCGACGCGATGGTGAAGGGCGTGACGGACTCGGCGCTGCGCCGCGTTCGGGCCGAGGCGCTGCTCGCGGTCGTCGTGCAGGCGCTGGGCGTCGTTGGCTTCGGGTGGACGTGGGTGTTGCTCCAGGCGGCGGGCGGCGTGTGCTGGGCCTCGCAGCAGTACGTGACGCACGCGGGTTCTCCACGCGACGTGCTCGACGGCGCGCACAACCTGAAGGCGCCTCGGCTCTACGAAGCGCTGTTGCTGCACTTCAACTGGCACCTCGCCCACCATCAGCGCCCGAAGGTGCCGTGGCTGTACCTGCCCCAGTTCGACGACGCGCGACGTGTGCGGCCGGCCTACTTCGCCTCCTTCGTGAAGTTCTGGCGGGGGCCGAAGCGGGTCGATGACGGTTCGATGACGGAGCCGGTGTCACGCTCCGTCACGTCATGACTCCTGCGCTCGAGCTCACTCCCCACACCGTTGGCGAGACGAGTAGCCCCGTGAAGGTGAAGCCACGGCTGCGTGGCGTCTTCCACTTCCTCGGGTTCTTCGTGTCGCTGGGTGGGTTCGCCGAGCTGGCGATGGCGCCGCAGTCGGGCTGGCGGTACGTCGCGGGGCTCGTCTACGCGACCTCGTTGTCGACGTTGCTGGGCTTGTCGGCGCTGTACCACCGGCCGATGTGGAGCAAGGCCGCCCGCGCGCGCCTTCGCTTCGTCGACCACTGCGGCATCTTCTTCCTCATCGCGGGCAGCTACACGCCGTTCGCCGCGCTCATCGCGCCGACGGGATGGACGTGGGGGCTCGTCGGCATGTGGGGCGGAGCGCTGGCCGGCATCGCGCACGTGTTCTTGAACGACCACGGCCACCGCGGGCTGCGCGCAGGCATCTACGTGGTGCTGGGGCTGTCGTCGTCGCCGCTGGTGTTCTCGTTGCCGCCGCTCGTGGGCTGGGGCGTCGTCGCGCTGCTGCTCGCCGGAGCGGTCATCTACATTCTCGGCGCGGGCGTGTACGCGAAGCGGTGGCCGAACCCGAAGCCGTCGTTCTTCGGGTACCACGAGGTGTTTCATCTCTTCGTGCTCGCGGCGGCAGCGTTTCACTACGCCGCCGTGTGGAGCATTCAGTACCGCTGAATCCTCAGAGGTTCATGCCGCCTGACGCTTCGATGCGCTGGCCGTTGATCCACCGCGTATCACCTGCGAGCAGGCTCGCGATGACGCCGCCGATGTCGTCGGGCTTTCCCGCGCGGCCCAGCGCCGTGAATGAGCCAATCATCTGGTTCAGCTGCGGGTTGTCGCGCACGTGGCCGCCACCGAAGTCGGTCTCGATGGCACCGGGCGCGATGACGTTGACCGAGATGCCGCGCGCTCCGAGCTCTTTCGCCTGGTAGCGCGTCAGCACCTCGATGGCGCCCTTCATCGCCGCGTAGGCCGAGTACCCGGGCAGGGTGAAGCGCGCGAGGCCAGTGGAGACGTTCAGCACGCGCCCTCCGTCGGCGAGCAACGGGAGCAACCGCTGCGTGAGCAGGTACGGCGCCTTCACGTGCACGGCGAAGAGCTCATCGAGCTCGGCCTCGGTCGTGTCGGTGAACGGCTTCATCAGCCCGTGGCCGGCGTTGTTCACGAGAAAGTCGAAGCGCTGGCGGCCGAAGCGCTGCTCGAGGGTCTGCTTCAAGGTGGTGACGAAGCCTTCGAAGGTGGCGCTCTTCGACGCGTCGAATGGCAGCGCCGCGGCTTTCACGCCCGCCTTCTCGAGCTCGGCCACCACGGCCCGCGCCTCTTCGGGGTGGCTTCGATACGTGATGACGCTGTCGACGTGGGCCTTCGCGAGGTGGAGCGCGGTGTTCTTCCCGAGCCCGCGGCTGCCACCGGTAATCACTGCCAGACGGTTGGTGTTGGTCATGCGCGAGAAGTACGACCCGCGACCGGCCTGAACAATCAGCCGACCATTGGAAGGACTGTCTATGTTCTGCGAACAATGGACCGACTCCAGTCGTTGAGCATCTTCGCGCGCGTCGCCGAGCTCGAGAGCTTCACCCAGGCAGCGAAGAGCCTGGGCTTGCCGAAGGCGACGGTCTCGAGCGGCGTGCAGCAACTCGAGGAGCGGCTCTCGACGCGGCTGCTCTCACGCACGACCCGACGGGTCAGCCTCACGCACGACGGCGCGGCCTTCTACGAGCGCTGCAAAGACCTGCTGGCCGACGCCGACGAGGTGGAGTCGATGTTCCAGCGTGGCGAGGCGCTGGCTGGCCGCATCAGGGTCGACCTCTCGACGCGCTTCGCCCGATGCACGGTGCTGCCCGCGTTGCCGAAGTTCCTCGCTGAACACCCGGCGTTGCTGCTGGAGCTCGGCTCCACCGACCGCCCGGTCGACCTCGTGCGTGAAGGCTATGACTGCGTGGTGCGTGCCGGCCCGCTCGCCGAATCAGGGCTGGTGGTGCGCAAGGTGGGCAGCTTCGAGCTCGTGAACTGCGCGAGCCCCGCCTACCTGCGCCGGCATGGCGTGCCGCGAACGCTGAAGGACCTCGAGCGCCACGTGCTGGTCCACTACACGAACACGCTCGGCTCGAAGCCCGATGGCTGGGAGTACTTCGAAGACGGCGAGTGGAAGGAGAAGCCGATGCGTGGGCAGCTCACCGTCAACTCGGCCGAGACGTACGTGGCGGCGGCGGTCGAGGGCCTGGGCCTGATTCAGACGCCGCGCAGTAGCCTCGAAGAGGAGCTGCGCTCGGGCCGCCTCGTCGAGGTGATGCGGTCGGCGCGCGCGCGGCCCATGCCGGTGTCGATTCTGTACCCGCACCGACGCCAGCTCTCGCGCCGCGTTCGGGTGTTCATCGACTGGCTCGAGGCGTTGCTGAAGCAGACCCTGGCGGCCCCGAAGGAGGCCGTCAGCGGCAGTACAAAGCGTTCTGCGTCGAGAAGCCGGTGACGGCGCAGATGCGCACCAGCTCGCCGCAGCAGCCACTCCACGGTTGGGTGTTCTGCTGCACGTCGGTGCGGGGAATCACGCCGCCCTGACAGTTCTGGTACGGCCCGCCGGGAACGGCCGAGAGCTGCGGCGAGATGCCGCTCGGCGTGCACGCCGTTCCCGCGTCGGGCTCATCGCCGCCCCCTCCTGCGTCGACCGGGCTGCCGGCGTCGGGCATGACCGTGCCCGCATCGACGCCTGCGTCGACCACGGGCGTTCCTGCATCGACGCCCGCGTCGATGAGGCCGGCGTCGAACCCTGCGTCGAGAACGCCCACCTCCATCGCGAGGCCGGCATCGACGCCAGCGTCACTCGCGCCTCCGTCACCCAAGGTCACCACGCCCGAGTCGGGCATTTCGGCGTGCTGAAGACGGTCGACGCCACACGCAGAGACGAAGAGCGAGACGAGGATGAAGCGGCGGTACGTGTTCATGTGAACGACATCACCCGCGAGCCTGGCGCCGGTTTCCTCATCATTTCTCACACCCGAGCGTGGCGACAGTCGAGCTCAGCTCTTCCTCGTACCGCCCGTGGGGATGTTCGCGGCGGAAGGCGCTCCAGAACGCGCAGGCGCGCGGCACGTCGTGCAGTTGATGGGTGAGCAGCGAACCCAACTCGAAGCCGAGGCGTTCGCGGGTCGCGGCGTTGGGAGCCTCCGTCAGCGCAGCGTTCAGCACCTGCACCGCCTCTTCGTAGGCGCGGCGGCTGCGCAGCCCGGCTACGCGCGCGAGCACGGCGTCACTCGAGAACGGCGGCGCTATTGGGGCGACGGGCTCGACAGGCTTCACGACTGGTGGAGGCGCTCGAAGAATGACTCGCGGCTTCTCGACCGTGGGCGCGATGGGCTCGGGCTGCTGCACCGCGATGGGCGCGAGCGGCCACTGCAACGTCTCTCCCGGCGCAAGCACCACCACACGGCCATCGCGCGCGAGGAACCGAATCGACCCTTCCAACAGATGCACGCTGCCGGACTCGGCGCCCTGTTGAATGACGAACGAGGTGCCCATCACCTCGATGACGCCGTGCGAGACGCTCACGGAGTAGCCAGCAGTGCGGCTCGACAGACGCGCGACCTCGAACTGCACCCGGCCGCGATGCACCTTCGCGCCCGAGACGTACCGCTCGACCTCGACGCCCGGCTCGACCTTCAACGCCGCCGCCAGCTCGACGTCCTTCAGCGTCGCAGTCCCTTCCTTCACCGAGATGACACGGTCTTCGAGGTGCGCCGAGAAGCCCCTCGACTGCTCGACGACGAGACCGCCGACTTTCGCGGGCGTGCTGATCAACACGAACGCAATCGCCGCGGCCGCTGCAGTCGCGAGGCCAAGGGGAACCCACGGGATTCGGCGGGACGGACGCTCCAACCGTGCACGCAGCCGGGCATCGACGTCAGCGGGCATGCCCCGGGTCTCGAACTCGCGGTCGAGCGCGCGCAGCTCTTCGCCGAAGTCGTCGGGCTTCATGCGCGCTCCCAGTCACTGCGTTCGACGAGCGCCCACGCCCGCGCCGCCACCTTCGAGACATACCCTTCGGACAAGCCGAGCGTCTGGGCGATCTCCTGCTGCTCCTTGCCGTCGAGCACCTTCATGCACAGCACGACGTGTTCGCGCGGCGGCAGCTTCGCGAGCGTCTTCAAGAGGGCCTGACGGCGCGAGAGCTGTCCTTCGGGCGTCGGGGCGTCATCGCGTTCGGGCTTGAGCAGCGTCGAGAGCCGGCCGAGCCACGACTTCTCGTCACGCAGGCGGTTGAGCGCGAGGTTGGCGGTGGTGCGGTAGAGCCAGGGCCCCAGCTCGGTCTCGGTGTCGAGCCGCTCGAGGTGCGCGTGCAGCCGAACGAAGACGTCGTGCGTCAGGTCTTCGGCCCAGGCCGCGCGGCCCACGCCATAGCGGAGCGCCCACCGGTACACGTCGGCCCGATGCGCGCGGTAGCAGCGGTCGAACACCGCCTGCCGGGGCGATGAACGAGACGTCATGCGCGCTGAGAGGCTGAGGCCGGCATCCACGTGGGCATATCACCCGCGAGTCAGGCGCCAGTTTCCTCGCGGTGGAAACACCTGGAAACAGACCGCGGTTACAGTCACGGCATGGCTCCGAAGATGCGGCGAATCGAGGAACCCCGTCGTCGGCTGGCGCAGGTCAAAGCCATCGAGGCGGGAATTGCGGCGGCTGATGCGGGCGACCTGGTTCCGCATGAGCAGGTGAAGCAATGGGTGAATCGGCTCGGGAAAGGGCGCGCCGCAAAACGACCAGCGAAGTGACGCTCGTCACAGGCTCAGCACGATGACGGCGAGCGTCTCGAGGCGAACCGCTCCGCGCGCCCACAACACGGTCTCGCCTGAGACGTGTTCACGCGCGCCAGACCAGCCCGGCGCGACGCGCAAGCCGACGTTCACCACCGGCGTCACCGCGAACGAGAGCTGAAGCGGAACGTTCACCAGCGGGCTGACCCGAATACCGGAGTTCGACGCATCGAGGCTCCACACGTGCAGCAACGCTCCGACCAGCACGGCCGCTTCGAGGCGCCACCGGTCGAACTTCAGCGCGTACGCGACGCCCGCCGCGAGCGTGGTCTCGATGACGCCGATGCCCGCGCCGCGTGAGCCGCCAACACCGAGGTCTGCAGCGAAGCGGAGCCGGTCTCCCCACCGCAGCGTCGCAACACCGAGCCCATCGAATCCACCTTCGCGAAGCAGCACGCCACCGGCCGCGCCGAGGTGCCAGCGTGACGGCTGCGGTTCGACGACTGGCTCCATGAGGACGGCGATGACCGGAGCGCGCGCCACCACTCGCGTCAGCTCGACGAGCTTCTGCGTCACCTCGAGGTGCAGCTCGGCCTGCGTCTCGTTTCCCCACGGAATGGAGCGGGTGCTCGCGCCGCCCGGCCCTTTCCCCGAGAGCACGATGCTGCGCGG
>JBEOKA010000288.1:0-29211 GCA_040275325.1 Myxococcaceae bacterium | reverse complement strand
TCCCCCGCATGACGGTTTCTTGAGACACCTCACTGGGGCGAAGCTCGCCTCTGGAGGTGGTGATGGCGAAGCAGAAGGAAGACCGAGGGCGGTTCTCCTCGAAGCGAAAGATGGAGTCGGTGCTGAGGCTCTTGAAGGGCGAGACGCTCGACGCGGTGTCGAGAGACCTCGGCGTCACGGCGGCGAAGCTGTCGGAGTGGCGTGACGAGTTCCTGAAGGGAGCCGAGGCAGGGCTGAAGAGTCGTGAGCCCTCGCCGGATGAAGACGAGAACCTGCGTCTGAAGGCGAAGGTGGGCGAGCTGACGATGGAGATGGAGCTGCTGCGCATCAAGGCGGGCATCGACCCTTTGCCTTGGAGGAAGTCGAGAGGATGAGCCAGACCATCTCGCCTTCCCAGCAACGGCCGTACGGTTTGGCTTTGGTGTGTCGCGTCTGGGGTGTGTCGCGTGCGTCGGTGTATCGGCGCCGAGCGAGCGCTTCTGCGAGCGAGGCGCCCCCGAAGGGCGTGCGCAGAGGCCCGAAGACGAGCTGGACCGACGAGCAGCTCACGGAGCTCATCCGCGAAGACCTGGCGACGACGCCGTGGGTCGGCGAAGGCCACCGCAAGGTGTGGGCACGGCTGCGAGTGAAGGGCGTCCGCACGTCGCAGCGCCGCGCGCTGCGGCTGATGCGTGAGGCTGGGCTGCTCGCGCCATCGCGGGCCCGCCGAGAGTTGGGGCCGCGAGTGCACGACGGCACCATCATCACCGAGAGGCCGAACGAGATGTGGGCGACCGACGCGACCGCGACGATGACGCTCGAGGACGGCCAGGCGACCGTCTTCATCGCGGTCGACCACTGCACCGCCGAGTGCGTGGGCATCCACGCGGCGAAGCCGGGCACTCGCTACGAGGCACTCGAGCCGGTGAACCAGGCTGTGCGCGAGCGCTTCGGTGCCATCGGTGCAGAGGTGGCGACCGGCCTCAAGCTTCGTCACGACCACGGCAGCCAGTACGTGAGCGACGCCTTCCAGGAGCAGCTGTCCTTCCTCGGAATCGAGTCGAGCCCGTCCTTCGTGCGCGCACCGGAGGGCAACGGCTGCATCGAGCGCCTCATCCGCACGCTGAAGGAGCAGCTGCTGTGGCTGCGGCCCTTCAGAAACGTCGAGGAGCTGCGGCTGGCGCTCCACGACTGGCGTCAGAAGTACAACACGATGTGGCTGATTGAGAGACACGGCTTTCTCACGCCAGAGCAGGCCCGGCGTGAACACGAAGCCATGAGGAACGCGGCCTGAATGCAGTCAAACTGGTGTCTCGAAAACCGGGTGCGCTACACCGCCGTGACGAGTGTTGCTGATGCGTTGTTACATAGACGCTGCCATCCATCGACGCCATTGGGTACGCGTACCGGGGCGAGGGCGAAGTTGTAGTGATCGAGCAAACGCGGGCGCGGCGTTCGAATCAGGCTCGAAGTAGGCGAATCGAGGCTTCTGCGTCGCACATCCGGCACACGACCCGGTCGTTGGCGGCCACGCCGAGATGTCAAAGAGCGAGCGTCGGTTGCTACGTAAAGCGGTAGGCAAGCAGTTGGCCTTCGAAGAAGGCCTGACGGCGAACGGCAGGCTGCCAAGCCCGGCCGGAGTCGCGCTCGTCAGGCGTCAGGCCCCAGTACGAGGAGTGCGGCCGGCAATGGTTGTAGTACTCGAGAACGTCGGCGCAGAACGACCGAACATGCTCGAGGGACACGAGGACAGGCGCGTAGAGCGCTGCAGTTCCTTCATGGTGCGAAAGACGCGCTCTGTCTTGCCGTTCGTCCAAGGGTGACCGGGACGAATTCGCAGATGACGAACACCTGCAACACCGAGGGCGTGGCGAAACTCAGCAGCGACGAACTGGCCACCGTTGTCGGTCATCACCGCGCTCGGGTGGCCTTGCTCGCGGAAGAGCTCCTTGAGGACCGCGACGACACCTTCACTCGTCGGTTCGACGGGACGAAGGGCGATGAGGCGGCTCGAGTGCATGTCGACGACGCTGATGAGCCACACCGGCACCAAGCCCAAGACCCAGACGAGCGTCAGGTCGATGCCCCAACGCAACATGCGTTCAGGCACGACGATGGTGCGCGGGCGTTCCCGTCTCACGGACTCCAGCTCGGCGACATCGTGTCGTCGTCGCCGGAGAATCGAACGAACGGTGGAGGGGCTCAGCGAAATGCCCTCCACGCGGGCCAGGAGCGTCGCCAGGCCACGAATGCCGAGGTGAGGGCAGTCGACGTGGAGCCGAAGCACGGCCCACTCCACGGCGCTCGAGGTGCGGTTGTGGCCACCGCGACGTGCGGCCCGTGGGTCCGGACGACTTCCTCCGAGACGGCGCAGCACGCCGCCAGACGATGGCGCCACTTGATGCGGGCCCTGTCGAGCCGACGCCTCGTGGACTGCACAAGGTGAAGCAGCGCGAGCAACCACTGGCAAGTCCACCACAGCACCGACTCGAGCAGCCGAACATGACCGAGTACGTTGTCCGGTCGAGCGTACGGCTGCGGGGCTGGCGCAGTTGGATGCGGAGACAGACGAGGCGGACAACGAGTTGCACGAATGAGCGAGAGGGCCGCACAATGTCGGCCATGCGAGTCGTGAAGGGCAGAGTCGTGGGCAACACGGTGGTGGCGGATGAGGCGTTGCCGGAAGGCACCGCCGTCGACATCGTGGTGCTCGACGCGGACGCGGAGAAGTGGACGCTCACCGACAAGGGATGGGCGCAGCTGCGTGAGGCCAGCGACGCCATCGACAAGGGCCACTTCGTGACGGACGAAGAACTGCAGGCCGAGCTCGACGCCATCGACGCTGAGTGATGCGTCCGCGATTCTCGTTGCGGTACGCGCCGCTGGCCAGGGACGAGATTCTCGAGGCGAAGCGCCAGTGGAAGACCTACCGGCCGCCGGCGTCGACCTACTTCGACACCGACTTGTCGAGAGTCCGCTTGCTGCTGCCAGTCGTCCCGTTCATGGGCGTCGAAGTCGGTTCGCCCGAGGGGTTTCGCGTGCGCCGAGTGGTGCTGCAGCGGACGGGCTACCTCCTCTTCTACGAGGTGCAGGAGAAGTCGCGCGTCGTGAAGTTGCTGCGGCTGTGGGACCCACGAAGAGGTGACGTGGAGGGCTTCTTCTTCGCGTGAAGCTCGTCGCGACTGCCGAGGTGGGCAATCGAGCCGCACGGCCGACGCCAAAGCATCGCCCTGGTTCAGCGCCCGATTTCATCAGTGCTTCATCAGGGCCCACGTCCGCCCGCTTGATGAAACGGCCACCACAGACCCAAAAACAAAAAGCCCCGGGGTTACCGGGGCTTCTTGGTCCGTCATGGAGCGGGAAAAGGGATTTGAACCCTCGACCCCCGCCTTGGCAAGGCGATGCTCTACCGCTGAGCTATTCCCGCATCTCGTTCACCACTTCGTGTGCAGCGCCGAAGTGGACGCGCGAAATACCCAGCGCCTGACGCCTCGTCAAGACGAATCACATCTGCGCCGTCCATTTCGTTCCTTCCCGTCGGAAAGCCGCCCGAATCAGCCCATCGAGCTCGGCCGGAAGCGGACCCTTCTCCACGGCCGCGGCGATGCGCTCCAGGTTCGCCGCCCGGGTGGTGCCGACCAGAATCACATCGACCTCAGACGCATGGGCCGCGAACCGGGCGGCCAGCTCCTCCCACGGCATGGCCACGTCGATCGCCATGGCCTGCATGCGGCGCAGGTACTCGGCTCCCGCGGCATCTGAAGGCAACCCGCGCCACGGAGCCCCACCCAACGGCCGCTTCGCCAACACGAACTTCCCCTGCGCCTTCGCCCGCAGCAGCACCGGCCCGTTCGCCTGATCGAACACGCTCCACGACGCCTCGAACGCATCGAACCGCCCACACTCGACCGCCCACGCGAGCGCCTCGCCATCACCCGCGTACCCAATGCGCTCCACCAGCCCCTGCCGCTTCGCCGACTCGAGCGCCTCCAACAGATCCGGCCGCTGCAGCACCTCGAGCGGACACGAATGCAGATGGAACAGCCCCAGCCGATCGACGCCCAGCTCATGCCGCGCCCGCTCGATACCCGCGGTGATCGCCGCGCCGGTCCACTCCCGCACCGGCTCCACGCCGTAGCCGCCCTTCGTCGAGATCGTCACCGCGCGCCGATGCAGGAACCGGCCGAGCCGCCCCTCCGACTCGCCATAGCTGCGCGCCGTATCGAACACCTTCACGCCCACCCGCAGCGCCGCATCGACCAGCGCCGCGGCCTGCCGCTCATCGAGCCGACGCAGATCGCCCAACGCTCCACACCCGAGGCCCAGCTTCATCGCGCCACCAACAGCGCCACGCCGCGCCCACACACCTGAAGTCGATTGCCCATCACCGCTCGCTCCATTCCCGGTTCGACGAGGCCTTCTTCACTGCACGAGTCTCCCACTACGAGCCACCGCCGCCCCGCGCCGCTCCACGGCAGGGTGAACGTCAGCTCGCCCGACCAGCCGTTGATCGCCGCGAACACCACGTCCTGCTCTCCCAGCTCCGTGCCATCGAGGCGCAGGCCCACCGCGTGATTCGCCGGATTCCTCAGGTACGCCGCATCGGCCACGTCACCGCTCGTCGTGAACCAGCGCGACTGCTCCAGCCCGTTTCCATTCGTGTCGATGCCGCGCCAGAAGCTCGACGGCCGAAGGGCAGGGTGCGCGCGCCGGAACTGCAACAGCCGCTTCGTCAACGTCGCGAACGTCTGCTGCTCCACCGTGTGCGTCCACGACAGCCAATTCTTCTCGGAGTCGAGGTTGTACGCGTTGTTGTTGCACCGCAGCGTGCGCAGGTGCTCGTCGCCGCCCGTCATCATCGGAGTGCCCGCCGAGATCATCAGCAACGTCATTCCGGTCCGAGCCGCCTGCCGCTGCGCCGCCGCCATGCCGCCCTGATCCCAGCTGCGGTTCGCATCGGAGCCACCATTCGACGGCCCCCACGGCCACGCCTGCCCGTTGTTCTTCCCATCACACGAATAGAGATCGTTCAGCGTGAAGCCATCGTGCGCGACGAGGAAGTTGATCGACGCGGCCGGCGGCCGTCCATCGTCCTGGTACAGATCGGGCGAGCCCGAGAGTCGCCGCACCACTTCTTCCAGCGTCACCTCGTTGAACCCGAGCCGGTTCTGATGCGTGCGCAGCGCGTCGCGGTACTTGTCATTCCACTCCGCCCACGCGCGCGGCAGGTGACCGACCTGGTACGTGCCGTTGCCGATCGCCCAGGGCTCGGCGATGAGATCGACACCCGCTCCGCCCATGAAGGGACGCACGGGCAACGCGGCCGTCAGCGCATTGAGCCCCGTCCTGGGATCATCGCGGTCGTATCGGAAGCACCCGTGCTCGCAGTCATTGCCCAGCACCGTCGCGAGATCGAAGCGGTACCCGTCGACGCCGAGCACCTCGTGCCAGTACCTCAGCGACTCGATGATCAACCGCTGCCCCGCCGCGTTGCGTGAGTTGAAGTTGCCGCTCACGCCCGTGTTGTTGACGCCTCCCTGCCGATCATTCGTGAGCGAGTAATACGACTGGTTGTCGAGCCCGCGGAACGACATCGTCCCCGACTCGCCGGTGTGGTTGTAGACGACGTCGATGAACACCTTCAGCCCGGCGTCGTGAAACGCGCGCACCATCTGCTGAAACTCGCGCGTCGGCCCACCGGGAGATCGATCACTCGAGTACCGGCGATCGGGCGCGAAATAGTTGAGCGTCGAGTAGCCCCAGTAGTTGTCGCCATCGTTCGAGAGCGGGTCGAGATCGTTCGTCTCGTTCTGCGTCTCCTGCACGGGCAGGAGTTCGATCGCCGTGATGCCCAGCGCGGCGAGCTCGGCGGCCTTTCGTGCAGCGCCCGCGTACGTGCCACGCAGCGCCTCGGGCAGTGACGGGTCGTTCATCGTCAGCCCGCGCACGTGCACTTCCCAGATGACGTCGTCTTTGAGCGAGCGAGTCGGGCGTGCGCCCACGTCGATGTTCGGTTGACGAAGCACCACACCCTTCGGAGCCGCTGGAGCCGAGTCCTTCACGCGGTTCGTCGCGCCGCCCTGGTAGGGACTGAAGTCCGTGGAGCCCGGCGTCTTCGGATCGTGGCTCAGCTCCTTCGCGAAGGGATCGATCAGCAGCTTGTTCGGGTTGAAGCGGTTCCCCTCGGCATCGACCTCGGACACGAAACCCGCAGCGCTGCCAGGAACGAAGCCCTCGACGTACGGCCAGTTCGGACCCCACGCGCGGTAGCCGTAGAAGATCGTTCCTGCATCGGGTGGCAGGGGAAGCTCGGCGCGCCAGACGCCATCGGCCTCGGGCTCCATCACCATGCTGGTGAACGCGCGACTGCCGAGTGGATGAAAGAAGAGGCTCACCTCGAGCCGGGTCGCGTGCGCCGAGAAGACACGGAAGATGATCGTTTCGCGCGCGTCATCGAGCGTTGCGCCGAGACCAGCGGCGATCGAGACGCCTGCGTCGAGTGCCGGTTCTTCGCCAGCGTCGACGACGAGCACAGCGCCCGCATCGACGACGGCAGGCAGCTCCACCATCACGGGAGGCGGAGGCGGAGACACTCCAGTCGTGCAGCTCGCGAGCACCAGACCCGCGACGAGAGCGCGCATTCGCCGCGCATTTCCACGCCGCGTGCCATGGCCGGCCGCCGGGAAATCAGGGTGTTTCCGAAGCGCGCCCAGCGTGAAGGAGGCGAGTCCTCCCCGCGATCAATTGCAGTAGCCGAGCAGCCCGCAGGTTCGACCCGGCCCACAGCCCGCGTAGCCGGGGTTGCGACAGTCGGGAATGCACAGGGCGAACGTTCCGCCATCGACCGTCAACGCATCGGAGCACACGTACCCCGGCCGGCAGTTGCTCTGACCGAGGTTCACCGCGAGGCAGGTCGCGTAGCAGAAGCCGTCGCGTCCACACGATCCCGTGGTGCCGGGACAATCGACGAACGAGTCACAGCCCGCGTTGCTGCAGTAGCCGCCGGGCCAGCCCGAGGCGCCACCGTCAGCGCGATAGGGAGGCACGCACTCACGCGTTGCGCCGCCGAGAATGGCCTCTTTGCAGTCTGCGTTGACGGCGCAGGTCGAGCCCGTGTCGCCCGTGTTCGCGCCAGTGCACTGCCCGTTGGAACAGAACTGGTTCGTCGAGCACGCGAAGCACGCCACGCCGCGCGCACCACAGGCTCCCGTCGTGTTCCCCGGCTGGCAGACGCCGTTGAGGCTGCAGCCCGCGCAGCTCGCCGTGCCTCCGCCCACCGCCGTGCCACCTGCTGCAACGAAGCCACCCGCCGTCGAGCCGCCCGCGGTGACGAAGCCGCCTGCCGTCGTGCCTCCAGCTGACACGAAACCACCTGCCGTCGTGCCACCGGCCGTCACGAAGCCGCCAGCCGTGGAGCCGCCCGCAGTGACGAAGCCACCAGCGGTCGTTCCTCCAGCGGTCACGAAGCCACCACCCGACGAGCCACCTGCTGCGACGAAGCCACCCGCCGTGCTTCCACCCGCCGTCACGAACCCGCCTGCCGTCGAGCCGCCTGCAGTGACGGATCCACCAGCCGTGGAGCCTCCCGCCGTGACCGATCCGCCTCCAGTTCCACTCGTGCCGCCGCCGCTCCCGGTGCCAGTCACGATGCACGAGCCGCTGATGCACTGAAACCCGAAGGTGCACGACGTACAGGTTCCGCCGCGCGCTCCACAGGCCGTCTGCGAATTTCCCGCAACGCACAGCCCGCTCGAGTCACAGCACCCCGTGCTGCACGTCGACACCGAGCACCGCTGCTGCGTCACTCCACACGACATCTGCAGCGCGAGACCAAGGGACAGGGCGATCAACCGTGCATTCATTCCCGCCGTCGTAGCTGAACGCCTGCCTTCGAGGAATCGGTGTTCAGGTTCTGCGCGCTCGGCCAGTCTGCGGTGCCGTCATGGACACTCTCCGTTCCATTCCCCTCGATGGTGCCCGGCTCTGGTTCGATCGCTCGACCGGACTCAATGTTCGCGTCGACTCGCCGGCCACGCGCGCGCTGAGGCAGGTCGCGCCGAGAACGGTGCTCTTCGGCATCACCAACGCGTGCAACCTGAGCTGTGGCTTCTGCTCCCGCGACGTGAAGGCTCCGAGTCACTGGACCGCCGAGACCGCGTTCGACACGTTGAAGGCGTTCGACGCGCTCGGGGTGCTCGAGGTCGCGTTTGGTGGAGGTGAGCCGCTCGTCTTTCGCGGCTTCGACGAGCTGCTGG
This sequence comes from Myxococcaceae bacterium, assembly GCA_040275325.1. Lineage (GTDB taxonomy): Bacteria > Myxococcota > Myxococcia > Myxococcales > Myxococcaceae > Xiheimicrobium. The sequence continues at coordinate 20,977 of JBEOKA010000288.1, read as the reverse complement.
CCAGGTTGAAGGAAGAGACGTCACTGGCGCTGAACGCGACGACGAACGGAGCGCTCCTCACGCCCGAGCGCGCGCTCCATCTGGCCAGGCACGTGGGTGAGGTACGGGTCTCGCTGTATGACGACAACCCGTGGCGTGAGGCGCTGATGACGCTCGCTGCTGCCGGAGCCCGCACTGGCGCCAACGTGATCGTCGATCGCGCTCGCCTTCACGAACTCCCCGCGTTGCTGGCCGAGCTTCCGCGCCGTGGCTGTCACGACGTCGCGCTGCTGCGCTTCATCGGGAACGACGGGAAGAAGGAGCTCGCGCCCACCGATCTGCGAACGCTCTCGTCGATCATCCGTGACGCGCCCGTGCGAGTGCGGCTGTCGACCTGCTTCGCGAACACGCTCTCAGACGTGCCGCGGCTGTTTCCGGCGTCCGACTGCGGCGCGGGCGTCGACTTCGTCACCATCACGTCGGACCGCAAGCTGAAGGCGTGCTCGTTTCATCACGACGCGATGCCGTTCGACTCCGCCGAGCAGGCGATCTCGCTCTGGAAGGAACGGCGTGAGCGGCTGTCGAAGCGTGCTCCTTTCTCTGGCTGCGCGAGGCCGCTCGACGGTCACGCGACGTTCGACGATGGCGTTCGGGTCTGGCAGGGCTTCTCGGCGAACAACTCCGGAGACTGCGTGCTCGTCGGCCGGTTCGCGCAGGCGCAGGCCGCGCAGGCGTTCGTCGAGCGGATCTCTGACGTGCAGCTGGCGAACACCGCGTACACGCCCGAGCTCATCGCATTGCTCGCGAGCGAGAACATCACCGCGCAGCCGAACGAGTTCGCGCCCGATGGCATGGCGGCGGCGGGGCGAAACGTGTTGCTCCACACCGGGAGCGCGCTCGAAGACGACTTCCCCTCGCTGCGAACGTTGCTCTGGCGCTCGGGTGGTGTCGCGGTGCTCAACCGCATTCACGAGCACGAGTCGGTGCAGATGATCGAAGCGCTCGGCTTCGACGACGCCGAGACGTTGAAGGCCGCCTCCGACTCGCTCGCGATTCCACATCACCGCGCCGTGCGACGTGGGCTCACGCTCTTCGTCGCCTCACCGTGTCACCTGCCGGGCGGAGACACGCTGCCCGTTCGCAACGCGCCCCGCACCTCGGCCGAGCTGGTGGTGGGTCGGCCCGCCGACGTCGACAACGCGCTCATCAAGGCAGTCGCCCGACCCGTGCCCGAGGCGAGCCGTCAGTGGATCTTCGCCAGCTTTCGCGACGCCGTGCCGCAGGAGCTCCAGTCGCAGCGCGGCGTGATCGCGGGTCGGTTCGCGTTGTTCGAGTCCTCCCGTGGCCGCACGCACGCGGGGACGAAGGCGACGCGGCTGGGCGGGCTCGCGACCTTCATCGACTCCACCGCGGTTCGGTTCGAGGTCTTCTTTGGCGGCAAGATCGACACCGCCACGCTGCAGAACGAGCTGCGCGCCGAGCTCGGCCCGGACGCGAGGGTCGCGCTGCCGATCATCGAGACCACCCGACCAGATCGGGTGCTGCGCCCGCTCGTCGACTTCGCCGAGGGCAGGGGCCTGAAGCTGTGGCTGACGGCTGATCCACTCGACCCGCTCGCCACCACGATGGCCCGGCTTGATGAAGATGTGGCCATAACACGTTGAATTGAAAGGGGTTTTCACGAATCGAGAAACGCCGCAGTGGGCTTACAAAACCGGCACAAATCGACCGCGCAGCCGCTTCGACAACCCCGCATGTCCAACACGCTCATCGGCAAGCCCTTCTCGACTGTCCTCGCTCCCGTTCAGAACGCCCGGGTGCTCTCTGATCGAAGCGAGAAGAGCGTCCCGATGTTTGGCGATCAGCGCACCCGCACCTTCGACGTGAACGGTGACGGCAAGGCCGACGCGAGGTTGATCGAGTCGACCATCATGGGCACGACCCGCCGCGAGCTCAGCATGCTCGATGGCCAGGGCCGCGCGGTCGACACCTTCGTCAGCGGCACGAAGCGCGACTCGTTCTTCGGCCTCGTCGAGACGGGCAAGGTGTGGAGCCACGCGCACAACGAATACCCGGCGACGGGCTGGGCGCCCTCGATGGAGATCTACGAGAAGGCCAGCAACGAGACCGGCGAGCTCGCCATGCGCGCGACGACGACCTTCACGCCCTCTGGTGAGAAGACGAAGTTCGAGGTCGACCAGGACAAGAACGGCTCGCTCGAGACGATCATCAACCGCTAACCACGCGTCTTGCGCAGCAGGCCCGAGAGGCTCTCGTTCAGGTTCCCCAGGGTGATGAGCGCGTCGATGCTCGAGTCGCCCAGCTTCAGCTGTTCCTTCAGGTGCGCGCGCACGCCGTCGACCAGCGCCTGCCTCGCCGCCTGAACCCGTCGCGCCGCCGTCGCGCGATGCACGCCGTACAGCTTCGCCAGCACGTCGATCGACAGCCCGTCGAGGAACGATTGGCGCAGCACGTTGCGTTGCTCCACCGTCAGCGACGCGAACACCTTCGAGATCGCCTCGGTGAACTGCGGCCCGTACGCGCCACGCAGCGCCGTGAGCTCGACGTCGGGCACGGGGATCTCGGCGATGGCCTCGGGCGTCACCTCGCGCCGCTGCTTCTTCGAGCGCCGCACGCCTTCGTGCACGACGATCGCGCGCAGCCAGCCGCCGAGATCACTGCGGCCCGTGTACGTGTCGAAGAGCGGGCCCTGATCACGCGCAAACAGCTCGGCGCGCAGCCAGCTCAAGACGTCGTCGATCACCGTCGCGTCCATGCCGGCCTTCTTCAGCGCCTTCTCGGCCACCGGCATCCACGTCTTCTCGAAGTGCCGCGCCGCCACCTCGTCGCCACGCGCGCACGCGAAGGCCAGGCCCAGATCGTCGGCGTGCGTCGTCGCCCGACCCGCGAGCCAGCGCGACAGCTGAGATCGATCGACTTCCACCCCGATGGAGGTCAGGAAGGTCACGGCCTGATCGAGCACCACGCTCATGGGCTCCATCCTATGGGCGGAAGCCTCAGTGATCTCAAGCGAATGGCGGCTCAGGCTTGACGGGAGCTTCGAAAACCGTGTAGGGGCACCGTCCCAACGTCTTTTCAGGAGCTTGTCAGATGAGCGTCGTCCTCCGTCTCGCCCGCGCTGGCGCCAAGAAGCGCCCCTATTACCACGTCGTCGCTGCCGACTCGCGCATGCCCCGCGATGGCCGTTTCATCGAGAACATCGGCATGTACGACCCCAACGAGTCGCCTGCGAAGTTCGCGGTGAACGAAGAGCGCTGGGCGCACTGGACGAAGTCGGGCGCGCAGCCCTCCGAGACGGTCGGCAACCTGTACAAGAAGAACAAGGCTGCCCCGGCTCCTGCGGCCAAGGCCTGAGTTCTTCGTGAAGGACCTGATCGTCTTTCTCGCGAAGGCGCTCGTCGACAAGCCTGACGTGGTCGAGCTGACGGTGACTCCCGCCGCCGACCACGCGCTTTACGAGCTCAAGGTGGCTCCCGACGACATCGGGAAGGTGATTGGCCGCGACGGCCGCACCATCAACGCCTTGCGCACGGTCGTGACGCACGCCGCCCAGAAGAAGGGCGAGAAGATTCGGCTCGAGCTGGTCGATGACCGCCGAGCCCCGCAGAACGGAACCGCAGCGCCGGTGCCGTGAGCAGCGCTCCCAACGACAGCACCGCGTCGAGCCCGTGGCTGAAGGTCGGCTACGTGTCTCGTGCGCATGGGCTCAAGGGCGCGCTCATCATCAAGACCTTCGACCCCACGTCGACCGCGATCGGTGAAGTCGATCGCGTGATGCTGACGCCGAAAGAGGGCGCTCCGAAAGAGTTCGACCTCGAGACCCTGCGTGATGGCCCCGGTGGCGATCTGCTGATGGAGCTCGACGGGGTGCACACGCGCGAGGCGGCCGAGGCGTTGATCGGCTCCACCATCGCCGTGCATCGCGATGAGATCGACCCACCCGAAGAAGGTGAGTTCTTTCAGGGCGATCTCGTGGGCCTCACCGCCGTGACGCCTGACGGAAAGCCGTTGGGCACCGTCGTCGAGGTGTGGAGCTCGGGCCCGGTGCCGAACCTGGTGCTCAAGCAGGGCGAACAGGAAGAGATGATTCCGTTCGCCGAGGACTTCGTGGTGAAGGTCGATCTCGTGAGCCGCACCATCGTGCTGAGGCCGCTGGAGTACGACACCGAGAGCTGACGATGGAACCGGCCGGGCCCCTCGCGCATGGAATGGCTGCGTGAGCCCCGAGCTCGTTCGCCGCGCTCAATCGAAGGACCGCGAGGCCCTCGCGTCGGTGTTCGCGCAGGTCGGCCCGCTGCTGGCGGCGCTCGTGCGGCGGCTCGGGCTGCCGGGTGAACACGCCGATCAGGTGCAGGCCGTCTCGGCCCATCTCGTCGAGGTGCTGGGCCGCTTCGACCCCGACGGCCCCGCGAAGTTCTCGACCTGGGCGACGACGGTCGCGACCCGTTTTCTGCTGATGGAGCTGCGCAAGAAGCGCCCCGAGTTCGTCACCCTCGATGATCGGCCACAGCCCTCGAACGCCCCCGACCCGGCGGTCGTGGCCGAGGGCCGTTCGCTCGAAGCGGCCCTCGATCGCGCCCTGGAAGGCCTGCCGCTCGCCCAGCGCCGCGCCTTCGTGCTCGCGTCGATGGAAGGGCTCCCGCTCGACGAGATCGCGGCGCTCGAAGAGGTGCCGGTCGGCACCATCAAGTCGAGGCTGGCCCGTGCGCGCATGGCGTTGGTGCTGACGATGGGTCCCCTGCTCGATCGCCCCACGAGAGGAGGTTCGCCATGACGGAGAACGACTGGCTCCTCCTGTCGGAGTGGGTCGACGGAACCCTGACCGCCGAGGCGCGCGCGGCGTTCGAACTTCGCCTGGGCTCGGAGCCCGCACTGGCCGAGGCGGCGCGACGTCTTCAGACCCTCGATGCGGTGGCGAAGCATGCAACGCCGACCGAAGCAGACCGCAGTGCGTGGGCCCCGCGGCGTGCCTCGTGGCCCTTCGGCGTTCTCGCCCTGGTGCTCCTCGCAGGCACAGCGCTGCTCGGACGCGGCTCGTGCGGCGAGCCCGTGCGGACCTCCATCGACGCCGGCGTCGCGATGGCTGTACGCACCGTGACGACCCTCGAGCTCGATCGGCTCGACCCCCGGTTCGAACGTGAGCCCGCGCCGATCGCCGATGGTGGGCCTCGCAACCCGGTCGAGCTCGCGATCACGGTGGAACCGCCAGCCGGGCCGCCGCATGGAACGAGGGGCCCCGTTCGAGGAGCCACACCCATGCCCCTTCGTGCCGATGCCTCTGTCGCCATCGCTGTCTCCACGCTGCTCTTCGCGGTCGGTCCCGCGCAGGCCGATGCAGGTCACCGCGACGCAGGCGCGGCCGTCGTCGATGCAGGGGCGCCCGACGGAGGCGTTCGCCGGCCCACGCTCCGCCTGCGGCGTGGCGATCTGTACGTGATGCGCTCGTTCGTCGCGTCGATGCGCCCCGGCGGCGTCGTGCAGAGCACACCCACCGGCACGGTGACGCAGCTCGAGGCCGTGGCGGTTGGCTCCACGGTGCTGACCCTCGATCGCGACGGCGACGGCGGTGTCTCGGAGCTCGACGTCGTCGTGGTCGACGAGGTCTCTCAACCTCACACGGTCACGCTGGGCGTCCGCGAGTTGAAACGTCTGCTGGTGCCCGGGCGGGTGCGCTGGTCGGTGGGCGATCGCGAGCTCGTCGAGGTCGTCGAACGAGAGCCGTTCCTCGAGCTCAAGGGCAAACACGCTGGAGCGACGACGCTCGAGGCCTGGTTCTCCGATGGCGAGCACCGCACCTGGCCCGTCATCGTTCGTGTGCCCACCGACGACGTGCAGCTCGAGGTCGGGCGACAGAAGGTGCTGTCGATCACCAGAGGCTCGAAGTGGAGCGTCGTGCCGCCCGAGTTGGTGAAGGCGAAGGAGCTCGGCTCGAGCCTCGTTCTCATGGGCGAGGTGGCCGGGCGCGGCACCCTCGAGTTCGTCGACGCCTCGGGCACCTCGAAGTCGGTGGCGATGCAGGTCAGCGGCAGCGACGTGACCAGGACGCCGCCTTCACGAACGCTGAAGTGGGCCGAGGCCGGGCCCGTGCTGCGCATCAAGCGTGGTGAGGTCGTGGCGCTCGACCCCGAGGCTCCGTTCCGCAGCATGCACGCGCAGGCGCTCAACGCGCGCAAGAAGGCCGGCCTGGTGGTGGTGACGTCGGAGCAGACGGTCGAAGGCTCCATCGACATCGAGCTGACGGACGGCACGATTCAGCGCCTCATCGTCGTCGTCGACCCGTGAGCGAAATGAGATAGGGAAGCGCCCTTCATGCGCTTCGAGGTCCTGACGCTCTTTCCCACGATGATCAGCGGCTACGCGTCGGAGTCGATCATCGGCAAGGCACGAGAGAAGGGCCTGCTGTCGGTCGAGACGATCGACATTCGAGATCACGCGCACAACAAACACCGCAACACCGATGACACGCCCTACGGCGGCGGCGCGGGCATGGTGATGAAGGTCGAGTCACTCGTTGGCGCCATCGAGGCCGCGAAGGCGAAGCTGCCCGACGCGAAGGTGATTCTCATGAGCCCGCGCGGGCCCACCTTCTCGCAAGCGAAGGCGCGGCAGCTGGCGACGCACGGCTCGGCGATTCTCGTGTGCGGCCGCTACGAAGGCGTCGACGAGCGCGCGCTGGCCTTCATCGACGAAGAGCTCTCGCTCGGAGACTTCGTGCTGACGGGCGGAGAGCTGGCGGCGCTGGTGGTGATCGACGCCGTCGCGCGGCTGGTGCCTGGCGTGCTGGGCAACGCCACCTCGGCCGTCACCGAGAGCTTCGAGTCGAACCTGCTCGAGCACCCGCAGTACACGCGACCGGTCGACTTCCGCGGCATGACGGTGCCCGAGGTGCTGCAGGGTGGAGATCACGCCCGCATCGCGCGGTGGAGGCGCTGGCACGCGCTGCACCTCACCCGGGAACGCCGCCCCGATCTCTTCGCGAAGCTCGAGCTCACGAAGGAAGACAAGAAGCTGCTGTCGACTCCGCTGGAGAAGCTCTGATGCCTGCGTACCTGTGGCCGCTGGTGATGTACCTCGCCGTGTTTGCGCTGAACGTGATCGTCCCCGGCCGATGGGTCGACGGCTACGTGGTGAACGCCGAGACAGGGAAGAAGTACCGCTACCACCTCAACGGGCTCATCGTGCTCTTCCTCTCGGTCGGGCTCTGGGCGCTCGTCTGCTGGCAGGGCCTGTTGCCGTGGAACGCGCTCTTCGTGCATCGCTGGGAATTGGTGATCGGCGCGTGTGTCACGGGCCTCATCGCCTCGGCCGTGATCGTCTTCATGGCGAAGCCCGTCACCACCAACCCGCTGAAGGACTTCTTCCTCGGGCGCATCGAGCAGCCGCAGCTGTGGGGCGGGCGCATCGACGCGAAGATGTACCTGTACCTGGTGGGCGCGGTGATCCTCGAGCTCAACCTGCTCTCGTTCGCGGCCCATCACGTTCAGCTGTACGCGACCGATCCCAACCCCGGCGTGTACCTCTACGTCGCGCTCTTCTCGTTCTTCCTCTGCGAGTACCTGTTCTTCGAAGAGGTGCACCTCTACACGTACGACTTCGTCGCCGAGCGCGTGGGCTTCAAGCTGACGTGGGGCTGCCTCGTCTTCTACCCGTACTTCTATGGCGTGGGCCTCTGGGGCCTCGCCGAGGCGCCGAACCCGCACCTTCCGTTCTGGCTGATGCCGCTCTTCGCCACCGTCTTCTTCTCGGGGTGGATGTTCGCGCGCGGCGCCAACATGCAGAAGTACTGGTTCAAGCGCGACCCGACGAAGAAGGCGTTCGGGCTGATCGTTCCCGAGGCGCTCGACGGCCGGGTGCTGGTGAACGGCTTCTGGGGCCTCTCGCGGCACGTGAACTATCTGGGCGAGCTGTTGATGGCGTCAGGGCTCGCGTTGTCGCTCGGCCACCTCACCGCGTGGCAGCCGTGGGCGTACCCGCTGTACTACGTGGCGCTGCTCTTCCCGCGGCAGCTCGATGACGATCGCCGCTGCGCGAAGAAATATGGCCCGCTGTGGGAGCGCTACATCACGCGCGTTCGCTGGCGCATCATTCCCTTCGTGTACTGAAGCTGGCCAGCGGTCGAGCGACGCAGGGCTTCGCCAACCCGATCTGATCACGGCGTCTTGGGCGTGAGCAGCTCGCAGCGGTTGTCGAACGTGCCGAATGAGGCGCACACGACGATGGGGTCTTCGCCGCCCTTCCTCGCGACCTCGATCGCGCGGCGGAAGAAGTCGCGCGCCTTCGCCAGCGCCGGGCTGTCAGGTGGAATCGGTCGGGGCTCCGAGCTGTCACCGTCGAACCGATCGTGCGAGTCGAGCGCCTGGAGCAGCTCGTCGACGCCCGCGTCCTTCGCGAGCAGCGAGTCGATCGAGGTGCTCTCGGACAGCGGGTCGAAGTCGTAGCGGCCCTCTGCGGTCAGCACCCAGAGCAGCGCCAGGTTCGCGAGCACCTTTCGTTGCAGCACGAGATCGTTTGCGCGCTCGGCCGCTTCGAGCGCCGTCTCGTACGCCAGGTTCGCCTCTTCGGGCCGGTTGATGTTCCAGAACACGGTGCCGAGGTTGTTGGCGCTCGTGCCGTACGCCTTCTCGTCGCCGCGCCCGTAGCTCATCGCGAGTGAGAACCAGCCGACCGCTTCTTCGAGCTGACAGTGCTTCGACCAGAGCCCGAGATCGTTGGCGACGAGACCCAGCTTCACGCGATCGTTCGAGCGCCGATGCAGCGTCAGGGCCTCGAGGTAGCGCTTTCGAGCCGGCGCGCACTGGTGCTGATCGAGCAGTGTGTCTGCGGCCCGATGCAGCGCCCAGGCCTCGCCTGGCAGATCGTTCGCCGCGTGTGCCTTCGCCGCGGCCTCGAGCAACATCGTGGTCGCTGTCGCCGAGTCTCCCTGCTGTCGTTTCGCCAGCGCCGCGTCGATGGCCGTCTGAATCGCGATCGACGGCGTGGGACCAGCGACGCCTGCATCGACCACGTTCGGCGCTCTGGCGCACTGGCACCCCGAGACGGCGATCAGACACGAGAGCGCGACACGCATTCGGGCGACGTACCAGCGCGACCGAGCCCGGTCGACGGATCGCATCAGGCGGTGCTACGCGGAGCGCATGACTCGACCGCTCCTCACTGTGCTCGTCGCCGTGGCCGCAGTCTCCTCGTGTGGAACGCCGACGCCCCGCTGCAACTCGACCACGTGCTCGACCGGCTGCTGTGATCTGTCGGGAACGTGTCAGTCCGGGAACTCGTCCGGAGCCTGCGGCTCGCGTGGCAACACCTGCACAGCCTGCGGCCTCGGAGCGTCGTGCAGCTTCGGCACCTGCCTCGGAAGCTCTGGAGCTGGCTCGAGCGGAACAGGCGGCGGCTTCTCCAGCACCGGCGGCGGAAGGTCAGGCACCGGCGGCGGAACGTCAGGCACCGGCGGCGGAACGTCAGGCACCGGCGGTGGAACGTCAGGCACCGGCGGTGGAACGTCAGGCACTGGCGGAGGCACGTCAGGTACCGGCGGAGGAACGTCAGGTACCGGCGGAGGAACGTCAGGCACGGGCGGTGGCACGTCAGGCACCGGCGGTGGCACGTCAGGCACCGGCGGTGGAACGTCAGGCACCGGCGGTGGAACGTCAGGCACGGGCGGTGGCACGTCAGGTACCGGCGGTGGAACTCCGACGACCTGCGATTTCGTGTCGCCGGTCTGCCCCTCAGGTACGGCCTGCGTGCTCACCGGAGCTTCATCCAGTGCGGGAGTGTGCCTTCCAGGAGACTGCGACGTTCAGACTCAGAACTGCATCGGGCAGAACAAGTGCGTGGTGACCTCGACCGGAGACGGAGGTGTTCGCCGAGTCTGCGTGCCCTCTGGCTCCAGCACCCTCACGCCTGGGTCGTCATGTTCCCCTTCGAGCGATCTCTGCCAGGTCGGCTCGCAGTGCTTCACCTTGAGCGGCCAGACCACGTGTCGCCAGTTCTGCGGTCCACAGAACAACACGTGCGTCAGTGGCACGCTCTGCAATTCACTCATCCAGCTCGGAGTTGCGCCCGGTGGAGAGCGACACCTGTTGTGCCTCGCGCCAACGGCCTGCGACCCGCTCACGCAGGCGCCATGCACCTCGACCCAGAACTGCACCCTCTTCGCCTCCGGGTCACCACCAGGGTGTCTGCCGGCAGGGCCGGCCGCGTCGGGTGGCACCTGCAGCGGTTCGGTGCTCTGTCAGCGAGGCCACTTGTGCGTCGCGAGCGTCTCCTCGATGGGCATCTGTCGCCCCTTCTGTTCGACCACCGGCAGCCCCGGCTGCACCAGCGGCACCTGTCAGGCCATTCAGGGCGCTGGCGGCACGGTCGGCACCTGCCAGTGATCAGTCAGCGCCGTATTGCTTCTTGAGCGCCGCGGGCACGTCCTTCGCCTTCGTGATCTGCTGGTACGCGCTGACGGCCGAGCGTGGGGTGCGCGTCTTCTGCGCGTCAGTGCCAATCGCATAGAGGCCGAACTTCATCGCCATGCCGTGGTTCCACTCGTAGTTGTCGAGCAGCGACCAGAAGAAGAACCCGCGCACGTCAGCGCCAGCGTGAATCGCCTTCTGCGTCATCGCGAGGTAGCGCACGAGCCAGCTGGCGGTGCGCTCGGCGTCTGGAGCGGCGTCGGTGCCCGTCTCTGTGATGTAGAGCGGCTTGCCGTAGCGCCCCTTCGCCCAGGTGATCGCGTCGAAGATGCCCTGCGGCGTGTCGTCCCAGAGCTCGAGCGAGAACGGGTCGAACGTCGAGAGCACCGAGAACTGCGGAAAGCTCGCGGCCTCGGTGCCCACCACCTTCACCCGTGAGTAGTAGTTGATGCCCAGCCAGTCGCAGCGGCCCACGAGATCGTCGCGCGGCGGGCCGTCGGGTTTCCCGTCGATGTTCGCGTCCATCGTTCCGTTGATGACGCCGTCGAGGAACAGCTGGTTGTTCAAATAGAAGACGTTCTCGGCGGCGCGTTTGTCGAGCGCGCTCTCGGGGTTCTTCGGCAGCGCGGGCGCGATCGGGTACACGAGGCCGATCTCGGCCGGCCTTCCGTTGCCATCGGCGTCGGCGAGATCGTTCTGCTTCACCGCGTCGTACAGGCGGGCGTGACCTTCGATCATCGCGATGGCCACCTGACGCGCCTCTTCGAACTTCAGCGACACGGCCGGAGGGTTCACGCGATCTCTCCCCGGCTGCAGGTACCCCGGGATCACCACGGCGAAGGGCTCATTGAGCGTGGCCCAGAGATCGACCTCGGCGCCGAACTCCTTCGCGACGAACCCGGCGTACTTCGCGATCTCACGGTGCAGGCGCTCCTTGTCGAGCCAGCCCCGGTTCGTGCACGTGGCGAGGTTCTGGTGACAGGCGAGGCCGTCGTGAATCCACACCGGCAGCGTGTAGTGGTTCAGCGTCACCAGCGGCGTGATGCCCTTCGCTTTGAGCGAGGCGAACATCGCGTGGTACCGCGCGATCGCGTCGGCGTTGGCGACGGCGGCGAGCTGGGCTCCGTCGAGGCCGTCGGTCGCGGTCGGGAAGATGCGGCTCCACTCGAGCGAGAGCCGCAGGCCTGTCAGACCCAGCTCGTCCTTCGCGCGCCCGAAGTCCTGCTCGTACAGCTCCCAGTGGCCGGGCCCTGACGACGGCGGATCCCACGTGAAGTTCGACGCGACGGCGGGGCTGACCTGCGCCTTGCCGGTGATGAGCTGGTACCAGTCGCTCCTGCGATCTTCGCACTGCTCCGCGGGCAGGGTGGGGCAGCCCATGTCGACCTGAAAGCCGGCGATCGACGCGCCGAACAAGAAGCCGTCGGGGAAGGGCGTGGGCGCTGGCGTACACGAGAGGCCCAGCCCGAAGAGGCTCATCATCAGCAGCGATCGCATGTGCGCACCTTCACCACGAGGCAGCCCGGAAGTGGAGCGCACTCACTGCTTGAGTGATCGCGCGGCGAGAAGCATGTTCCACGGCCATGCGAACGATCCTCCTGTGGGTGGCAGTGTCGGGTCTGGCAGTCTTCTCGGTCGCCTGTGGAACGCAGCCTGCTGCGTGCTCCGCGACCACGTGCCCCACGGGGTGCTGTGACGCGACGGGCATGTGCCAGATGGGGCAGTCGACCTCTGCGTGCGGCAAGAGCGGCGGCGCCTGCACCTCGTGCTCGGTGAACCAGACCTGCACCGCCGGCTCGTGCGTCACCATGAGCTCGACGGGTGGCGGCACCTCGGGCACGGGCGGTGGCTCGGCGACAGCGGGTGGCTCGGCGACAGCGGGTGGTTCGGCGACGGCGGGCGGCTCGGCGACGGCAGGCGGCTCCGCCTCGGCTGGCGGTTCGGCGACCGCGGGCGGCTCGGCCACGGCTGGTGGTGACGCCGGTGGCGCTGCGACGGGGGGCGGCTCGGGCGCCGACGTCACGCCTCCGACGATCCTCTCCACGACGCCGCAGGCGGGCGCGTCGAACGTTCCCGGTGGCACCGACGCCGGCATCACCGTCACCATCGACTTCAGCGAGCCCATCGACACGGCCAGCTTCATGGCGACGTTCTCGCCGTCGACGCCGCTGGTCGGCTCGCCCAGCTTCTCGAACAACAACGCCAGCGCCTCGGTGACGACGGCGCTGCCCCTCAACCCCGGCGCCACCTACACGGTGAGCGTCGTCGCGCGCGATCTCGCCAACAACGCGCTCGCCTCGCCGACGATGTTCGGCTTCACCACGCTCGCGGTCGTCGACAACACGCCCCCGACCGTCACCGTCACGACGCCAGCCAACAACGCGACCAACGTCGCCGTCGCCGGCCTCACGATCTCGGCCACCTTCAGCGAGCCCGTCTCGCCCTCGACCGTCGTCAGCACCATCAACGCGCCCTTCGATCTCGGCACGCCGACGATGAGCATGGGCAACCGCATCGCGACCTGGTCGATGCCCACCTTCGATGACGGCGGCGTGGCCACGTTCCAGCCGTCGACCACCTACAACCTCACCGTCGAGGCCACCGATCTCGCGGGCAACGCGATGCCCGCGCCGTTCCCGTTCTCGTTCACGACCGCGTCGCCCCCTGACACGACGCCGCCCACGCTGGTGAGCTCGCTGCCAGTCGACATGGCCACTGCGATTCCGGTGAACACCTCGATCGTTCTCACCTTCAGTGAGCCCATGAACTCGGCGACGGTCGAGGCCACCCTGCGCTTCAACGGTTCGGTGCGCCCCGGCACCTACACGTGGAACTCGAACTTCACGACGGTGCGCTTCACGCCGACGTCGAACTGGACGAACAGCACGGCGTACACGATCAGCTTCAACCCCCCGCCGCAGGACAACGCGAACAACCCGATGACGCCGGCCACGCGCTCGTTCACCACCAACACGGTGACCGACACGACGGCCGCGACGGTGGTGAGCCGCGTCCCCGCGACGGGCGCCACCGGCGTCGCGACCCGCACTGGCTGCTCGTTGTTCCGCAACAGCACGACGGTGACGCTCACCTTCAGCTCGGCGGTCGATCGTGTGTCGACGTCGGCGGCCTTCTCGGTGCTCGACGGCTCCACGGTCGTGCCGGGTACCATCAGCTTCGACGCGACCGGCACGATCCTCACGTTCACGCCGCGCGCTGCCTTCTCGTTCGACACGCTCTATTCGGTGCGCCTCAACGACACGACGAACATCGCGCGCGACCTGCAGATGAACCCGATGGCGAACGTGAACTACACGTTCCGCACGATGCGCGAGGTGACGACCATCATCTTCAACACCCCCTCGACGTCGGGCCGCATTCTCTCGGGCACGGTGCTGGGCCAGAGCACCGTCGCCAGCAACGTCGCCATTCGCGTCGGTGAGTTCAACTCGACGGTGCGCAGCCGCGGGCACGTCTCGTTCGATCTCTCGGCGATTCCCTCGAACGTGTACTGCGTGAACGCGACGACCCTGCAGCTCGAGCAGACCGGCGTGAACGGCACTCCGTACGGAGCGAGCAACCTCGGCGATCTCGTCGCAGAGGTGGTGAACATGGGCGCGCTCGACGCGACCGACTACAGCGCCGCCGCGTTGCCGGGTGGGTTCCTGCAGTCGAACGCGACGGTGCTCTCGACCGATCCCTCCTTCGGGAACAAGACGGCGCAGGTCGCCCACCAGGTGCGCTCCGCGCTCGGGCAGCTGGTGCCCTCGAACGTGCGCTGGCGTCTGCGCTTCACCAACGACACGATGTCGATGGGCACCGTCGACAACGCCTCGTTCCAGAACACGACGGTGAACGGTCGCCTGGTCGTCCGCTACGAGGCTCCCTGAGGTCAGGGCTGGCGCTTCAGGCGAGAATTCGCTGGAGCGCCAGCTTCGTCTCGGCCGGCAGGCTCTCTCCGACCAGCGCCAGCGTGCGGCGGGAGAGCAGCCGGTAGACGCTACCGAGCTCTGCAGGCAACGAGTCGAGGTGGGCCTGCACGACGCCCACGTCTCCACGAACGACGGGCCCGGTGAGGCCCTTCGCGAAGCCACGCGTCGCCAGCCCACGAAGCGCGGAGTTCATCAGCGGCAGCAGCGCCTCGAGCGACTGTTCGCGATCGAGCCCTGCGTGCTGCAGCGCCGCCACCGCGCCGTCGGCGAGCGACACCAGCAGGCCTGCGCTCAGCACGGCTCCAGCGTGGTAGGCGGCGCGGCCCGTCTCGGGCACCTCGATGGTCTTCATGCCCAGCGTCGCCGCGAGCCGCTCGAGCGTCGCGAGCAGCTCAGGTGAGGTGCCAGCGAGCGCCGCCGTGTGGCCGTGCAGGGGATCCGCCGGGTCCGAGATGGCAGCCAGCGGGTGGAGTGAGCCGAGCGGCCGCTTCGTGTCGATCACCGTCTGCCCGAAGGCGGTGAGGGTGAGCGCTCCCGACAAGTGCACCAGCGGCGTGCCGGGGCCGAGATCTTCGAGCACCAGCTCGGCGGCGTTCTGCACCTGGGCGTCGGGCACGGCGAGCAGGCAGAGCGTGGCGGCGCGCAGGTCGTCGTGATCGGCGAGCCGGTAGCCTGCGAGGGCCGCGCGGCGCACCGAGTCTTGCGAGCGGGGCAGCACCGACACGTCCCACTTCGCCTTCGTGAGGCCCTTCGCGAACGCGCCACCGACACGGCCGAAGCCGACGATGAGCACCCGCGGCGTCTTCTGCTTGCGCTGCTTCTTCACACGCACCCCCATCGCCGCCTCCCGGTGACCGACCTCGTCAGGCTTCGCCGTGACGAATGAAGTGCAGCTGATCCCCTGCGAGCTCGATCTTCACGAGATCGCCCTCGGCGAAGTCGCCCGCGAGAATGCGCTCTGCGAGTGGGCCCTCCACCAGGCGCTGCACCGTCTGCCGCATGGGCCGCGCGCCGAGTGAGGGGTCGAAGCCGCCCGACTTGAGCAGGTGGCTGATCACGTCGTCGCTGGCCTGGTAGGTGATGCCCTTCTCGGTCGACAGACGCTTGCTGCTCTCGGCCAGCAGCAGGTGCGCGATCTTCGCGACCTCGACCTCCTTCAGCGGGCGGAAGGCGCAGCGCTCGTCGATGCGGTTCCACAGCTCGGGCGGGAGCGCTTTGCGCGCGACGTCGGCGGCCTGCACCTCGTCGGGCGGAGCGGCCTGCGCAGCCCCGAAGCCCACCGTCTTGCCGCGCGGGCTGAAGGCCTCGGCGCCGAGGTTGGTGGTGAGGATGACGACGGTGTTCGAGAAGTCGACGTGGCGGCCCTTGCCGTCGGTGAGCCGGCCCTCTTCGAGCACCTGGAGCAGCAGCATCAGCACTTCGCGGTGCGCCTTGTCGATCTCGTCGAGCACCACCACGGAAGACGGACGGCGCCGCACGGGCTCGGTCAGCTGCCCGCCTTCGCCGAAGCCGACGTAGCCCGCCGGCGAGCCGATGAGCCGCGAGACGCCGTGGCCTTCGCTCATCTCGCTCATGTCGATGCGCACGAGGGCGTCACGGTTGTTGAAGAGCACCTCGGCGACGGCGCGCGCCATCTCGGTCTTGCCGACGCCGGTGGGCCCGAGGAACAGGAAGCTGCCCATGGGCCGACGCGAGGCGAAGCCGGCGTAGTTGCGGCGAATGACCTTGGCGACGCGCTCGATGACGTCGTGGTGGCCGATGACCTTCTTCGAGAGATCGCGCTCGAGATCGAGCAGGCGGGCGGACTCGTCGACGAGCAGGCGATCCTCCGGCAGCTGCGCGATCTTGGCGATCACGCGGGCGATGTCGGCGGGCTCGACGTGACGCTTGCCCTCGCGGCGTGCGCGCGAGCCGGCGAGGTCGATCACGCTGATGGCCTTGTCGGGCAGGAAGCGGTCGGTGATGTACTTCGACGAGAGCGACGCGGCCGCCTGCAGCGCCTCGGGCTGGTAGCTGAGCTGGTGGTGCTGCTCGTAGCGGCCGATGACGCCGTTCAAGATGTAGACGGTGTCGGGCACCGAGGGCTCGACGACGACGACGGGCGTGAAGCGGCGCTCGAGCGCGGGGTCGGTGCTGATGTGCTTGCGGTACTCGTCGAGCGTGGTGGCGCCGATGCAGGGGAACTCGCCGCGCGACATGGCGGCCTTGAGCTCGTTCGACGCGTCTTGCGGGCCGTCTCCGGTCGAGCCTGCGCCGACCAGCGTGTGGATCTCGTCGATGAACACCACCACGCGGCCGTCTGCCTTCTTCACCTCGTCTTTGAGGCCGTTGAGGCGCTCCGAGAACGAGCCGCGCAGCTGCGTGCCGGCGACCAGCGTCGCCATGTCGAGCTCGAGAACGATGCGATCACCGAGCGGGCCCTTGAGCGTCGCCAGCTGCTGCGCCACGCCTTCGACGACGGCGGTCTTGCCGACTCCCGGCTCACCGACGAGGCACGGGTTGTTCGTGCGGCGCTTGCCGAGAATGTCGATGACCTCGTCGATCTCCTTCGCGCGGCCGACCACGGGGTCGAGCTTTCCGGCGCGGGCGAGCTCGGTGAGGTTCTTCGAGAGCGAGTGGAGCAGGGGGAACTGGCGCTGATCGAGCGTCCACTTCGAGCCGGGCGCCGCGGGGGCAGGGCGCGAGAGCGGAGAACTCGGCATCGCCTGCTGCGCGACGGGCGGAGGCGAGAGCTTCACCGCCTCGAGCTCGGCCACCTCTTCGTCCGAGATGTCGTCGACGAGATCACGAACGTTGAGGCCCTTCGCGGCGACGGGCGCAGGCGGAGGCGGGGGCTGAACGGTGGCGGTGCGGGGAGGCGCGAAGCCGAGGGGAGGCGCTCCGACGGGCCGGCCGGTGGGGGCGCGCGGAATGCCAGGCGGCAGCTCGCGCTGAAGCAGCAGGCGGCGCGGCATGCGGCCCGAGGTGAAGTACGAGAGGGCGGTGTTGCGCAGGGCGGTGAGATCGAGCCCCGTCTTGTGCAGCAGATCCTGCGCGGCGCAGCGCACGCGCGTCATGGCGATCACGGCGTGCAGGCAGTCGGCTTCGGACGAGCCGCAGCTGGTGGCGATCTCGCGCGTCTTCTCGCGCAGCTCCTTCACCAGGCCGTCGGGCTCACTCGGCGCGTGCGTGAGCAGCTCGAGCAGCCGATCTTCGTCGACGTTGCGCTCCTTCAGCAGCAGCGCGCCGCGGTTCTCGATGGTGAACATCGCGAGCAGGACGTGCGCGGTGGTGAGTCGCTGATTGACCGTCGCGGCGATGTCTTCGGCTTCGGACATCGCGCTGGCGAAATCGGTGCTGTCGACCATGGGTGTGAGGCTCCCGGCAGAGTGCGGCAGTCGAGAGGTGTAGTGCGTCGGGATCGCCGCCTCAAATTTTCTGCTACAGGTCGGCACAGGGCTGTCAGAGGGCGCGCTTCGTCAGGGTGCGTCAATCGGCAACGCCGCGATTCTTCAGCATGAACGCGAAGGCGGCTCCTCGGCCTCGGCGCCCGTTTGGGGGTGTTGTTGGGAAACAGTGTTGTTTCTGAATCGACTTTCGAGGTAGGCAGCCGCGCCGATTCCCGGGCCGGGCGGCATGGTGTTTGGGGAACTTCTTCATGCGCGTTCTCGTTTCGTCAGTGGGAGTGCTGCTGGTGGCGTGTTCCGGGCCGATGCCCTCGGCGATGGTGGTGTTCGACGCTGGCTCGACGCTGTCGCCCATGCCGGTCGACTCCGGCCTGATGGTCGACGCCGGCGTGATGCCCATCGATGCCGGCCAGGTTCAGCCGATGGACGCGGGCGTGTCGCAGTCGCTGGTGACCGCGCGACCGTACGTGTTGCGCGTTCCTTCCGGCGCCGCGATGGGCGCCAGCCTGCCGCTCGTCATTCTGCTGCACGGCTACGGCGCGTCGGGCGCGATTCAGAACACCTACTTCGGGCTCTCGGCCGAGGCCGATCGGTCGAACTTCCTGCTGGCGCTGCCCGACGGCACGACCGACGCGAGCGGCCGCCGGTTCTGGAACGCCTCAGACGCGTGCTGCAACTTCCTCTCGGTGCCGGTCGACGACGTGGCGTACCTGAACGCGATCATCGACGACGTGCAGGCGAAGCAGCGCGTCGACCCGAAGCGCATCTTCATCGTCGGGCACTCGAACGGCGGCTTCATGGCGCACCGCATGGCGTGTGATGCCTCGAACCGCATCGCGGCGATCGTGAGCTTCGCGGGCGTGGGCGCCAAAGACGCGACGCGCTGTCAGCCCAGCTCTCCAGTCTCGGTCGCGCAGCTGCACGGAACGGCCGACGAGACGGTCGCGTTCACTGGCGGTGACTTTCAGGGAGCCGCTTTTCCCAGCGCCGCCGAGACGCAGCGCGATTGGGCGACGCGGAATGGGTGCGGCGCCACGATGACCGAGAGCGGGCGGCTCGATCTCGTCACGAACCTCGCCGGCGACGAGACGAAGGTCGAGCGGTACTCGGGCTGCCAGCGCGGCGACGTCGAGCTGTGGACGATCGAGAACGGCACGCACATTCCATCGTTCTCGACGGCGGCTTTCAGCGGCGCGGTGTGGCGCTTCTTGTCGACGCACCCCAAGCCCTGAGCGTGGCAGAGTCGGCCGCGTGAACCGCGCGCTCCCGCTGGTGTTGCTGCTGTGTGGTTGTCCGCCCGTGTTGCCCGACGTGCCGGTGCCTGACTCGGGCCGGCCTGCGGCGCTCAGCTTCAAACACGCCCACAACGACTACGAGCACGCCCGGCCGTTGCTCGACGCGCTCGACCAGGGCTTCGAGAGCGTCGAGGCCGACGTGTGGCTCGACGGCAACGACATCGGCGTCTCGCACAACGGCGCTCCCTTCAAGGGCTCGCTCAAGTCGCTCTATCTCGACCCGCTCGCTGCGAAGGCCCGCACAGGAGCGCTGCCGAGGCCCTTCTTCCTCTGGCTCGATCTGAAGCAGGGCGATCAGAAGCTGCTCGATCTCATCGCCACGCAGCTGGGCGAGTACCAGATGCTGACCCGCTTCATGGATGATGGACCGGCGCAGTCGGGGCAGGTGACCGTCATTCTCACGGGCAGCGATGCCGGCAAGAAGTCACTGGTGGAGCGCCCAGCGCCCAGGCCCTACGCGCGTGACAGCAACTCGTACTCACCGATGGACCCACCGTCGGACAACAAGTGGGGCGCGTACGCGCTCAACTACTACGCGTTCATGCAGTGGAACGGAGAAGGCACGATTCCCCCGACTCAGCAGAAGCAGCTCGAGAACCTGGTGAACGGCGCGCATCAGCTTGGTCGTCAGGTTCGGTTGTACGGAAGCCCCGAGACGCCGGCGTACTGGAAGGCCGCGAAGGCGGCGGGCGTCGACTTCGTGGGTGGTGACGACCTCGCCGGCATCGCCGCCGCGTTCAAGCAGTGAGCGAAGGGCCCCCGACCCGCAGCTTCGTCGCGGCGGCGCTCCCGCTCTTCGCGTTTCCACTCGCGGCCATCGTCTACTCGGTCGGCGCGAGCTCGAGTCATCGGATCGATCGAACGCTGCTCGTGGTGTGGCAAGACAACCGGTTCGCGCTCTCGTCGATCGGCGTGATCGGCCTCGTGGCCTGCGTGGGCTGCTCGCTGTTGTCGTTCGTCGGGTCTCAGCGTGCGTCGGTCGCGTCGTTCGCGGCCGCTCCCTTGTCGGGGTTGGTCGTGCTCACGGGGGCGCTCGTCGCGGTGCGTTCGACCCGCTTGCACCTGAGCTTCGGGGCCATGTCGACGATCAGCCCCCTCGATCTGCCCCAGTTCTTGATCGCGGTGACGAAAGAGGGCCTGGTCGTGTTCGGCGCGGCGCTGGTGCTGGCGACGGCGCTGTTGTTCGCGTCGGCGGCGCAGCTCGCGGGCTCGTCGAGGACCGCGCGGGTCGGTGGCCTGGTGTCGTTGGTCGCGGCGATCGGCGCAGCGCTCTCGACTGCACGTCTTGCATTGCTCAATGACGCGCTCGCTCGCGGGCTGCGTGGGGCGCCTTCCGAGCTGGTCGGTCTCGTCGCGTCCGAGACCTCGGCGCTGCCTGTGCCTGCGATGCCCGGCGCGACGCTCGTGGTGCTGGCTGTCGTCGGGCTCGGCGTGTTCGCGCTGCGCGCCGAGCCTCGTCATGCCGTGATGCTCGCGTTGCTGGGCCCTGCCGCTGCGTTTCCTTCGGCGGCGCTGGTGCTCACCGCTTCGAGCGCCACCACGGCGGCGATCGCGTTCGTTCCTGCGTTGCCACGGCTCTCGCTCGAGCGTCTTCCCGGCGTTCCAACCCTGGAGCCACAGCTCGTGCTTGGCCCGCGCGGCCCGTACGACCTGACGGGCCAGCCGCTGCCGTCCGGCACCGACTTCGCTTCGCTCGAACAGTACCTGGCGCGCGCCGCGCCGACTGACGGGGAGGCCTGGCGGATTGGGCTCGAGCCTGGCGCCCGAGTGGATGAGCTGGTGAACCTGCTCCGGGTCGCGAGGCGGCTCGACGTGTCGAGGGTCGATCTCATCGGAGCTCACGAGGACGAGGTCGCGGAGGTGGCTCGTGAGGTGCGGCCGCTGCCCGAGCGGTAGCAGCACTCGTCTCGTGCGGTTCACCTGCTGATCGCTGAAGCCGAAGGCGACGCCGCGGGCGGCGCGGTCGG
>JBEOKA010000287.1:0-33281 GCA_040275325.1 Myxococcaceae bacterium | reverse complement strand
AACGGCTTGGGCGGCGGCTCGGTGACGGCTTCAGACTTCTTCTCCTGCGCCTGCTTCTTCTCCTGCTCCTTGATGGCCGCCTGCACCTTGGCGACCTCATCAGGAGACATCGACGGCATCGTCTTGTTCGTGTCGAGCGGCTTCGCGAGCGGCTCGGTTTTCTCCTGCACGGGCGGCTGCAGGCCGATGAGCGTCTTCGCGTTGTCGATGGGGGCCTGCGGGGAGACGGCGGGCCGACCCGGGTCGGTCTTCGGCTCGGGGCGCTTGGCGACGGCGGGGCGAATCTGCGAGGGGCGCTTCACCTGCGCAGCGCGCGCCTCTTCTTCCGACAATTCACGAATGCGGAAGACGCGCCCGCTCATGTTGTCGGTGATGTGGATCGACTGATCCTCCTGCACGTCGACCATCACGTTCGAGCTGACAGAGCCCTGCTCACCGAGCTTCTGCATGCCGGCCTTGAGCGCGGCCATCCAGTTGTCGGCGTTCACCTTCAACGTGATGTTGAAGCCACCCTGATCGGCCGCAGGAATGTGCACCTCGTACTTGGGCATGTGCGGCAACCTACTCTGTGATGCTGGTGCAATGAACCCATTTCCCGCGGGTTCGCGACGAAGTTCAACGAGTTGCGTCGGGTGGTTTGTGGTTCATCGCGGGTGCCCCAAGCGCTACAAACCGCCGCGATGCCCGACGACAAGAGCCTCGGAAAACGAATCTTGGGGCTGTTCGTCGAGAGCGTCGACGAGACGAAGCCCGCCGCCGATCCCGAGACCGAGGGAGTCCCTTCTCCCGCCGATGAGATCGCCGCGCTCGCGAAGCAGTCTGCGCCTCAAGCCGCGCCCATCGCAGCGGCAGCACCGAAACCCGTGGCCGCTCCGCCACCGAGACCCGTCGCCACGGCCTCCGCTGCGGCGGTCGAGCCCGCGAAGGTCGACTTCGACGGCGTGTTCAAGAACGCCGGCATCGATCCCCAGGCGCTCGATCGTGTTCGCAAGGCCGAAGAGCTGCTGAAGAACCTGCCCGACTCGGCCAGCGACGAGGTGAAGCGGCAGATCGTCGAGGCGTCGCTGAAGGCGTTCGGCTTCGAGATCAGCAAGATCCTCGAGGCGGTCGTCACGCAGACGAAGGCGCTCGACACGTACGTGCGCATCAACGAGCAGCAGACGGCGAAGGCCATCACCGACGCGCAGGCGCAGATCGCCAAGCTCGAAGATCAGGTGATCACGCTCCGCGCCGACATCGACAAACGCACCACGGCGCTCGCGTCGATCGCAGCGGCGGCCGACGTGCGCAAACGACAGGTCTCGAAGGTGCTCGATTTCTTCCAGGCGCCCTCCCCCGCTCCGGCAGGGGCGCCACCCGCAAGCAAGACGGACGAATGACGTACGGACGTCGGAGGTCTCACACGTGAAACTGACTGCATTCGGCAAGGTGTTCATCGCGCTCGTGGCACTGAGCGTCATTGGCTACATCGGGTTCGCCCGCTTCGGCCTCGGCGACAAGCTGCGCGAGTTCTCGGGCGCCACGAAGAAGATCGACGACGGCTCGGGCAACAAGGGCGGCGGCGAAGAGGTGACGAAAGACGACTTCTCGAAGCTGCGTGACGGCCTCGAAGACGCGCCCCGGCAGGGTGGCCAGGCCATCAACGCGGGCAACGCCGCCGTGGGCGCAGGCACGCTCAACCGGCCGCTGCGCGTCGCCATCAACACGTGGGCCGGTCACGCGCCTGGCATCGTCGCGAACGGCGGCATGAAGCCGGGCAGCGCGGCGAGCCTCTACAAGAAGAAGTACGGGCTCGACGTCGAGTTCAAGCTCTTCGAAGACCCGAGCCAGAAGCTCGCGGCCTTCATCTCGGGCGACGTCGACGTCATGTGGGACACGGTGGACAGCTACGCGCGTGAGGCGAGCGTGCTGGCCGAGAAGAACATCAAGGCAAAGGCGATCATCCAGGAAGACTGGAGCCGCGGCGGCGACGGCATCGTCAGCCTCAAGAGCATCAAGTCGGTCGAGGATCTGAAGGGCAAGAAGATCGCCACCACGCAGTACACGCCCTCGCACTGGCTCCTGCTGTTCCTGCTCTCGCAGTCGGGCCTCACGCCGCAGGATCGCGCCGAGATCGAGAAGAACCTCACCATCGTGCCCGAGGCGCCGCAGGCCGCCGCGCTGTTCAAGGCGAAGAAGGTCGACGCCGCCGTGACGTGGGAGCCCGATCTCTCTGGCGCCGTCACCGCGCGTGAAGACGAAGCGCACGTTCTGGTGAGCACCGTCGCCGCGACCAACGTCATCGCCGACACGCTCGTGGCCCGTCAGCAGATCATCGACGAGTCGCCGCGTGCGATCGCCGACTTCGTGGCCGGCTGGTTCGACGCCATCGGCGTGATGAAGGAAGACCCCGAAGGCACCAACCGCATCGTGGCGACCGAGCTGAAGCTCGCTCCGGAAGACGTGTCGGGCATGCTCTCGGGCCTCAAGCTCACGGCCTTCGCCGACAACGCGATCTTCTACGGCCTCTCGGGCCCGCGCTCGTCGTTCGACGCGCTCTTCAACGGCGCCTTCGTCATCTGGCGCAAGAAGGGCGTCATCACGAAGGTCGTCGACGCCGCCGACTGGAGAGACAGCCGCTTCGTCGCCGCGCTCGCCAGCCAGTACAAGGATCAGAAGGTCGAAGAGAGCTACGCGTTCAAGGACAAGCCGAAGATCAGCGACCGCGCGATCGTGAAGAAGAGCCTCTCGATTCACTTCACGACCGGCTCCGACGAGATCATGCCGGGCAGCTATTTCACGCTCGACTCGCTCGGCGACACGATGCTCGCGTTCGGCAACACGTACCTGCAGGTCGAGGGAAACACCGACAGCCGCGGCAACGAGCCGACCAACAAGACGCTCTCGCAGAAGCGCGCCGACGCCGTGCGCGCGTACCTCGTGAAGAACTTCAACCTCGACGAGAAGCGCTTCGTCACGGTCGGCAAGGGCAGCGCGAACCCCGTCGCGAGCAACGACTCCGAAGACGGGCGCGCGCTCAACCGCCGCACGGACATCAAGGTCGTGCTGAACGCCGAGTGACCGTGACGACCCCCAAGCGTCAGGCCCCCAGACCGTCGTTGTGGGCGCTGCGAACCGCCATTCCCCAGGGAACGGCGCGGCTCGTCTCGCTCGTGTCCATCGCGGTGCTCATCGGCACGTGGTGCGTGCTCTCGTACGTGCAGGTCACGCGCAACGGAGAGCCCGAGCCGCTCGTGCCGCACTTCTTCCTGCCCGCGCCCGATCAGGTGCTGAAGAGCCTGCTCTACCTGTTCTTCGAGAAGGATCTCGGGCTCGCGATCGCGACCAGCGGCCTGCGCATCGCCAAGGCCATCGGTCTGTCCATCATCGTCGCGCTGCCGCTCGGCATCGCGATGGGCTCGTACGATCTCATCAACCGCATCTTCGAGCCGATCGTCGCGCCGATGCGGTACCTGCCGATCACGGCGTTCATTCCGCTGCTGATTCTGTGGTTCGGCATCGACGAGTCCCAGAAGGTCGCGTTTCTCTTTCTCGGAACGGTCGTGTACCTGCTGCCGGCCGTGGTCGACGCGATTCGGCTGGTGCCTGAAGAGCTGGTGCAGACCGCGTTCACCCTCGGAGCAACGAAGGGTCAGGTCATTCGCACCGTGCTGATCCCGGCCGCGCTGCCGGCCATCTTCGACGGCTTTCGGGTGATGAACGCGATCGCGTGGACGTACATCATCCTCGCCGAGCTGGTGAACCCGCAGAACGGCATCGGCTACATCCTTCGGTTGGCCGAGCAACACCTGAAGCCCGAGTGGAGCTTCGCGGGCATCGTCGTCGTCGGCGTCATCGGCATCACCACCGACGTGCTCATTCGTTCGCTGAACCGGCTGCTGTTCTCGTGGAGGGAAGTCGATGTCTGAGAGCGCGCCTCCCGCCATCACCGCCGGTACGACGCCGAAGCTCGAGCTGCGCAACCTGTCGATGTCGTACACCGATCGTCAGGGCCGCACGGTGCATGCGGTCGACGACGTGAACCTCACGGTCGCGAACAAGCCGGGCGTCGGAGAGCTCGCGGTCTTCCTCGGGCCCTCTGGCTGCGGGAAGAGCACGATTCTCAAAGCCGTCGCGGGCCTCATGAAGCCCGACTTCGGTGAGGTGCTGGTCGACGGCAAACCAGTCGACGGCACGGGCCGCGATCGCGGCATGGTGTTTCAGAGCTACACGAGCTTCGCGTGGCGCACCGTGCGGCAGAACGTCGAGTACGGGCTGGAGCTGCAGGGCATCGCCGCCGAAGAACGCAAAGCTCGCGCGCTGAAGCTGATTCAGCAGGTGGGCCTGAAGGACTTCGCCGACTCGCTCCCCAAGCAGCTCTCGGGCGGCATGAAGCAGCGCGTGGCGATCGCCCGCACGCTCGCGAACCAGCCGCGCGTCATCTTGATGGACGAGCCCTTCGGCGCGCTCGACCCGCAGACGCGGTGGGGCATGCAGTCGACGATTCTCGACGTGCTGCGCACGCAGGACAACTCGGTGCTCTTCGTCACCCACGACGTGAGCGAGGCCGTCTACCTGGCCGACGTCATCTTCGTGCTCTCGCACCGACCAGCGAAGGTGCTGCACCGCATCGAGGTGCCGTTCTTCGAGTCACGCGAAGCGTCGGTGAAGCAGTCGGCCGACTTCAAGCGGGTCGAGGCCCAGGTGCTCGACATGCTCCACAGCCTCAACGTGCAGGGCAACGTACGGGTGGGGCTCTGACGTGATGGACGAGCGCGACGACACGCCGAACTTCCTGAAGTCGGCGTTCTTCAACGTCTACAACCTGTCGCTGCTGGGCGGCGCAGGGCTGACGGCGCTCGTCACGCAAGACTGGCTCATCGGCGTCGGCGCGCTGGCGCTCGAGGCGCTGTGGCTCGTCGTCGGCCCCGACCTGAAGCCGTTTCAGCGCGCGGTGAAAGAGACTGCTCGCCAGGAGCGCGAGAAGCTCGAGCAGGCGCGCGTCGAGAAGCTGTTGTCAGAGCTGACCGGCCGCGACTTTCAGCGCGCGAAGGCGCTCGAAGAGCTCAAGCGTGAGATCGAACGCGACATCGCGAACAACCCGACCTTCAGCGCCTTGCTGCTGCGCACCGAGCTCGAGAAGCTGGGCCAGCTGTACCAGAGCTTCGTGAAGCTCGCGGCCGCGTGCCTCAAGAGCGAAGAGTACCTGAGCACCGTCTCTGACAAGGAGCTCACCAAGCAGCTCGAAGCCCAACAGGCGCTCGAGCGGAACCACACCGACGCCGCCCTCGTCGAGCTCGCGAAGAAGAACGGCCAGGTGCTGCAGAAGCGCGTCGGCGCCGTGCGCGACATTCGCATGTTCCTGCAGCGCGCCCGCGGGCAGATGAACCTCATCGAGAACTCGGTGCGGCTGTTGCGCGATCAGGCGCTCACGATGACGAGCCCGAATCAGCTGACCGAGCAGCTCGACGGGCTGCTCAGCAGCGTCGACGCGGTATCGCAGAGCGTGAAAGACACCGACGCGATTCTCTCGGGCCGCTTCGACGCCGTGGTGCCCGTGAGCAGCGGTGACGATCAGCAAGGAGTCGCAGAGCGCGACCGCGTTCGCTGATCACGGGAGCGGCCCGCAGAGTTCGCCGCCCTCGAGCGCCGCTGTGGCCGGCGGACGCCTGACGGAGGACGAATCGCCCGACGGGAAACGGCAGCAGAGGCAACGCTCGAGCATGCGCGAAGAACGCCGGCGGCCCGAGCCGAGTTCAGGCCTTCTTGATGAACGGCATCGGCGGTGCGGTGTTGAGGCCCTTGCCCGCGGGGTTGATGCCCGAGAGCTCGAGCGCCGTCGCGTAGACGTGGCCCGCGTGGGTGACGACGCTGTTGGGATCCTTCGTGCCGCGGGAGAGCCCCGTGACCGGGTCGAACGAAGGGTCGAGCGAGCCGTCGTTGAGCCGAATGGGAATCGCCTCGAGCGACGAAGTGCCGACGCGGCCGTACTGCTTGCCGCCCTGCACGGTGCCTCCGAGGAAGGCGACCGAGTTGACGCGCCAGTGCTGGCAGCAGTCCTGCTCCATGATCTTGGTGTACTTCGTCGCGTCGGGATCGCTGGAGGCGAGAATCGAGGCCACGTCGCCCTGAATCGTGCGCCCCATCTCGCTGCACAGCACGATGGTCGTCAGATCCCAGTACGACTTGCCGCTGGTGCCGTACTGCGTGCTCTTCAGCTTCCGCACGAGCGCCTTCAGCGGCGCCCACAGCTCCTTGTTCAGCATCGCCTTCTGATCGGTCTGCCCACGCGCCGCCATGATGCCGCGACGATCTTGATGCGTGTCGTAGCCGCGGATCTGCCGGTTCTCGATGAAGAAGCCGGCCGACAGGCCCTTCGTCATCAGCTCGAACGTCATCAGCGCCTGCACGTTGACGTTGGGGGAGTCCTTCGAGCGCGCGGGGTTGCCGTTCACCGACGTCGAGGTGGTGGCCTCGTCAGCGGGCTGCACGCCGAACTCGGCGCGCAGGGCCTGATCGGTGAACATCGTCTGCGGGTTCACCACCACGCCGCTGCTGCCGTTGAGCTGCTTGTAGATGCGCACGGCCGAGTCGAACGAGCGCGCGGTCTCGCCCGTCTTGTCCTGCAGGAAGGCCTGGTGCAGGTCGTCGGTGTACGTGCGAATGCGGGCGTTGCGCGCGGCCGAGCTGACGTTGCCGAGCAGCGCGAGCCGGTTGCGCATCTCGGTGGGCGTTCGGCCGTAGTTCGTGTGCGCGAACGCGGGGCCGAGCTTGCCGTAGTAGCCGGTGCCCTCGGGGTAGTTCGCTTCTTCGAGCTCTCCATCGGACAGCCAGCGGTGCCAGCTCACGTGCGCGAGCGGCAGGCTCGAGCCGTACGCCTCGCAGAAGGCCTGCATCACCGTGCGCTCGAGGGGCCGACGCGCGGCGGTCATCGGCGTGTACGAGGCGTACTTGCCGTAGTGGTACTCCCAACGGCCACCGGAGTGGAACGTGTTGCCCGCGTGCGACGAGACGATCGCCATGTCGGGCAGCAGGTCGACGCCGTCATCAGCGAGGTAGCCGTAGGTGATGCCGGTCGCGGCGTGCGTACGAGGCGCGACGGCGCTGGCGAGCGCAGGGCCGTAGCCGCGAGGCCTGTAGATCTGACTCGACCACGCGGGGCTCGGGTTGAGCGTGTTCGCGGGAATGGTCATCAACGCATGGTTGGGCGTGTCGACCGGCGAGAACATCGAGTAGCTGTCCCAGCCGCCCTCCTGGAACCAGTAGATGAGGAAGCGCGGCTCGGCGCCCATGTTCTGCGCGGCGGCTTCGGCGAACCCCAGCGTCTTCGGAGTGCCCGGCACGCCGAAGCGACGGAAGAAGGACAACCAGTCGAGCACACCGACCGCGGTTCCAGCGGCGGCGCCCAGCAACGTACGGCGCTTCATGGAGCACCTCGCGTGAAGGTCGGTGACAACGCCACGTGTCTCAAGACGGCCTTCAAGTCTCCCTGGCTCGTCGTCGCGACGTCCCAGAGCTGGCGGTACAGGTCGCGCTCGTCATCGCGGAAGCGAAGCTCGCGGCCCATCAGCAGCTTGAACTGCATCGCGATCATTCGGCGCACGAAGGCCTCCTTCTTCACGGCCTTCGTCGAGAACGCCTCGATGCCATTGCCCTTGTACGGGTACGTGGGCACCAGCGAGTGATCGGAGTCGTCGATGGGCTGCCCCTGCTCGTCCATCGTGCGGTAGCTGCCGTCGTCGGCCCACTTGAGGCGCTGGTGCGCGAGCGGCGTGAGCAGCTGGTGGCACGAGTAGCAGATGCTGGTCGGGTCGACGGTCGAGGTGGCGGTCGCCGTGCCGCGCTGATCGAACACCTCGGGAGGCACCTCGAACACCGTGCCCATGAAGCCGCTGAGCACACGCGCCGGGTAGTTGTAGTGCGGCAGGCCGGGCTTGCTCCCCACGTAGCCCTTCATCGTCAGCACGCCCGTCTTGCCGTGCTCGGTCGGCCGCGTCTGCTTCGCGCCGCTCGCGTCGACGGTGAAGTCGCCATCGAGAATTCGGGCGAAGGGCAACCGATTCGCCACGACATGCGTCCACAGGCGGGCGGGCTCGTCGCTCTCAGCGGTGCCCTGGCTCTCGATGCGCAGCTGCACGCGGGTGAAGTAGTACTTCTCGAAGTCGGGGCTCGCGAGCGCGGCGTCGACGAAGGCCGGGTACCCCTGCGTGGTGAGCACGTTCAGCTCGGCCGCAGTCGGTGGGCGCCCCAACGCGTGCTGTGAGAGCCCGACCGCGATGAGACGTTCGCGCGCGGCGCCCGTCACCGAGGCGAACGAGGGCGGCACGGTGAACAGGAAGTCGGGGTGGCGCACGAGGGCTTCACACACGCCGCTCCAGGCCTCGGTCTGGGTTCCACCGAGCACCGCGAGATCGCGCAGCAGCGTGTACGTGGTGCCCTGCTCGGCCGCCGTCGCAGGCCTGAAGAGCATTCGCTGAAAGAGCGTGTCGATGGCGGCCTTCGCGGCCGTCGAGCGGCCGGTGCCAGTGCCCTGCCCCAACGGCCCGGTGATGGTGAACCGGTCGAGGGACACGTTGCGGTCGCCGCCGGCCACCGCCGGGTTGTTGTAGTCGTTGATGTAGCTGACGGTGACGGGCTGGCGCCCAGCAGCGGTGATGCGAATCACGACCGACTGCTCGACGTACTGGGCCTGGTCGGTGAACGTGAGCGGCATCGAGGCCTGCACCGCGCCGAGCCGAACGTCGATCTTCGGGCCGTTGCCACCGTCGTCGTTGTCGGCCTTCGCGCGAACGGTGATGCGGTAGTCGCCTGGCGCGAGGGCGTCGAAGTCGGCGGTGAGATCGCAGTTCGTGTAGCAGAAGAAGCCGGTGGGGTTCGTCGACGGGCTGCCCACGTTCGCGCGGTTGCCGATGTTCACCGTCTCGGCCTCGAAGGTCGTCGTCGTCTCGGCCGGCACGTCGATGATGGGCGCCACCACGTCGATGCCCTGGAACGGGCCGGTCTTCGCGCTCGCAGCACGGCCGCAGACATCGGGCGCCAGCTGATCGAGGCCGAGCAGGAACTCGGGTGTCGACGCGCGCGCCTCGACGAAGTTGGAGCGGAAGTTCACGCCGCCGAAGAGACCGATGTTCTTGTCGAAGCGATCTTCCATCGCGCCAGCCCCACCGTCGGGCAGCGCAGCCGGGCGACGCCAGTCGTCGCTGAACACCGAGGCGACCTTCGACTTCAGCTGCAGGTAGTTGATGAAGGTGTTGTCGTAGTCGCCGTTCGCGCCGCCGTCCCACGCGGCCAGCAGCTCGGGCGGGAACTGCTCGTCAGCCGCGAGGCCACCGCTCTGCTCGAGCCCTTCGATCATGCAGCTCACCCGCGCGACGGCTTCGATCTGCGCCTTCGACCACGCGGGCAAGCCCTGCGGCATGCGAGTGCGAGCGTCGGGGTTGGTGAGGCGCGACACGAAGCTGCCGGGCTGATCCTTGAACCAGTTCGCCGCGCGCAGGCGATGGAAGGTCTCGGCGCCGTCTTCGGTCACGACGAACATGCGGCTCGAGGTCGAGGCGTGGCACGCGATGCAGCCCTGCTCGGCGCCGACGACGACAGGGTGAACCTGCGTCGTGTAGGCCTCGACGATGGCCTCGAGACGAATGCCCACGTAGTCAGCCGGCGTGCAGGAGAGATCGGGCGCTGGGCCTGACTCCTCCGGCTGGCCCTTCACTTCGCCGATGATGCCCTCGCAGGCCGAGGCGCTGGCGAGCAGCCAGATCAGCAACACACGTCGCATGAGAGACCTCTCGGAAGCGCGGGGGGAGGGAGTGTGACAGCCAGCCACTCCCGTTCAAGGAGGACGTGCTGCCACCTCGCCGCACATCACTGCTCGACGATGTTGAACTCGGTGCGACGGTTCTCGGCCCGGCCCGAAGCGGTGCTGTTGCTCGAGATGGGCTTGGTCTCACCGAAGCCAACCGATTCCATGCGCGCGGGGTCGACGTTGAGCTTGATGAGGGCGGCGCGAACGGAGTCGGCGCGCGCCTGCGACAGCTTCATGTTCTTCACGTCGTCGCCGACCGAGTCGGTGTGGCCCTCGATGCGCACCTTCTTGATGTTCGGGTTGTCCTTCAAGGCCTGAGCGACCTCGCTCAAGATCTGCTGGCTCACCGCGCCGACGATCTTCGCGCTGCCGGTGGCGAAGTTGATCTGCTTCTTGATCTCGATGCGATCCTTCGTGACCTGCACCAGCGAGTACTTCTTCGGGCAGCCCTTGTTGTCGACGGGGCCAGGCTGGTTCGGGCACTCGTCCTTGTCGTCGAGCACCGTGTCTTGATCGTTGTCGGGGTCAGGGCAGCCGTCGTCGTCTTCGAACAGATCCTTGTCTTCCGCGACCAGCTTGCACTTGTCGCTCGAGTCGGGAATTCCGTCGCTGTCGTTGTCGAGATCGGGGCAGCCGTCGTCGTCCTGGAAGTCGTCCTTGTCTTCAGGCTCGTTCGGGCACTTGTCCTTGTCGTCGGGAATGCCGTCGCCGTCTTTGTCGGTGACGGGACAGCCGAAGTTCTGAATCGGGCCAGCCTCGACGGGGCATTTGTCGGCTGCGTCGACGATGCCGTCGTTGTCGTTGTCGGCCTCGGGGCAGCCGTCTTCGTCCTGGAAGTTGTCTTTGTCTTCGGGCTGATCCGGGCACGAGTCGGCGGGGTCGGGAATGAGATCGCCGTCGCGATCTTTGGGAGCCTCGACGGGGCAGCCCTTGTTCTCGGGCGGGCCGGGCAGCCGGGGGCACTTGTCTTCTTTGTCGACCACGCCGTCGCCGTCGGTGTCGGTCTCTTCGATCTTCACGACGAGCTGGGGAGGCTCCTTCACCACCACCTGGCGCGGCGCGCAGTCTTTCGAGAGCAGCAGCGCCTTCTTCGACGCCGTCTCGGAGTCGAGGATGTGATCGTGCGCGCGGCTCGAGTTGCCCTGATCGAGCTCACCGAGCGCGAAGTCGAGGTTGGCTTCTGCCGAGGCGAGCTCACGCGGTGCACAGCGCATGGCGCCCGAGCGTTTGGCCCGCTCGATGTCGCCCTTGATGATGTCGGCCGAGGCGCGAATCTGGGCCGAGCTGAAACAGCCGGCGCTGAGCAGGAAGGTGAGACCAACGAAGACTGACCGCATCACTCCGGCCTCGCCGTCGGGGTGTTCACGGGTGCAGGCGCTTCGGTGCGACGAACGGTGCGAACGGCGCCGTCACGCGCGCGGGTCGCGAAGTCGACGGCCTTCTTGGCGTAGTCGACGGCCTGCTCGAAGTCGGCGTACCCCACCTCTTCTTTCGACTTGTGAAGGTACAGGTTGGCGGCAGTCCACTCGTACGGAGCGAGCTTCTCGGCCTGCGCCGTTCTGGCTGCCTCGAGCATCGTCTCGGCATCCATCAAGAAGCTGGTCGATTGAACCGGGCCACAGGCCGCACAGAGTGTGGCCGCGGCGAGGACGATGGCGAGACGTGCCCCGAGCATCAGGCGGCGACGCTCCCACGGTGGGACAAGGTGGTCAACGTTTTGGGCAGGTTGATTTGCGCTCACCCGTCGATCCTCCGTATGTAGGAGAAATGGCGAACCCGAAGATTCCAACAGGCTCCACTCCGTCTGCTCCGAACGAGCGGCCGCGCGCCCAGGTGGCCTACGAAGGCGAAGACGAGTTCAGCGCGATGTCGCTCGACCCCTCTCGCAAGAAGAGCCTCAAGCAGGCCGAGGCGATCGCTCCGGGTGCTCCCGGGCAGCGCAAAGAGGTCAAGGTCGACGAGCTGAAGAGCACGAACGAGTCGGGCATCGTCGGCCTCTTCCGAAAGATCTTCGCGAAATGAGCGGCGAGCGTTTTCAGTCGTTCGAGACCTTCTGGCCCTTTTATCTCGGTGAACACAGCCTGCCGGCGACGCGCTGGTTCCACTTCGTGGGCTCGTGTCTGGCGCTCCTCACCGTGGGCAGTGCGATCGTCATGCTGCAGCCGCTCTACGCGCTGGGAGCCCTCTTCTGGGGCTACGGCTTCGCGTGGGTGAGCCACTTCTTCATCGAGAAGAACCGGCCCGCGACCTTCACGTACCCGCTCTGGTCGTTCATCGGCGACTGGAAGATGTGGGCCTTCATGCTGACGGGAAAGCTCGACGCCGAGCTGAAGCGCCTCAACATCACGCCGAAGGTCTCGGGCGCCTCGCAGCCCTCGGTCTGACGCTTCAGAAGCGGCCGGTGACGAAGAGGTTGGCCCCGTCAGCCGAAGGCACGGCGGCGACGGTGGCGGTCTCGCCCGGGAAGAAGAGAAACGTCGTCAGCCCCGCCGCGGCCAGGCCCACGCCTGCAGCCATGATGGAGAACGAGAGCGTCTGGTTGCCGTCGACGCGCGTGATGAGATCGAGCCCTTCGCGGTGCCGGGGATCGCTCGGGTCAGGCAGCTTGTTCCCCTGAAGCAGTGACGCGAGCCTGGTGCGATCGGGGGTGCCCGTCGTCCACGCGACGATGCCGCCCGCCAGGGTCGCAGCCCCTGCTCCCATCAACACGAACGAGACGATGCGCGCCGTCGACACCGATGAGGAGGTCGACCGCACCGCAGGAGGAGGCGGCGGCTCCACCGGCCCCTCGACCACCACCATCGTCTTCTCGGTCGTCTTCTCAGGCACCTTCTCGACCACGATCTTCGTGGCCGGAGGCGTCGGAGGCGCGGGCGCTTCGGGGCTGACGATGACGCTGGCGCCCTGCCCCGTGAGCACGAAGGTGGCGAGCGCGCCGAACGCAGGCTTGCCCCGCGAGGGCGTCTGGACCCGGCCCTCACGCAGCATCGACCCGCTGCGAATCTCGTAACGAGACGCGACGAACTGGCCGGGCACGCCCTTCGCGCCTTCGAGGCGAACGACGATCAAATCGTCGGCGGTGACGGTGTTGGCCAGCTTCAGCGCAGCGATCTCGGCGCCCTTCTCCTTCGCGTTGAGACAC
This sequence comes from Myxococcaceae bacterium, assembly GCA_040275325.1. Taxonomy (GTDB): domain Bacteria; phylum Myxococcota; class Myxococcia; order Myxococcales; family Myxococcaceae; genus Xiheimicrobium. The sequence continues at coordinate 20,355 of JBEOKA010000287.1, read as the reverse complement.
AGCGGAGCCTGGGTCGCGAGCGCGGCTTCAGTCGTCAGATCGATCTGCACCTGACTGTCACGCGGCACGGTGATGACCCGCAGGAACGAGGCGCGGTCTGGCGTCCTCACGAGGAGCCGGTAGGTGGCCGCGGGCAGATCGAGCTTCAGCGGAGTCACGCCCATCACGCGCCCCTCGATCAGCACCTCGGCGCCCGGCGTCGACGACTGCACCTGCACCGCCTGCTTCTTCTGACGACCAAGCTCCTTCCGCAGCGTCTCGAACTGGGCGATCACGCTCGGCGTGTACTCATCGGTGCTGAGGGCGTGGGCGGGCTCGACGCGCAGCACCCGTCGGAACGCTTCGGCAGCGTCGCCCTTCTTCCCCATCGTGAGTGAGACGACGCCCTGGAGCGCCAGCGCCGGAGCCGCGACCTTCCACGGCTGGCCGGCAATGGGCGCACGCTCGAGCTCGGCGAGCGCCTGCTTGAGCAGGTCGAGCGCCCGCTCGTTCTGGCCGTTGTAGAAGAGCGTGCGCGCCGACTCGACCTGCCGCTCGACGTCTTCCAGGCTGCGCGTGGGCCTGGGCCGAACGATGTCGAGCACCACGTCGGGCTCGTAGAGATCGGTCTTGAGCTTCTCGCGCAGGGCGGTGCTGAAGTCGTTGAGGCCCGTGACGAGCTCGACGCTCTGACAGTCACCGGCGCCAACGACCAGGGTTCGAGGAGCTGCCGCCGCCGCACCGCCGACCAACCCCATGAGCAACACCGCACGCGACCTGTTCAAGCGAAAGCCTCCCCGCGGCCCGTCTACCACGCCACGGCCCCGAAACGGGCGTTTCACCCTCGGCCACGCAGGGTAGAGTGCTCACCGTCGATGTTGGCTCCCGGAACGTCTATCGGCCGCTACGAGATCAAGCGGCGTCTCGCCGAAGGTGGCATGGCCGAGGTGTACCTCGCGCAGGCCACCGGCCCCGAGGGCTTCGCGAAAGACGTCGTCATCAAGGTGGTGCGCGCGTTCCTCTCGAGCGATCAGCAGTTCATCGACATGTTCATCGCCGAGGCGCGGCTGTCGTCACGCCTCAACCACGCGAACGTGGTGCAGATCTTCGACTTCGGGAAACACGAGCAGTCGTACTTCATCGCCATGGAGTACGTGCGCGGTACGTCGCTGTTCGATCTGCGCAAGCGCTGCCGTGACCGAGGCATTCCGTTTCCTCCGACGTTGGTGGCCGAGATCGGCGCGCAGGTCGCGCGTGGCCTGCAGTACGCGCACTCGCTGAGCGACAAGGGCAAGCCGCTGGGCATCGTCCACCGCGACGTGACGCCGCACAACGTGCTGCTCTCGTTCGACGGCGCGGTGAAGCTGACCGACTTCGGCATCGCGAAGGCCTCGACGACGCACACGGCGCCGGGCGTGCTGAAGGGCAAGTTCGCGTACATGGCGCCCGAGCAGGCGCGCGGAGAGATGGTCGACTCGCGCACCGACATCTTCGCGCTCGGTGTCGTGCTCTGGGAGATGCTCACCGGCGGGCGGCTCTTCGATGGCGACAGCGAGCTGGCCGTCTTGAGGGCCGTGCAGGAGAGCCTGATCGCTCCGCCGACGCGGCTGAACCCCGACGTGCCCAACGAGCTCTCGGACATCGTCTTGAAGGCGCTGTCGCGGCCGCCCATCGAGCGCTTTCAGTCGGCCTTCGAGTTCGACAAGGCGCTGGGCACCTTCGTGTTGCGCGCGGCGAAGTCGGTCGAAGACACCTCGGTCTCGCTCTTCCTGCAGCAGGTGTACGCCGACGACATCGCGGCCGAGGAGCGCCCGTTCACGCCGATCGCGACCCCGGCGGTGCAGCGCGGCGTCGTGCCGCAGGCGTCGTCGTTCGGCACGGGTGACACCCTCGCGGTCGATCGATCGTCAGAGCTCGCCAGGGGTCGCGCGTCGCCAGCCGAGCTCGCCCCAACGCATCAACGCGCCACGGTCGAGAGCCGCAGCCCCGTACGCACCGAGCAGATGAAGCCGGTCAAGATTCCGGGCGCAACCGAGCCTGCGGGCCGCCTGCCCGTCAGCACCGACGTGATGGCCGCAGCTGGCCGCACCGATCAGATCCCGGCCCTGACGTTCGGCACGACCGCTCCGATACCGCCCGTGGGCCAGTCGACGATGCCGATTCAGTCTGGGCAGACCGACCAGATCCCCGCGTACAAGCCGCTCAACACCGACGTCATTCAACGGCCGGCTGCCGACAAGCGCACGGACCCCGAGCGCAAGCCGCTGGGCGCCGACCAGCCGCTGAACCTCGAGAACAGCACCATTCGAATTCGCGACTCGGTGAAGCTCGACGTGCAGCAACGCATCGCCGAAATCGAGGCCGCGCGGGCCGCCGAGAAGACGAAAGAGCCGACCGTGCTCAAGCCGCGGGCGATCTCGCTCGACATGCCCGTCGAGCACTCGGCGCCGACGCTGGCTGCGCAGCCCTCACGCCCGCCGCGCTCACCTGCCGTGTTGATCGCGAGCGTGGCCGCGGCGGTGGCGGTGCTGGGTGGCGGAGGCTGGGCGCTCACGAGGAGCACACCCGCCGAGCGCGCACCTGCCGAGCCACCGCCCGTCGTCGCTGCGTTGAAACCAGTCGAAGCACCCGTCACCCCGCCACCGCTCGAGCCCGTCGCGCTGGAGCCGGCGGCCGTCGACGCGGGTGCGGTTGTCGCCCTGGTCGAGCAGAAACCGAAGCCCGAGCCCATTCCCGTCGAGCCTGTGAAGCCCGCCGACCCCAGGCCCGAGGTGAAGGCCGAGCCGAAGCCCGTCGTCGCCGCGCTGCGCACGGGCCTCTTGAACGTGAAGGCGATTCCGTTCGCCGAGATGCTCATCGACGGGAAGAAATCGGGTGAGGTGCTGGGCACTCGCCAACTGAAAGTGGCGGTGGGCAAACACCGCATCACGCTGCAGCACCCGAAGCGCTCGGAGTCCTTCGACGTGATCATCGACGGGAAGGCACCCGTCAGCATCTCGTTCGACGTGAACCGTTAGAGCTTCTGCCACCTCGGCGCGAAGCGGGCGTTCGACATGCGCGGGGCGTCGATGGCGATGATGTACTGCACGCGGCGGTTCTTCACTTCGTCGGTCTCGTCGTTGGTGGCGACCGCGAGCGACTCTTCACCGAAGCCCTCGTAGCGAATCGGAATCGAGACGCCGCGCTTGCGGAAGTACGCCGCGATGGAGCGCGCCCGGTTGAGCGAGAGCGTGCGGTTGCTGTCGGTCGGACCGACGGTGTCGGTGTGGCCGATGACGAAGAGGTTGATGGGAGCCAACTTCCCGTACTTCCGATTGGCGTCGACGATTTTGGTCACCGAGTCGTCGAGCTTCTTCTGCTCCTCGGCCTTGATGTCCCACTTGCCGGTGTCGAAGGTGACGTCATCGTGGGGAATCTCAATGCTCCACGTGTAGTACTCGACACCAACGAACCCCGTCAGTGTGTCGTACGCCTTGAGGTTGATGGTGAGCACCTTTCCTGGCTTCTCCGGCCAGCTCACGGTGAGGGGCGTTCCCGGTTCTTCTCCCTGAAAAGGGATCTCTCCGTCGAAGGCGAACTCGCCAGTGTCCATCAGGACCTTCAGCTCAGCCTTCCCGGCCGGGTTGTTGAGTCGAAACGTCATGCTTCGCTTCTCGAGATCGACGTCCTTGTCCTGGTCCACCTTGATTACGAGCGGCACGGCCATCACCGTCTCGAACTCGAGCGGCATGCTGCCGGTGCTGGCGTTGGGGAAGTTCACCGTGAGCTCACCCTTCCAGGTGAACTTGCCGGTCGGTTGATCGAGCTCGATGGTGCGCGTGGTGCCGGGCCTGCCGCCGCCCTTCCACTCGAAGGCCTTGCCGTCGCTGCGCGTGAGGTTCAACTTGAAGCCGGCGATCGGCTCGAGGATCGACACCTTCACCTGCGGCCAGCCCTTGCCCTTCATCACGGTGGTGTTGGCGAGCGCGACGTCGATGGCGTCGGCCTGTGAGACGAACGCAACCGCAAACACGACAAAAGCGAGCAATCGGGCCATGGCGTGATGGCGATCTAGCGCCGACCACTTCGCGTTGACAGGGCAGCCCGTCGACCCGACACATGGATCATGCGCTGGCACTCCAGAAGCTCGGCTGACGTCGTGGCCGAGGTGAAGTCGGACGCGGAGCGTGGCCTGAGCACGGCCGAAGCAGCGAAGCGGCTGGCAGCGCAGGGCCCAAACCGACTCTCGACCCGGAGCGGGCCGTCGGCGCTCAGGCGCTTCGCCGGGCAGTTCACCCAGCCCCTCGTCGTCATTCTCATCGCCGCCGCCATCGTCTCGGCGCTCCTCGAAGACCCGATCGACGCGGCCGTCATCGCCATCGTCGTGCTCGTCAACGCCATCATCGGCTACCTGCAGGAGTCGCGCGCCGAGCAGGCCATCGCCGCGCTCGATCAGCTGGTGGTGACCGAGGCGACGGTGCTGAGAGACGGCGCCAAGCGGAGGGTGCCCGGCGATCAGCTCGTGGTGGGCGACGTGGTCTCGCTTCAGTCGGGCGACTCGGTGCCGGCCGATCTGCGCCTGCTCCACGCGCGCGAGCTGCAGATCGAAGAGGCGGCGCTCACGGGAGAGTCGGTGCCGACGCAGAAGACCCTCGCGCTGCTGCCAGACGAGACGGCGCTCGGCGATCGCACCAACCTCGCCTTCGCGGGCACACAGGTGACGTACGGCACGGCGACGGGCGTGGTGGTGGCGACGGGAGACGCGACCGAGACCGGCCGCATCGGCAGCCTGCTCGCGAACGTCGAGGCAATGTCGACGCCGCTGACCCGCCGCATCGAGGCGCTCTCCCGGCTGCTGCTCTGGGTGATTCTCGGCGTGGCGGTCGCGATGATCGGCCTCGAGGCGCTGCGTGGCGCGAGCGTGCTCGAGAGCTTCGACGCAGCCGTCGCGTTGGCCGTCGGCGCCATTCCCGAAGGCCTGCCCGCAGCGGTGACGGTGCTGCTCGCGGTGGGCGTCTCGGCGATGGCGAAGCGCGGCGCCCTCGTTCGAAAGCTGCCAGCCGTCGAGACGCTCGGCAGCACCACCGTCATCTGCTCGGACAAGACCGGCACGCTCACCGAGAACCAGATGACCGTCACCCACGTGTGGACGGCGGAGGGCGAGGCCACCGTCTCGGGCATCGGCTACGACGCGCCTGGCACCCTCGACGGCTCGACTCACGTCGCGCAGGAGTGTCTGCTCGGCGCGGCGTTGTGCTGCGACACCCGGCTCGTGCAGGTCGACGGGCGGACGAAGGTGGAGGGAGACCCGACCGAGGCCGCGCTGCTGGTGGCGGCGAAGAAGGCCGGCGTCTCCGATCAGCTCGGCCACCACCACCGCCTCGACCTGCTGCCGTTCGAGTCGCAGCACATGTACATGGCGTCGCTCAACGACGGGCCTGGCGGGCGCTTCGTCTGGGTGAAGGGCTCGGCCGAGTCGCTGCTGAAGCGGTGCGCGACGGCGAGAACGGCCGAGGGTGTGGCGCCGCTGCACCCCGAGCGCGTGACGAAGCAGGTCGAGGCGCTGGCGGCGAAGGGCCTGCGCGTGTTGTGCATCGCGCGCCGGCAGGTCGACGCGACCGTGCGCGACGTGACGCACGAGCACCTCGACGAAGGCCTCGTCTTTCTCGGCCTGGTGGGAATGATCGACCCTCCCAGGGCCGAAGCGCGCGACGCGATCGCGACCTGTCAGCGCGCGGGCGTGAAGGTGAAGATGATCACCGGCGATCACGCGGCGACGGCGGCGGCCATCGCGACGCAGCTGGGCATCGAAGGCCGACGAGACTCGCACGGCGCGCTCGCGGCGATCTCGGGGGTCGCGCTCGAGAAGATCTCCGACGCCGAACTCCCCACCGTGGCCGACGCGGTCTCGGTCTTCGCGCGCGTCGCGCCCGAGCAGAAGCTGCGCCTCGTCAAAGCGCTCCAGCAGCGCGGGCACGTGGTGGCGATGACAGGAGACGGCGTGAACGACGCGCCCGCGCTCAAGCAGGCCGATCTCGGCGTCTCGATGGGCCGCACCGGCACCGACGTCGCGCGCCGCGCCTCGGCGATGATCCTCACCGACGACAACTTCGCCACCATCGCCGCCGCCGTCGAAGAGGGCCGGGCCGTCTACGAAAACCTGGTGAAGTTCCTCGCGTGGAGCCTGCCCACCAACGGCGCGCAGGGCTTCACGCTGCTCATCGCCGTCGCCGCAGGGGTGGCCTTGCCAATCCTCCCCGTGCAGATGCTCTGGGTGAACATGGCGACCGCCATCGTCATCGGCACCGCCCTCATCTTCGAGCCGCGCGAGGCCGGGTTGATGGAGCGGCCGCCCCGCCCCGTCTCGGCGCCGCTGCTCGACAGCGGCATGCTCTTCCGCATCGTCTTCGTGTCGGTGCTCTCGGCCGCGCTCGTCTTCGGCGTCTGGTACTGGGCGCTCGAGGTCGAGCACCTGAGCATCGCAGCGGCGCGCACCATCGCGGTCAACGCCATCGTCGTCGTGGGCGTCGCCTACCTCTTCAACTGCCGCTCGCTCACGAAGCCGCTGTGGCGCATCGGCGTCTTCGACAACAAGTGGGTGTGGTGGGGCTCGCTGGTGATGCTCGTGGTGCAGGTCGCCTTCACCTACCTGCCCTTCATGCAGACGCTCTTCCACACCGAGGCCATCGCGCCCGTCTGGTGGCTGCGGCTGGCCGGTGTCGGTGCGCTCGTCTTCGGGCTCGTCGAGCTGAAGAAGGTGGTGCTGCCCTCAGAGCCCGCGCACGTTCGGCAGGCCCATGCGCAAGAGCCGGCGAAGTGACTTGTTGTCGAAGGGCAGCTCGCCGCGCGAGAGCAGATCCTTCTCGTTGGCCCAGACGAGCTCCTGCGCGAACGGCTCGTAGAGCTGAAAGGCGCGGTTGGTGCCCGAGGTCGAGGTCTGCAGCAGCAGCAGGTAACGCAGCGGGCGGCCCTGCGCGTTGCCGATGACACAGGGAACGGGAAGGCCCCGCTGCAGCGCGCCCGCCGCCTGCTGGAGCGCCTGATCGATCGGCACGCCCCCCGGAACGTCGAGCTCGACCTCGCGCCACGAGACGCCCAGCCCACGCGTCGCCTCGCCCAGCAGATCTTCGAAGAGCCGCCCCGCAGGCGCAGGCATGGCAGGCATCGCGCCCGAGGGAGGAATCGCCGCGACGGCGAGGGCGGCGGGCTTCGAGGCCACCATCGGTCGAAAGCCACCGGAGTCGGCGTTGAACCCGGCGCGCTGCTCCTTCGCGCGACGAACGGGGTCGGCCGTCAACTCGCGCGCGACGGGAGGCTCCACTGGCTCGCGGCGCTGAACGGGGAGCGCGGCCGACGGAGCGTCATCGTCTTCGTTGGGCGTGAGGGTGCCGCCCTTGAGCTCGAAGGCGAACAGGGGATCGGACTCGGCGCGGAGCAGCTGCGTCACCGTGTAGTCCTCGGGCGCGTCATCATCGAGCGTGCAGGCCGCGAAGCACTCGTCGTCTGACAGCCCGCGCAGCTCGTCGGCGAACGCGTGCACCTCACCGACCGTGTGGCCCGCGAGGATCGCGCGCTGCACCAGCTCCTGCTGCAGCTCCGACGAGGCGTCCTCCATCAGCTCCTTGAAGATCTTCCGGCCGCGGGGCGACCAGCCGTCGAGCACGGCCTGCACCTCGTCGGGCACCGTCACGCGCGCCCACCCTTCGGGAGGCGATCGGCGCCGCGACGAAACGCTCCCAGCAACGCCGAGACGAGCGCGAGCCGCTCGAGGTGACCGACGAGCAGGCCGACGTCGACCTCGCTCTTGAGCTTCGTCGACCAGCGCACCAGCAATGACGCGATGGCGGGTTGGCCAGCGAACCGGTTGCTCGCCAGCTGCTTCAGCTGAACGACGGCCTCGGCGACACGCCGACCTTCGAGCTCGTGCAGCGCGCGGGCGAGATCTTCGAGGTGCTTCTGGGCGATCTGCGCGTTGCGAAGCTCGGACAATTCGTCGAGCAGCTGCTCACCGTTCAGCTCGCGGTTGACGAAGGGCGCGGAGGCCTGGGGACGCGCGGCAGCCATGGGCTCCTGGAGCCTAGGCGAGACTGGCGTCACCTTCCGAGCACGGTGATGCGCAGGCGCTCGGCCCACTTGAAGAGCTGTGCCTTGTCGAGCAGCACCGTCTTGCCGGCCTCGACGACGAGCAGTGAGGCGCCGACCTCACGCATGACCTCGAGCGTCTGAGGGCCGATGGCTGGCAGGTCGAAGCGCAGATCCTGACCGGGCTTGGAGCGCTTCACCACGACCGCGCCCTTCCCTCCGTACCTGCCGCCGCGCCGAATCGCCTCGTCGGTGCCTTCGACGGCCTCGACCGCGAGCACCGCGCCGTCTTTCACCATCACCGTCTGGCCGACGTCGACGCGGCCCAGCGCTTCTGCGACCTCGAGCGCGACGGCGGCGTCTCTGAGCTGGGCCTCGGAGGCGACTGGACCCGCCAGGTGACCCGAGGCCGCGAGCACGTCAGGCACGAAGTCGGTCGGCGCGACGATGCGCACGCCGTGTTTCTCGAAGTAGTCGGCCACGCCGCGCAGCATCTCGTCGTCGCGCATGCTGCGCAGGGACGCGGCCACTTTGAGCGCGCCGAGATCGGGCCTCGCCTGCGTGAAGCTGCGAATGCGCCCGATGCCGCCAGCCATCACCGCCTGCGACACGCCGTGCGCCTTGAACCCCTTGATGATGCCGTCGACCTGCCCGACCTTGACCCAGGTGAGCGAGTCGACGTGCTGCGAGAGCGAGGGATCAGCCTCGAGCTCGTGCGCGACCGCGTGAACGGCCAGCCCCTGCGCCTTCGCCGCCTGCGCGAAGATGGTGGGGAAGCGCCCGTTGCCGGCGATGAGGCCGATCGCGCCCATGAACGTTCAGCGCGTGATGCCGCGCTTCGACGACGCGATGAACTCGAGCAGGTGCTCGATCTCCGAATGCCCGCCGTGCTCGGCCTTCAGCCGCGACATCGCCTCGTTCAGCCCGAGCTTCGAGCGGAAGAGAATGCGGTACGCGTCTTTGATGCGGCCGATCTGTTCGTCGGTCATGCCGTGGCGCGAGAGGCCGACGGTGTTGAGGCCGGCGAGCTCGGCGCGATCGCCCTGCGCGGTGCAGTACGGAGGCACGTCCATCGCGACCATCGAGCCGCCGGCGATGAAGGCGTGTTTGCCGATGCGGGTGAACTGATGCACCGCCGAGAGCCCGCCGAGAATGACGAAGTCGGCGACGTCGACGTGGCCTGCGAGCGCGACGCTGTTGGCCAGCACGCAGCCGTTGGCGACGGTGCAGTCGTGCGCCACGTGGCTGTAGGCCATGAACAGGTTCTTGCTGCCGATCTTCGTGAGCCCACCGCCACCGGCCGTGCCGATGTTCAGCGTGGTGAACTCGCGAATCATGTTCTCGTCGCCGATGACGAGCCGCGTGGGCTCTCCGGCGTACTTGAGATCCTGCGGCACGGCGCCGACCGACGCGTGGTGGAAGATGCGGTTCCGCTCGCCGATGGTGGTGTCGCCCTCGATGACGGCGTGCGAGCCGACCGTGGTGCCGGCGCCAATCTTCACCTTCGGCCCGATGATGGCGTAGGGCCCGACCTCGACGCTCTCGTGCAGCTTCGCGTCGGGGTGGACGATCGCGGTGGCGTGAACGCTCACGGCTTCGCCTCGGTGGCGGCCGCCTCGTTCGCCTTGACGACGGTCGCCAGGAACTCGGCCTCAGCGACAACCTGCCCATCGACGGTGGCCACGCCGCGCTGCTTCCACACGCTGGCCTTGTGACGAATGACCTCGGCGGTGAGCGTGAGGCGATCGCCCGGCACGACGGGCTTGCGGAACTTCGCGCCGTCGATCGACATCAGGTAGACGACGTAGTCCTTCGGGTCCATCGCGGCGCTCTTGTACGCGAGCAGCGCGCAGGCCTGGGCGAGCGCCTCGAGAATGAGCACGCCCGGCATCACCGGGTGGCCGGGGAAGTGGCCGTTGAAGAACTCCTCGTTCGCCGTGACGTTCTTGAAGCCGACGAGCTTCTTCTCGGGCTCGATCTCGACGACGCGATCGACGAGCAGGAACGGGTAGCGGTGGGGCAGCAGCTTTCGAATCTCGGTGATGTCCATCATGGCTTGTTCGTCTCCTGCTCGAGCGCCTCGAGCCGACGTTGAAGTTCTCTGAGCTGCTTCGACAGCTCGGGCAGCCGCATGAAGATGGCCGTCGAGCGCATGAAGTCCTTCGCGGGCATCTGCGGAGCCCCCAGCACCGTCGCGCCGTCGTCGACGTCGCTCATGACGCCGGCCTGCGCCCCCACCTTCGCGAGATCGCCGATGCGCAGGTGGCCTGCGACGCCCACCTGCCCTGCCAGCACGACGCCGGTGCCGAGCTCGGTCGAACCCGACAGCCCGACCTGCGCGCAGAGAATGCTCATCGGCCCGATGACGCTGTTGTGGCCGACCTGCACGAGGTTGTCGATCTTGCTGCCGTGGCCAACGACGGTCTCGCCAGTCGTGGCGCGATCGACGCAGCTGTTGGCGCCGATCTCGACGTCGTCTTCGATGCGCACGATGCCCGTCTGCGGAATCTTGATGTGGGCGGGCACCGACGGGTCGAACGCGAAGCCGAAGCCATCTGCGCCGATGACGACGCCGGAGTGGAAGAGGCAGCGCGAACCGACGACGCACTCCTCCATAACCGAGACGTTGGCGACGAGCGTGGTGTCGTCACCGATGCGCGCGCGCTCGCCGACGTAGCAGCCGGGGCCGATGACCGAGCGGGCACCGATGCGGGCGCCCGAGGCGATGGTCGCGCCGGCCATGACGGTGGCGGTGGCCTCAACGACGGCCGTCGCGTCGACGTGTGCGCCCTTCGCGACGCCAGCGACGAACGTGCGCTTCGGCGCGAACTCCTGGGCGATGCGCGCGAACGCGAGGTGCGGGTTGTCGACGCGCACGTAGACGACGCCGCGATCAGATGGCTCGTTGTCGCGCGGCACCAGCACGGCCGTCGCGGCCGACGCGCCGAGCTGCTTCTTGTACTTCTGGTTCCCGTAGAACGAGAGCTGGCCCGCCTTCGCCTGCTCGAGCCCGGCGACGCCCGAGATGAGCGTCGACGCATCACCCAGCACCTCGCCAGAGACGAGGGCCGCGAGCTCTGAGAGACGACGGGCTTCGCCCGACTCGGACTGTCGCTCGACGGCCGTCACTGCTTCGGCGCGTCTTTCGGAGCGACCGGTGCCGCGACGGGGCCAGGCTTCGGCGCCGCTGCCGCCTTGGTGCCACCCGAGAGCTTCGCGGGGAACTTCTCGTTGTAGGTGCGCACGAGCTCGTTGGTGAGATCGAGGCTGGGCGGCGCGTAGACGAGGCCCGAGTCGGTCTTCTCGAACACCATGGTCAGGCCCTCACGCTGCGCGATGGCGGCGATGATCGGGTCCATCTTCTCGAAGATCTTCTTGAGCTCGGAGCGCTCCTTGTCCTGCAGATCGACCTGAACCTTCTGGGCCTTCTGCATCACCTCGTAGAGGCGCTTCTGCCACTCGGTGAACTTCTGGGTGCGCACCTCTTCGCTCATCATCGCGCCCTGCTTGTCGAGCACGGCCTTGTCATCGGTGAGCTTGGCCTGCTCGCCGTCGAGCTCGGCCTTCTTCTTGTCCATCTCGGCCTTCAGCTTCGACTTGGCGACCTGGCCTTCAGAGACCTCGAGCAGCGCGCGCTGCAGATCGACGTAGCCGAGCTTCACGTCGGCGTGGGCGACGCTCGAGACGAGCGCGGCAGAGAAGAGAACGACGATGGACCTGCGCATGTGGACAACCCCTTGAAATGAGCGCGGCGAAAGCTGACGCCGCATAGACCCCGGCGGAATGACGCGTCAAGGCGAGTGACGACTGCATCGTCACGGTGTTCACGACCCGCCCAGACGGGGGAGCGGCCTTCGGTCAGCGCGAGAACGAACGATCGTGGTCGACGTGCACCGCGCGGCCGCGAATCTTCGACTCGCGCATGGTGGCGATGACCTGATCGGCGACGTCGGTGGCGACCTCGACGAAGGAGTGACGGTCACCGATGGCGATGGCGCCGATCTGCTTCGACTCGATGCCGGCCTCGTTCGCGATGGCGCCGACGAGATCCTGCGGGCGAATGCCGGCGGCCTTGCCGATGCTGAAGAAGAGGCGCGCCATGGCGGCGCCCGAGGTGCGAACTGGAGCCTTCGGAGCGGCCTTCTCGGGGCGCGCGTCTCCACCACCGGGGAACCGCTGCGGGCGGTCGGCGCCGAAGCGTGCGGGCCGCTCGGGACGATCGCCGAACCGGGTGGCGCGCTCGACGAACTTCGAGTCCGTTCGCGCTGGGCGTTCAGTGCGGGGCGCGCTCACGCGCGGCGTCCTGGGAGCGCTGGCCTTCGGAGCGTCGTCGGACGCCGCCGAAGCCTTCGGAGTCCGCGGCGCCGAGGCGCGGGCCGGACGTTCTGCCGCGTCGTGACGGGTTGGACGCTCCGCGCGTTCGTGGCGCTCAGGGCGCTCTGGGCGTTCGAAACGGGCTGGTCGCTCGCTGCGCTCGGGGCGGGCCTCGAAGCGCGACGGGCGCTCCTTCGTGAAGGGCGTGCGGCTGTCCTTCTTCGGGCCGTGCGCGGGGATCTCGATCTCGTCGTCTTCAGAGGGCGGGTGCAGCGCCTCCGACAGCGCCACGAGGGCAGCGGCGGCGAGATCCTCGATGGCATTCTCGGTGGTCAGCTTCGCGACGACCGCGCGGGCTGCGTCGAGCGCGCGCTTCTTGCCGAGCGCCGCGTTGACGACCTGCTCGAGCTGGGTGACGCGGTGCTCTCGCAGCGAGTCCATCGTCGGCACGGGCAGCAGCGTGAGCTTGCTCTGCGTCGCCTGCTCGAGGCGCGAGATGATGAAGCGCTCCTTGGGCAGCACGAACGAGATGGCGGTGCCAGAGCGGCCCGCGCGGCCGGTGCGGCCGATGCGGTGCACATACGTGTCGACCGTGTGCGGCAGGTCGACGTTCACCACGTGCGAGACGTGATCGACGTCGAGGCCACGCGCGGCGACGTCGGTCGCGACCAGCAGCGCCACCTGCTTGTTCTTGAACCGCTTCATCACGCGATCGCGCGCGTCTTGCGAGAGGCCACCGTGCAGCGTGGCGACCGAGTGGCCGTTGCGCTCGAGCGTCTGGCCAAGGCCTTCGACGTCTTCACGGGTGCGGCAGAAGATGATGGCGCTCTCTGGCTTGTCGAGCTCGAGCACGCGTTTGAGGGCCACGGCCTTCTGCGGGAACGTGACGATGTAGCCGCGCTGCTCGATGCGGGGCTTGCCGGCGTCGTCGCCCTTGCTGCGCTCGAGGCGCACGCGCACGGGATCTTTGAGGTGCTTCTCTCCGAGCGTGGCGATGCGCGGCGCGAGCGTGGCCGAGAAGAGCGCGGTCTGCCTCTTCTCAGGCAGCTCGGAGAGGATGGCCTCGAGATCTTCCGCGAAGCCGAGATCGAGCATCTCGTCGGCCTCGTCGAGCACGACCATCTTCACCTTCGAGAGATCCATCGACTTGCGGCGAAGGTGATCGAGCGCGCGGCCCGGGGTCGCCACCACCACGTCGACGCCACGACGCAGCGACTTCATCTGCGCGCCGATGTCAGCGCCGCCGTACACCGTCAGCACCGAGATCTTGCGGCCGCTGCCGTACTTCTTGATGGCTTCGCTCACCTGCAGCGCGAGCTCACGGGTGGGCGCGAGCACCAGGCCCTGCACCTGACCGGGCTTGTTGGCGCCGGGCTCGAGCCGCTGAGCCATCGGCAACGCGAACGCCGCCGTCTTGCCGGTACCGGTTGCCGCGAGGCCGAGCACGTCGCGGCCTTCGAGCAACGGAGGAATGCACGCCGCCTGAACGGGCGTGGGCGCCGTGTACCCGAGGGAGGTCACGGCGGAGACCAGCGACTCGTTGAGCCCGAGATCGTGGAATGACACTGAGGAGACTGGAGACGTCACGCCAGTTGCATTGACATGGTTTGGGCCCCCTGTCGATCGGTGCTATGGGACCCACCCCGTGGCCGCCAAGCGCATCCTGCTGATCGACGACAGTGAGATCACGCTCCAGATGGAGAAGGCCGTGCTCGAGCAGCGCGGCTACGACGTTCAGGCGACGACCACGCTCGTCGAGTTCGAGCGAATGCTGAAGGACTTCAAGCCCGACCTCATCCTCACCGACATTCACATGCCCGAGGCGCGCGGCACCGACATCTGCCGCACGCTGAAGAACGAGTACCAGACGCAAGACATCCCCATCGTGCTGTTCAGCTCGCTGAACGACGACGAGCTGGCCGAGCTGGCGCAGCAGGTCGGCGCCGATGGGTTCCTCTCGAAAGCGCACGGCCTCGACGCGCTCGGCGAGAAGGTCGATGAGCTGGTCGAGAGCATCATCTGGTGACGTGATGAGGTTGCTGACGGTCGCCGCGATGCTGGTGTTGTCGTGCAACCGTGACGTGCGCCCCGAGCCTCCCGCTGGCCCCGCGACGGAAGCGACGCTCTTCTTCACCTCCGAGCTCGAGGGCTACCTCGGCCCGTGCGGGTGCTCCGAGAGCATGCGCGGCGGCATCGATCGCGCGGCGTTTCAGGTCGCCGAGGCGCGCAAGAGCGGCAAGCCGGTGCTGCTCCTCGACACGGGCAATGCCCTCTTCGGCACTGCGACGATCGCGCCCGACGCCGTCCTGCAGCAGGAGCGCAAGGCCAGGACGCTCGGCCAGGCGATGACGTTGATGGGGCTGGGCGCGAAGGTGAACGGACCGCTCGATGACGCGCGTGGCGCCGGGTTCCGTACCTCGCTCGCGCTGCCAGCGCTTCCATCAGACACCATGAAGTCCTTCGAGCTCGCAGGTCACCAGGTCGTGGTGATCAGCTCGGCGAACGGCGACACGTTGTTCACCCTGGCGGCGCAGGCGCGGGCGGCGAAGGCGGGCGTCATCGTGGGGCTCTTCGAAGGGCCGGTCGACGAAGCGCTGCGCTTCTCTCAACGTGAAGGGCTCGAGCTCGACCTGCTGCTCGCGACCCGCGGGCGTGACGCGATCTCGACCGAGTCGAACCGCCTGGTGATGACGCGCGTGCCGGTCGTGCAGCTGCAGAGCAAGGGGCGCTCCCTGCTCCGCGTCGACCTGTTCCTGCGTCGCGGCGGCAACGTGCAGTGGCTGAAGAGCCCAAGCGAGACGCAGCGTGAGGTCGAGGCGCTCGGGCAACGCATCGAGCTGCTCCGCGCGCAGGTGAACGACCCGTCGCTCGGCGACGAGCTGAAGGCGCTCAAGAAGGCAAAGCTCGAAGAGGTGATCGCGCGGCGTGAAGCGCTGGCGTCAGAACAGGTGCCCGTTCCGACGACCGGCAGCGCGGCGTCGGCGCGCATCGTGCCGCTCGAGACCTCGTTCGAGAAGCTGCCTGCAGCGACCGAGCTGCTGAAGGCCTACGACCGCGACGTCGGAGAAGCGAACCTCGCCTGGGCGAAGGAGCACGGCGTCGAGTGCGAAGCGCCTGAACCTGGAAAGCCCTCGTACGTCGGCACTGAGCTCTGCCGCGCCTGCCACCCCGCAGCGTTCGACGCGTGGAAGCAGACGAAGCACGCGAAGGCGCACGACGTGCTGGTCGCCGAGGGAAAGAACAACCACCTCGACTGCGTGGCGTGTCACCTCACGGGCTGGAAAGAGCGCGGCGGCGTGTGCCGGCTCGATCAGGTCGAGGGCAGAACCCAGGTCGGCTGTGAATCGTGTCACGGGCCGGGCAGCTCGCACCTGAGCCTGCCGATGAAGACGACCATCTTCGTCCCGAAAGACGCGACGACCTGCGTGACGTGTCACGACCGCGAGAACTCGCCGCACTTCGATCTCGAGAAGTACCTGCCGAAGCTGATCGCGCCAGGGCATGGCCTGCCGATGCCGGTCGTCGATGCTGGCGTCGTCGAAGCGCCTGACGCCGGAGCAGCTGCGAAGCCGGCCAGGAAGCCGCGCAAGTAGGTCACGCACGACCGCACCGAAAGTCGTGGGAGCACGCCGCTCGAGAATTCCCCACGATCTCGCGGAAGCGATAGGAGCGCGCGCATGAACGCTCCCCGAGCCAGTGGTCGCGCCTTTCTCGGGCTCATTCGTCACGTCAACGAGACGCACGGCGCCGGCGCCTTCAAGGCCGTCGCGGCGAAGCACATGCCCCCGTCGACCCAGACCGTGCTCGCCTCACGAATCCTGCACGCCCACTGGTACCCCTACGACGCCTACGTCGGCGTGCTCACCGGTCTCGAGGCCGCGTTCGGCGAAGGCCGCGCCGACTACTTCAGGAAGCTCGGCACCGCGTCAGGCCAGCGCGACATCAACACCGTGTTCAAGGTCTACCTGGCCATCGCCAGCACCGAGCGCCTCATTCGCAGCTGCTCGAAGGTCTGGGCCGGCTACTACGAGCACGCAGGAACGATGGAGGCCGTCGCCTGGGCGCCCACCAACACCGTGCTGCGCATCACCGGCTTCGAGGCCATGGCGCCGCAGCACTGCCGCCTGATGGAGGGGTGGATGATCTCGACGATGAACGCGCTCGGGGTCGACGTGAGTGACGACGCGACCGAGAGCGCGTGCACCTCACGGGGCGACGCGTTTCACGAGTTTCGCTGCACGTGGACGAAGCGCTGATCAGGTCGTCGGCGCGGCAGGCGGCGTCTCGACGAGCGGCAGCGTCACCGGCTCGGCGCCCAGCGCGTGGAAGCCACCGTCGACGCGAATCTGCTCGCCCGTCGTCTTCGGCATCCAGTCGGACAACATCGCGCACGCGGTTCGCGCGACGGCGTCACTGGCCGCGTCGCTGCGCGCGTCCCACCCCAGCGGAGCCTGCGCGCCCCACTTGTTCTCGAGGTGCTTGAAGCCGGGAATGCCCTTCGCCGCGATCGTCGCGATGGGACCTGCCGCGAGCGCGTTCACCCGAATGCCTTTGGGCCCGAGATCGCGCGCGAGGTACCGCACCGTCGCCAGCAGCCCCGCCTTGCACACGCCCATCCAGTCGTAGAGCGGCCAGGCCTGCGTCGAGTTGTCGAAGTCGAGCGTGACGATGCTGCCGCCGTTCGTCATCAACGGAGCCACCGCCGCCGAGAGCTCCTTCAGCGAGAAGGTCGACACGCGAAAGGCCTGCTGCACCGACTCCCACGGCGTGGTGAGGAACTTGCCGCCCAGCGCGTCTTCGGGCGCGTACGCGATCGCGTGGAGCACGCCGTCGACACGGCCCCACTTCGCCTTGAGCGCCTCGGTCAGCTTCGGAAAGTGCTCGGGGTTGGTGACGTCGAGCTCGAGCACCTCGGGCGGCGTCGCGCCCAGCTTCTTCGCGGTGCGCTGCGTGAGCGACATGGGCCGCCCGAACGAGGTGAGCATCACCTCGGCGCCTTCTTTGATGGCCAGCTCGGCCACGCCGTACGCGATGGACTGGGGCGTCAGCACGCCGGTGATCAGCAGCTTCTTGTCCTTGAGGAGCATGGAGCCGCGCTTACTTCGCTCCCTCGCCCCTTCCAACGACTTCAGTGTGCGCGCGCGACCTCGTCGTGAAGTCGCCCGCTCGACACCGCGAGCCGATTGACCGACAGGCCCAGATCGCCCGTCGCGAGCGGCAACACCATGCCGCCATTCATCTCGTCGAGGCGTCGTGCCGCAGCGAGCTCGGCGGGAGGAACTGCGCGACCGTGATCGCGATACCAGGCGAGGCGATCGGCCATCTGCTCGTTCATCGACGACATGCGATCGTACGGGTGCGCGTCAGCGGGCGGCGGGCGGTACGCAGGCGGAGCATCGGCCGACGAAGGACCACCGGGCGTCGGCGTGGCTCCACCCGACGGCGCCGTGCGGCCACCCGGCGCAGCGGGGCGCGCAGGCTCGAAGGCATCACCCGACAGCCCCAACGCGGCGGCCGTGCGAGGCCCGACGACACCATCGGGAGTCAGACCGTGCGACCGCTGAAACGCAATGACCGCTGCGCGCGTGTCACGACCAAACCGCCCATCGACCCCGAGGCCCGAGGCGCCGTGCGAGTTCAAGCTCTCCTGAATCTGGGTGACCGGGGTTCCGCGCGCTCCGATTCGAACTGACATGGTGATCTCCGAAGAAAGAACGACGTTCTCTTGATGACTCGTCAGCCCTGCGCGGCGGGACACACACGTTGCCGTCGCGGGCCGTGCCGTGGGAGGAACGGGGCATGGCCGAGCACGACCCCCTCGCAGGGCCCGCAGAGGAGACGATTCGAGTGGTGCCGCCGTCGGGGTACCAGCTCGCGCCGACGGTGCGCCGGTTTCGCCTCATCAACGACGTGACGGGCGCCGAGTCCGAGTGCCTGCTCGGCCGCTGTCAGGTTGGCGCGCACGCCGGCGCCGAGGTGCAGCTCGCCGACGCCACCGTCTCGCGCTTCCACTGCGAGGTGCTGATCGAGGGCCAGCGGGCGCTCGTGAAGGATCTCGGCAGCACCAACGGCACCTTCATCGACGGCGTGCGCATCAAAGAGGCGTACCTCAAGCACGGCTCGGTGCTCGGCGTCGGCAACTCGAAGCTGCGGTTCGAGCTCGACGAGAAGGTGAGCGCCCTGCCCGTCAGCCAGGAGCCCACCTTCGGCCCCCTGCGCGGCAACCACCCGTCGATGCGGCAGGCCTTCATGATGCTCGAGAAGGCGGCGAAGACCGACGCGACCGTGCTGCTCGAAGGAGAGACCGGCACGGGCAAGTCACGCGCGGCGCAGGCGCTGCACTCGGCGGGCGCGCGCAGAGACGGACCGTTTCTCGTCGTCGACTGCGGCGCGTTGCCGCCTTCACTGCTCGAGGCAGAGCTGTTCGGTCACGAGAAGGGCGCGTTCACCGGCGCGACCTCGAAGCGGCTCGGCGTCTTCGAAGAGGCGAAGGGCGGCACGGTCTTCCTCGATGAGATCGGCGAGCTGCCGCTCGAGCTGCAGCCGCGGCTCTTGCGCGTGCTCGAAGATCGCGTCGTGCGCCGGCTGGGCCAGAACCAGTGGGAGAAGGTCGACGTGCGCATCGTCGCCGCCACGCACCGCGATCTTCGCGCGAACGTGAACGCCGGCACGTTCCGCTCCGATCTCTACTTCCGCCTGGCCGTCGTGCGCGTCACCCTGCCCTCGCTGCGCGACCACGCCGACGATCTGCCCGACATCGCGAAGGCGCTGTTGAAGGACCTGGGCGTCACCGAGCGCTCGCACCCGGCGTTGTTCGCGCCTGCGTTCATCGCGCAGCTGCAGCAGGCGGCCTGGCCCGGCAACGTGCGTGAGCTGAGAAACCACCTCGAGCGGTGCGTCGTGTTCGAGACGCCCGAAGCGCCGGGTCGCAGCGAGGTGGTGACGAACCCGGGCGCGGGCGCCGACTTCACGCGGGGGCCGCTGGTCGAGGCCCGCAAGAAGGCGGTCGAGCGCTTCGAGCAGGAGTACCTGACGGCCCTGCTCGAGCGGCACGGCGGCAAGGTGTCACAGGCGGCCGTCGAGGCTGACGTCGATCGCGTCTCGCTCTACCGCCTGATGCGCAAGCACGGGCTCAAGCCCGACTGATCAGGCGCGGCGAATGCCCACGTGAACGTGGTCGTAGTGGCCGGCCACCTGCCACAGCAGCTGCACCGAGTAGCGCTGGCCGTTCACGTTGATGGTGTGCCGGTTGTACGTGCCGATGTTCGAGCGCGGAATGCCGTACGCGTCGGCGATGCGGCGGGCGAGCTCGGTACCGCGCGCGCCACTGACGCCGTAGTCGACCGCGTAGGCGTTGGTGTTGCCCGTGTAGTGATCGGAGCCCGTGTTCGAGCCCACGCGCCGGGTCGCCGCGAGGTCGCGCTTGGTGCTGGTGACGGGAATGCCCATGCTGCGGGCGATCGAGGTGGCGCGATCAGAGACGCCCTGCGAGCCGCCCCAGCCTCCGCCTGCGCGAATGCCGCCGGGGTTGGTGCCACCCGGCGCGAAGTCGCTCACGCCGTCGTAGTACTTGCGATCAGACGAGCCGAAGAGCGACCGGCTGGTGTTCGGCCCGACGACGCCATCGACCCCGAGGCCGCGCGCACGCTGAAAGGCCTGCACCGCCGCCTTCGTGCGCGGTCCGAAGACGCCATCTGCGCCGCCGGGGTTGAACCCACGCGAAGCGAGCGTCTGCTGCAGCCGGGTGACATCGGAACCACGCGAGCCAACGTTGAGCATGTTCGTTCTCCGAAGCGACAGGACACCTTCATTGTCCTCGGAGCGCGCACCTCGTTTTTCGAGAGCGCTGTCACGCGACTTCACATCGAGCTGTGAATTTCGACGTGATTTTCCGCCCAGCAGCGGTCAATCGCCTGCGCGGAACGTGAGCGCGACGCCGATGGTCCAGAACGAGCCGCGCGAGCCATTGGGAACGGCGATGGTGTTCCCAGGCAGATCGCG
>JBEOKA010000286.1:0-9147 GCA_040275325.1 Myxococcaceae bacterium | reverse complement strand
ACGCTGGGCCGACCTCCGACGCTGGGCCGACCTCCGACGCTGGGCCGACCTCCGACGCTGGGCCGACCTCCGATGCCGGGCCGACCACTGACGCCGGTCCGACCACTGACGCCGGTCCGACCACTGACGCCGGTCTGACAGACTCGGGCGTCCGAGCTGATGCGGGCATGACCGTCGACGCTGGCACTGGCACTCCGAACGACCCTGGTGGTTGCGGCTGTACGGCGATGCCCTCTCCGCTCTGGCTCTTCGCCGCTGCGCTGCTGCTCGCCCGCCGTCGTCGTCACGCAACGCCATGAAGCCGTCCGACCTGTCCGTCACGCACCACTTCGTGCAGCTGCCGAAGCTGCGCATGCACTACGTCGAGAAGGGCGAGGGCCCGATCGTCGTCCTGCTCCACGGATTCCCCGAGATGTGGTGGTCGTGGCGATATCAACTCGACGCGCTGGCCTCTGCCGGCTTCCGGGTCATCGCGCCCGATCAGCGCGGCTACGGAGAAACCGACAAGCACGGCCCATACGATCTCGACACCCTCGCCGACGACATCTGCCATCTGATCGAAGCTGTCGCTGGCCGGCAGGCGGTGAAGATCGTCGGGCACGATTGGGGAGGCGGCGTGGCCTGGCATCTCGCCTCGAAGCGCCGCGAGTTCGTCGAGCGGGTCTCCGTGCTGAACTGCCCGCACCCGGCGGTGATGCGAAAGGCGCTGCTGAACAAGGCGTCGTGGGCGCAGGTCAAGCGCTCCTGGTACATGTTCTTCTTTCAGCTGCCGTTCCTGCCCGAGTACTTCCTGACGAAGGACGACGCAGCGCTGATGCCGCGAACGCTTCGAGCCTCGTCCGTCGATCGCGCCCACTGGACCGACGACGACGTGCGCCCCTTTCAAGACGCGATTCAGCGACCGGGAGCGGCGTCAGGAATGCTCGGGTGGTACCGCGCGGCGATTCGTGACGGCTTCAGGCACCCCTTCTCGGCGCCGAAGTACCCACCCATCACGTGCGAGACGACCCTCATCTGGGGCAAGGGCGATCCCGCGCTCGACTACGACGTGCTGATTCCCGGCACCGAGACGTTCGCGCCGAAGCTGAAGATCGTGCCGATCGAAGGCGCCGGCCACTTCGTTCAGAGCGAGCGGCCCGACGAAGTGAACGCGGCGCTGGTGAAGTTCCTCAGTACGACCACGGGAACTTCTTGAAGTTGCGCTTTCGCTTCTGAACGAAGGCGTCACGGCCCTCAGCCGCCTCTTCGGTGCCGTACGCGAGCCGCGTGGTCTCTCCAGCGAAGAGTTGCTGACCAACCAGCCCTTCATCGGGCAGGTTGAAGCCGTACTTGAGCATCTTGATGGCGGTCGGGCTCTTCGTGTTGATCTCGGCCGCCCAGTCGAGCGCCGCGTCTTCGAGCTTCGCGTGCGGCACGACGAGGTTCACCATGCCCATCTGGAACGCCTCGTCGGCCGAGTAGTTCGCGCCGACGAAGAAGATCTCACGCGCCCGCTTCTGGCCGATCTGCCGCGCCAGCAGCGCCGAGCCGTAGCCCGAGTCGAAGCTCGCGACGTCGGCGTCGGTCTGTTTGAAGACTGCGTGCTCCTTGCTCGCGATCGTCATGTCGCAGACGACGTGCAGGCTGTGGCCGCCGCCGACTGCCCAACCGGGGACCACGGCGATCACGACCTTGGGCAGGAACCGAATCTGTCGCTGCACCTCGAGAATGTGCAGACGCCCAAGCCCGGCGGGATCAATCGACTTGTCGCCCTCCTCGTACTTGTAGCCGTCCTTGCCGCGAATGCGCTGATCGCCGCCCGAGCAGAACGCCCAGCCGCCGTCCTTCTTCGAGGGGCCGTTGCCGGTGATGAGCACCACGCCCACGTCAGTCATGAAGCGCGTCGCGTCGAGCGCGCGGAACAACTCGTCGACCGTGCGTGGCCGAAACGCGTTGCGGACCTCCGGCCGGTTGAAGGCGATGCGAACGGTGCCCTGATCGATCGCGCGGTGAAAGGTGATGTCCTTGAACGCGTGGCCTTCGACTTCACGCCACCGCGCCGGGTTGAAGGGGTTCGAAGCGCTCATGGGCGCGGCAAGTAGCGCCACGCCGCGACCAGCGCATCAGCAATCGTCAGGGGCCGAGCCAGCGAAAGAGCAGCGCCTGCGAGCGTTCTCCACGCGCCGTGATCTCGAAGCGTCGGGCGTCAGGCGACGGCACCTCGAGGCGCAGGCTCAAGGCATCATCTGGGAGCGCGCCCGGCACCTGGGAAACCCACTCGACGAGCATCGCGCCGTCAGACTCGAGCAGATCGAAATAGCCCGTCGCGAAGAGATCGGCCTCGGTGGCGAGCCGGTACAGATCGGCGTGATGCAGCGTCAGCCGCCCCATGTACGTCTGCACGATCGAATACGTCGGGCTCGAGACGTCTTCGAGTGGCACGCCTGCGCCGCTCGCCACGCCGCGCGAGAACAGCGTCTTCCCTGCCCCGAGCTGTCCATCCAAACCGACGAAATCGTGCGGCTCGAGCACACGCCCCAGCCGTTCGCCGAGTGAGAACGTCTCGTCGGGCGACGTCGTCGTGATGGTTCGGCTCAGCGGTTCCACCGGGTCCACACGTCGCCGAGGTGATCGATCAAATCGGAGGCGATGAGGCCGAGCTGACCGCGCTTCGAGGCGGCGACGTCACCCGCCGCGCCGTGGGCGCATGCGCCGACCAGGGCCGCGTCTTCGGTCGACAGGCCCTGCGCCAGCAGCGCGCCGGTGAGGCCTGCCAGTACGTCACCGCTTCCGGCCGTGGCCATGCCTGCGTTGCCGGTCGGGTTGATGAACACGGCGCCGTCGTGACGAGAGATCACCGTGCGAGCGCCCTTCAGCAGCAGCACGACCGAGTGTTGGGTCGCGAAGGTGCGTGCGATGCCCACGCGATCGGCGTTCACCTCGGCTGCGCTCTTGCCGATGAGCCGCCCCATCTCGCCCGGGTGCGGCGTGAGCAGGATCTCGCCCTTGGCCTTGTCGAGCACCGACGGGTTCGTGGCGATCGCGTTGAGCGCATCGGCGTCGAGCACGCAGGGAATCGTCAGCTCTTCGAGCAACGAGCCGAGCAGGCGCACCGTCTCGTCACCCCGGTCGATGCCGGGGCCGATCACGACGGCCTGCTTCCCGTCTGCCGCTTCGAGAATGGAGTTGAAGTCGCCGAGGCCGAGCGCGCCTTCACTCACCAGCTCGACGCCCATGATCTCGGGAGCGTGCTGCATGATCGGCTGCAGACACTCGGGCCGGGTCGCGACCGTCACGAGGCCCGCTCCACTGCGGAGTGCCGCCTTCGCCACCAGGGCTGCCGCTCCCGTCTTGCCCCAGCTGCCAGCGATGACGAGGACGTGGCCGAAGGTGCCCTTGTGCGACTCGGCGCGCCGGGCGGGCAGCCGGTTCTTCACGTCTGACTCTTCGATGAGGAACGTGCCCTGGCTCGGCAGCACGGTCTGCGCCGCGCGGGGAATGCCGATGTCGACGAGCTCGATGCAGCCCGAGCGCTGAGCTCCTGGTTCGATGGTCTGGCCGAGCTTCAAGAAGCCGAACGCGGTCGTCGCGTCTGCCGTCACGCAGGGCGCGAATGGCAGGCCGGTGTCGCTGCTGAGGCCCGAGGGGAGATCGGCCGAGACGACCTTCGCGCCAGCCGCGCGCCACACCGAGATGCGGCCAATGGCGTCGGCGAACTTTCCTTCGGGCGCTCGGGAAAGGCCGGTGCCGAAGATCGCGTCGATGACGACGTCGCCGGCGCCGATCGGCAGGTCGTCAGCGATGGGAGCGAAGATAAGCCCCGACGCGGTGAGCGCACGCGCGTTGCGGGCCGAATCTCCCTGAAGGGACGAGAGTTCTCCCAGCAGCTCGATGAAGACCGTTCGTCCAGCGATCGACAGGTGGCGCGCGGCGACGAAGCCATCTGCGCCGTTGTTCCCCGTGCCGCACAGAATGACGAAGCGCCCCTGGGGGGCCGACATCGAGAGCGCGGTCTTCGCGAGCGCGGCGCCAGCGTTCTCCATCAACACCGAGTTCGGCATGCCGTGATCCGCCGCGGCAGCATCGACCCGGCGCATCTCCTGAGCGGTGAGCGCGCGCTTCACGGGTTCCTCAGCAACTCCACCATCTCGCGAACGGCGCGATCGAAACCGACGAGCACGGCGCGCGCGACGATCGCGTGCCCGATGTTCAGCTCGTCGATCTCGGCGATGCGCGCGATGGGCCGTACGTTCTCGTAGTTGAGGCCGTGGCCCGCCGCGCAGCCCATGCCCAGCTTCGTGGCCGCCTTGGCCGCGTCGACGATGCGAGAGAGTTCGCGCTGCTTCTCTTTGTCGCTGTGGGCTTCGCAGTACCGGCCGGTGTGCAGCTCGATGCGATCGGCGCTCACCCGGTGGGCCGACTTCACCTGATCGAGATCGGGGTCGATGAAGAGCGAGACGACGATGTCGCCATCTTTGAGGTTCTTCACGACCTTCGAGATCAGATCCTTCTGCGAGGTGACGTCGAGGCCGCCCTCGGTGGTCAGCTCCTCCCGTCGCTCGGGCACGAGGGTGACGAGGTCGGGTTTGTACTCGTAGGCGACCTTCACCATCTCCTGCGTCGCGGCCATCTCGAGGTTGAGCATCGTCTGCGTCGTCTCGCGCAGCACTTTCAGATCGCGCTCCTGAATGTGCCGCCGATCTTCGCGCAGGTGAATGGTGATCTGCCCTGCTCCGGCCAGCTCAGCGATGGCAGCCGCGGTGACGGGGTCGGGGTACGTGGTCTTGCGGGCCTGGCGCAGCGTCGCGACGTGGTCGACGTTCACTCCGAGTCGTTGCATGGAGCGGATCTACACCCGGTGTTGGTCCCCCGCCTCTTTCAGGTAGCCTGTTCGCCATGGGGGTCGTGAGCTCGGAGCTGGCGGCGACGGTTGGTGTTCCGCAGGGGTCGAAGGCCTGGGTCGACGTACGGCTCGAACTGCTCGAGTACGCACAGCGGGTGCTTCAGGGCCTGCGATCGCCGACGACGAAGCTGGGCCGTGGCCTCGAGCTTCCCGAGCCGATGGTCGAAGCGCTGCTCGCGGGCACCGCGGAGCTCGACGTCGATCGGCTGATGCTGATCTTCCTTCGGCTCGAGCTTCCCGTCCGGCTGTCGCCACTGTCCGACGGCGCGATCGAAGTCGCGATCGGCGCCACCGAGCTGCGCCTGTCGTGACAACGGGTCAGTGCGCCCGAATCGACTCGAGCAGCGCCTGCGGGCTCTCTTCGGGAACGCAGTGCCCCACGTCGGGCAGCACGCGAAAATCGGCCCCGAGCGCGATGGCCAGCTGCTCGCCCTGAATCACCGGCACGAGGGGATCTCGCTCACCCCACACCACGCGCCTGGGAAACGCGGCCGCGTCGAGCAGCGACTTGGGCAGCTTGTAGCGACCGACCGCGCGCAACGAGTCGATCATGCCCGAGAGAAAGCCGTCGGCCTGCAGCGACTCGAGGTAGTGCTCGACCGTCTCGTTCTTGAACGCTGACGGCGTGCCCCAGAGCCAGCGCAGGTAGTTCTTCACCATCGGCCGCCACAGCGGCGCCGCCGTCATCCACATCGTCGAGAACGGCGCCATCGGCGACTCGAGGAACATGCGCGCCTCGGGTGGCAGCCCCAGCGCAGGCGCGCTCGCCACGGTGAGGGACGCGATTCGGTGCGGGTACTTCGCGGCGTAGCTGAGCGCCACCAGCCCGCCGAAGCTGTGCCCGAAGAGCCGAAAGTGCGTCAGCCCGCGCGAGACGAGAAAGGGCTCGAGGGCCTCGGCGATCGCGTCGGGCGTGTTCTCGGCCCACTGACGCGAGCGCCCGCTGCGGGGCAGATCGATGGCGACGAACCGGTGCTTCTCGCCGCCTTCGGTGATCACGCCGTCGAAGACGCGGTGCGAGGCGCCCAGCCCGTGAATGAGGACGATCGGCTCGCCCTGCCCTTCGTCTCGGAAGTGAATCGTCATTCCGCTCCGTCAGCCCAGCGCGCGCACGATGGCGGCGCCGATCTCTTCTGCGTACTGCTTGATGCGCTTGGCGTCGGTGCCTTCGACCAGCACGCGCGCCTTGGGTTCGGTGCCAGAGTAACGAACGAGCACCCGCCCTTCTTTTCCGAGCTTCTTCTCGACCTGCCCGATCGTCTTCACCACGTCGGGCAGGTTCGCCAGGTCGCGCTTCTCCTTCACCATCACGTTGAAGAGCACCTGTGGCACGGGCGAGAAGATCGTCGTCAACTCGCTGACCGGGCGCTGCGATCGCACCATCAGCGCGAGCACCTGGAGCGCCGCGAGCGTGCCGTCTCCAGTCGTGGCGTGATCGAGGAAGACGAGGTGGCCTGACTGCTCGCCACCGAAGACGTAGCCGTGCCGCCGCATCTCTTCGACGACGTAGCGATCGCCGACGTTGGTGCGAACCACCTTCACGCCCCACTGCGCGACCGCCCGCTCGAGCCCGACGTTCGACATCACGGTGGTGACGAGCGTCTTCTTCTTGAGCGCGTTGCGGGCGACCATCTCCTGGGTGCACATCGCCATGATCGCGTCGCCGTCGACGACCTTGCCCTTCTCGTCGACCACGATGAGGCGATCGGCGTCACCATCGAGCGCGATGCCGAGGTGGGCCTTGTGCTTGAGCACCGCCTTCTGGAGCGCCTCGGGGTGCAGCGCGCCGCACTTCGCGTTGATGTTCTTGCCGTCGGGGTTCACGCCGATCGCGACGACGTCGGCGCCCAGCTCTTCGAGCACCTCGGGAGCGACGCGGTAGGCGGCTCCATTGGCGCAGTCGACGACCAGCCGCAGGCCCTCGAGGGTGAGCTCCCGCGGGAAGGTGTTCTTGAGGAAGACGATGTACCGGCCGCGAGCGTCATCGAGACGAACGGCACCACCGACGCGCGTCGCGGTGGGCCGCAGCGAGTCGAGCGCCTTCTCGAAGATCAGCGTCTCGATCTTCCGCTCGGTGTCGTCGGGCAGCTTGTAGCCGTCGCGCCCGAAGAACTTGATGCCGTTGTCTTCGTACGGGTTGTGCGAGGCCGAGATCACGGCACCCGCGTCGGCGCGCATCGAGGTCGTGAGGTTCGCGATCGCCGGAGTCGGCATGGGGCCGATCAGATCGACGTCGACGCCCATCGACATGATGCCGGCCGCGAGCGCGTTCTCGAGCATGTAGCCCGACAGGCGGGTGTCTTTGCCGATGATGACGCGGTGCCGGTGATCGCCCGAGCGGCAGATGTACGCGAGCGCGCGCCCGAGCTGCATCGCCATCTCGGCCGTCATGGGGAAGACGTTCGCTACGCCGCGCACGCCGTCGGTGCCGAAGAGGCGCGGGTGCGTTCCGTTCTCAGCTGTCATGCGCGCGGCTTCTATCGCCAGCCGTCAGCCTCGACCAGCGTTCGTCAACGCGTGTGTTGAGGCCCAGCGAAAATGTCCGCGCTAACGGCCCAGCGAAAATGTCCGCAGTTGTGGGCCCGCTGTCGCAGAGGCTCGGTCGACGAGCAAGCCATCCCTTGAGCTGACGGCGAGGAGTTTGCGGCGAGCAATGGCTGCGACGAGCGAGGCCCGAAGGGTGCCGTTAGGCACGATGCCGTGAGGCATCGCCGAGCGGAGCGACGTCGCAGCGACGCAGGTGTTCGCAGGAAGAGGGAGGGGGCCGGGGGAGGGTCACCAGGACGGCGGTCGCTGGGCTCGCAGGCGCTTCGACTTCTCGGCTGCGGCGACCTTCTGCTGCTTCGTCCAGAAGTTGTAGGGACGATGAGGCCGTCGCTGTTTCGGACGGACCGCACGCTTCTCTGGTGGCGCCTCGAAGGTGCGCACGGCCTCGCGAAAGGCGCGTGATGCGGCGGGACGAGACTTGCGCTTTCGGGCACGGAGTTCGCGCGCTGGCCCCTCCGCGTCGAAGCTCGCGATGACGGCGTCGTTGAGGCGAATGCGCCACCGGCCATCGAGGAGTTGGCGGACGTCGACGAGCGCCTTGGCAAAGCTGCGTCCCCCGACTGGCCGAGGAATCTGCAGCTTCACTCCGTCGATGCTCACCACGTTGTCGTTGCTGACCGTAGCGAGGTAGCGGAACGCGCAGATGTCCTCGACGTTGAGGCCAGGCGCGGGGCGGCGCCAGGCTGATTGCGCTTCAGCGGCTTTGATGCCGAACCGTCTGTTGTGACGGCGCAGGAAGCCGGGGAGGAATTCGTTGGCGCCATCCAGCGAGCAGATGCCCTCGAGCCGCAGCTCGGACACCAGCCTGTCTTGCAGCGTCCCCCACAAGCGCTCGATGCGGCCCTTCGCTTCGGGAGACAGCGCGTAGATGACTTCAACGTGGAGGTCAGCGAGCGCCTGGCCCACCTGCGTCGGAAGCTGCTGCCCAGCGAGCTCTTCCTCCAGCGTCCAGTTGTCGTCGTTGCGTTTCAGGCTGCCGTGCCTGTCCATGTAGAGCCGCAGTGGGATTCCCTTCTCCCGAACGACGGCGGCCAGCACTCGCAGGTATGCCACCGCGCACTCTTCCGAGACGAAGTGCGCACCCGGCATGACTTCACCCGTCGCGTCGTCGATGGCAGCGACGAGGCACATCCTTGGTCCGCGCTTCTCGAGCCACTCGTGCGAGCTGCCGTCCCACAGCAGCAACGCGCCTGCACGCCCCTCTCGCACCCGGCGCTGACGGTGCCGACGACTTCGTCGCTGCTTCACCGCTGGGATTCCGGCTGGTCGCGCCCATCGCTGGACAGTCGACTTCGCCACCCTGATGCCCTCTCGCTCCGCCAACAGCTCGACGAAGTGCGTCTCGTTGAACCCGGCGTAGCGCCCTCTGAGCAGCTCCAGAACCTTCGCTCTCAGCTCAGCGGGCGCCTTGTTGCTCGGTGCTCTGCCAGTGTTCCCGTGCACGATGCACGGCTGACCGGCAGCCTGCCTCGCCACCATGCGTCGCAGCTGCCGCTCGCTCCGCTTCAGAATCGTCGCAGCTTCCGACGCCGTCAGCGCTCCCGAGCAGTAGCGCTTCAGCACGTCCTTCTTCGTCCACTGGGCCTCGCTCATCAGCATCCGCCTCGTCTAGGGCGGACATTTTCCCTGGGCCGTTAACCGGACATTTTCCCTGGGCCACGACACTCAGTGCCCGTCGTCATGCGCACCACCTCGTCGAAGCCGGTGACGCCCTCGTA
>JBEOKA010000285.1:0-6242 GCA_040275325.1 Myxococcaceae bacterium | reverse complement strand
CGCGGGCGGTTCTTCGACTGGTGGCGGCGGCGCAGGTGCAGGTGGTGGCGGCGCAGGTGCAGGTGGCGGCGGCGCAGGTGCAGGTGGCGGCGGCGCAGGTGCAGGCGCAGGTGGCGGCACCGCTGGTGGCAGCGCCGTGGGTCCACCCACCCAGCTCGTCTTCACGAACTCGGTGCGCAACCAGCCCCTCAACACCTGCTCGTTCTCCATCACCATCGAGACACGAGATGCGCAGAACCGAACCGCACCGGTGAGCACCCCGACGACCGTCAACCTCTCCGCGGGGACCTCGAGCGTGACCTTGCACACCGCCTCGAACTGCACCTCGACGCCCGTCATGAGCGTGACGATTCCCGCTGGCAGCTCGTCTGCCACCGTGGTCGCGCGTGGAACCGCCCCGGGCATGTTCCAGCTCGTGGCGAGCGCGACGGGCCTGACCTCGGCCACCCAGACGCTCACGATGACCGATGGGCCCGACACCATCGTGTTCACCAACGCACCGCCGCCGCAGTTGCGCGCGGGCCAGTGCTTCGCGCTCACGTACCAGACGCGAAAGGGCACGGTGACGATGCCCGTCGGCGCGACGACCACCATCGCCTTCGGCACCACGCCCAACGGCGCCGCGCGCTCCTACGCAGACCCCTCGTGCACGGCGCCGTCGACGTCACAGCTGCTGGCCTCGGGAGCGGCGACCGACACCGTCTTCGTGCGGGTGCTCACTGGCGGGGTCCCCGTCGTCCTGCAAGCCTCGGGGGCGCTCTTCACGCCCGCGACCGTCACGGTGAACGCGACGCCGATGGTGCGCCGCGGCGCGTGCATGTTGGGCGCCCAGGTCGTGACCCCCCTCGACGGTGGCCTGCCCGATGGCGGCAGCACCGACGCCGGCTTCTCGGTGACACAGACGTTGAGTACCAGCTGCTCCATCGCGCCAGCCGTCCTCTCGCCCAGCTCGACGATGTTGTTCACCCAGGCGAGCACCGCGGGTGCGTTCTCGGACGGTCAGGTGCGGTGTCGGGTGAACTCCGGCGGCAGCAACCTCGCCTGCACCAGGCGCGCGGGCGTCTCCGCCGCGACGGTGCAGTGGCAAGCCATCGAGCTCGTCAGCGGGCTGCGGGTGCTGACCGCCTCCTCGGCCGGCTGTGGCTCACCCATCACGCTCAGCGGCGCGGTCGACCCGGCCAGGAGCTTCGTGTTGAAGACACTCAGCAACGACACGCAGCTCTACGATGACGAAGACGCCACTGTCTTCTCGCTCACCTCGCCCACCTCGGTGACGCTCTCGAACACCGCGTGCTCGGGCTACGACCTGCAGGTGGTCGAGTGGCAGGGCCTCACCGTCACCCGCGGCGCCTGCGACGGAGGCTTCCGCCCCGGCGTCACCGAGCTCGTCTCGAGCGGGCTGGCACCGGCGAGCCTTCAGCGCGCCGTGCTCACGCAAGCGACGGCCGCGGTGAACGGAGACGTCAACACCTGCGCGATGCTGGCCCGGGGCGCGCCGCTCACCAGTCCCTCCGAAGTTCGCATGGCGCGCGCGTACCTCGACGGCGGCTGTGCAGGGCAGGCACTCGGCGTCGCGGAGTTTGAACGGCTCGACTTCGGCACCCTCGCCACCGTGCAGGAGCGCACGCTCACCCTGACGCCCGGCCAGCTCTCGGCCTCGGCCACGGTGACCTCGGTCGACCTCTCGAGAACCTTCGTCTTCTCGAGCGCGCAGTCGGCCTTCGGGCAGGGCATGGGTGAGACGAACGTGCCAGACGGAGGGGCGCCGCTCGAGGCAGCGTTCACCTTCGACTTCGCGAGCCCGACCTCGGTCACTGCGCGGCGCACCCGGGGCGCGGGCTCGGCCACCGTCACCTTCTACGTCGTGCAGGTGGAGTAGCCGTCGACGGCGACTTCGTGGCAATGCGCTCGCCCATGAGCGCCACCGAGCCCCGCGACGAACGTGAACGCCTCGAGCGTCGGCTGCTCTCACGCGTCACGAAGACGGTGCACGGGTTTGGGCTGTTGAAGCGCGACGCCCGCGTGATGGTGTGTCTCTCGGGCGGCAAAGACAGCTGGACGATGCTGCACCTGCTCGCCCGCCTCGTGCGCACCCTGCCCTTTCGCGTCGAGCTCATCGCCGTACACCTCGACCAGCGCCAGCCCGGCTACGACGGCGCGCCGCTGGTGGAGTCCCTGAAGCGCTCGGGCCACCGCTTCGAGGTGTTGTCCGAAGACACGTACTCGACGGTGAAAGAGCACCTCGGCGCCGGCGAGACGCCCTGCTCGACCTGCAGCCGCCTGCGCCGGGGAATTCTGTACACCGCGGCCGAGCGCCTGGGCTGCACCACCATCGCGCTGGGGCACCACCGCGAAGACACGCTCGAGACGTTCCTCTTGAACCTCGTCTTCACCGGCAAGCTGCAGGCGATGCCCGCGACGTACCGCACCGACGACGGGCGCTTCGACGTGATTCGACCGCTCATCGAGTGCGCCGAGGCCGACATCGCCGCGTTCGCAGCGCTCGAGGGCTTCCCCATTCTGCCGTGCACGCTGTGCGGCTCCCGGCCCGACTCACGCCGTGACGCGATGGGCGCGTTGCTGACGCAGCTCGAGGGGCTTCACCCGCGCGTGCGAGAGTCGATGCTCGCGGCGCTGGGCAACGTGCGGCCGACGCACCTGCTCGATGACGAAGTGGCCGCGGCGTGGAGCGAGCGGCCGGTGGAGATCGCAGCGCGCTCGACGGCGAAGCAGACGCCGTCACGCTTCGCCGCCCTGCCCGTGCACTCGAACGTGGAGTCGTGGCTCGAGGCCCCGTCAGGAAAAAACACCGCGGACGTGTGAAGCAGCACAGCACGCGCCCGGCCGATGAGGCCGTACACGCAAACTCCCCGGTTCGATTCCGGGATCCTCCACTCCATGGGGGATTCGTCCATGGCGGACACCACCCTGCAACGGTGATTCAAACCCTGGCTTTCTCACTCGGGCGCGTGCTGAACCCATTCCTCGTCAGCGAATGACGATGCCGAAGACCTGGTAGCCGGCGCCCGCGAAGGCCTCCTCCTGCCACGCGAGCCGCACCTCGGCGCCCTCGACGCTCAGCCGCGGGAACGAGCCCTGGCCGCCGTTGCTGAACGAGAGGCCACCGTCTTCGAGCTTGACGTCAGAGAGGTCGATGGTGGCCGCGCCGCGCGTCACCAGCGCGAGGTGAATCTCGCCCGAGTCGCTCCACGCCAGCAGCGCGCCGTTGCCGAACGGGGCGACGTCGTACTCCTGGGTCACCACACTCCCGCTCGTCATCGTCTGCATGGTGTTGGGGTTCCACGCCTTCACCTCGACGAACCCATCGCTCATGCGGCGGAACACGAACGCGTCGTGCAGGTCTTCGCCGAACATCACGGCCTTCAGGTCGACGTTCTGCGTATCGAAGAAGAGCGTGAGGGTTGGCGCGTTCCACAGCGGAGGGTTCAGCTGCTCGAAGACGCTCGCCTGGCCTCCCGAGGTGGTGAACACGAACGGTTTTCGCGACGGCGTCACCGCCAGCTCTGCAGACAGCGGACCGTTTGCTGAGCCGGCCACGAGCTCTGCGGGGCCGAACGTTCCACCATCGAAGAGCCGCCGCTCGAGCCCACCCGCGTCTGCCGAGAACACGAAGAGCTGCTTGCCGTCGGTGCCCAGGCTGAAGAGGTCGGGCGCGGTCATCACCGGCAGCTCCTGCCACTGGCCGTCGCGATACTCGACGAGCGCCGACGGGTTGCTGCGCGAGGTGATGACATAGGCGCGGCCCTCGACCGCGAGGCTCGAGGTCGAGCTCGTCGGAGCCGTGCCGAGGAAGGGAATCTGCTGGAAGACCGACGGCGTCACCGGGCACGAGGGGCCGCCACAGGCGCCGGGCGGCGAGAGCACCCACACCATGCGGTCGTTCGGCGTGGTGGCGCGGGCGACGATGACGAACGGCGAGCCCCCATCCGTCGCGAGCCTCATCCACGCGGCGCGCGTGTTCGTCGTCGAGTTGGAGCCGCTCGAGGCGTACGTCGGGCTCAGCGAGAGCCGAGGCGTGCCCCCGATGGGAAAGGGCCCGGGCGCATTCCCGCTGCGGTCGACGAGCCCGCTCGCGCCGAACTGGAGCGGCGTCGGCGGCAGCACGCTGTCGAAGTAGAACGTGAGCAGCCCGCCGTCGGACACCACGCGTGACGAGACCGCGACGCCCGCGTCGAGACCGGTCAAGACGTTCACCACCATCGGCTCGTTGCACTGCACCTGCACGCTCAACGGCGACGGCGGGCTGCTGCGGCAGGTGGGCGGCATGCGGTCGAGCACGTCGACCGACACCTGCGCCGACAGCACGGGCATGCCGCCGGCCGGCGTCGCCGTGACGGTGAAGGGGAACGTCTTGTCGCCAGAGACGAAGGGCGCCTGGAACTGGGCGGTGCTGCCCGTGACGTTCGACAGCACCCAGCCCTCGGGGCACGTGGAGTCGAGGCCGCCATCGGGCAGCGGGCAGCCGCCTCGCAACGGCGACCAGCTGAAGACCCAGCCAGCGTCAAAAGCGCCACCCATCACGCTCGCGGTGAGGGTGACGACCGAGCTGCCGCCGTCGAAGAGCACGATGGAAGGCGAGGCCGAGGCGACGAGCGAAGCCGCCGCGCCTGGCCGCACCACCAGCGTCATGACGGCAGGCGGGCTCTCGAAGCCGAGGGTGGTGATGGCGACGACGTCGATGGTGAGCGGCGTGGGCCCGACGACCTGGGGCGCCGTGAACGAGAGCCGGGGGCCGTCGTTGGCGGCGATGGCGATGGCTGGGCCGGTGCGCTGCGTCCACCGGTACGCCGCGATGGTCTGGTCGCTCGAGGTGCCGAGGGCCTCGAGTTCGACGAGGGCGCCAGCGACGACGGTGGTGCCACCGTCGACCGACACGCTCACCGAGGGCCTGACGCCGACCCGCACGACAGCGCGGGCTTCGGGGCTGTCGACGCCAGCGACGTCGGTGACGCGCAGCGCGATGGGGAAGAGGCCCGACGCGTCGGGCGCGAAGACCTGCACGAACGACGCGCTCGTGTCTGGCGTGGCGAAGGTGACGCCGAGGCCACCGTCGCCCGCGTTTCGCCAGTGCGCGACGAGGGGCCGGGGGCCCGTCGAGCGACCGCTGCTGAGCTGCCCCGTCGCGCCCGGCGCCAGCTCGAGCACGGTGGGCTCGATGACGGCCGTGGTGCCCGCGACGCCACCGTCTCCCACCACGCCACCATCGAACGGCGTCAACACGCCCGCGTCGATGGCGAGCGGCGTCGACTCGCCGGCCGTCAACTGCAAGGTGCCGAGGTCGTTCATGCCCGGCAGCAGCAGCACGTTGTAGAGCCGCAGCGAGGTCGCGCCGTCGGCCTCGATGGCGACCTGATAGAGCGTGGCGTTCATCGTCGTCGTGCTGAACGCGCCGTTCGCGTCGGTGGTGACGATGAAGCTCGACGTCGGCGAGACGAAGCGAAGGCGGGCGTTGGCGAGCGGCCTGCCGTCGTCGAGGCGCACCACGCCAGTCACGGTCGCAGGCGTGCTCGCCTCGGTGCTGGGCTTGAGCGTCGTCGTCGAGACGCGGCTCTCTTCACCGCCGCGCGCCGCGACGTCACGGCTCTCGGCGCCGAAGCCCTGCAGGAAGAAGGCGAGGCGCACCGTGCCCTCGGGCAGGTTCTCGAGCACGAAGTCGCCCGTGTCGGCGGTGGCCGTCGCGTACGGAGCGCCCGGCACGAAGACAGCGATACCCCCATGCCCCGTCGGCAGCGGGTTGTCGGCGCGCAGCACCCGGCCTGCCACCGTCGCGTTCTGCGAGAGCACCACGTCTCCCAGCGCCACGTTCTTCCCCGGGCCTGCGCCGATGGCGGCGAGGTCGAGGGCTCGCTGGCGGTCGATGACTCCATCGCCGTCGAGGTCGACGGTGAAGAGGAGCGCCCCCGTCGTCACGCGCACGTTCGAGAGCGTGAAGCGCCCGCTGTCGGCGGCGGCCACCGTGCCCGTGCCCGTCGAGAGCACCGTGACGCGCGCGCCGCCCGCCGGTCGATAGCCCGCGCGCCCCGGCACTGCGTACACGGCCGTGCCCTGAATGGTGCCGGGCCCGGGAGGCGGCGGCGGCTCGGGGAGCGACAGCTCGATGCAGGCACTCGACAGCAACACCACGACGACGGCGACGACTCGCATCTGGAGGACGTTACCCGGTCGACTGTCGTGGCCCAGGGAAAATGTCCGGTTAACGGCCCAGGGAAAATGTCCGCCCT
>JBEOKA010000284.1:0-18068 GCA_040275325.1 Myxococcaceae bacterium | reverse complement strand
CCCTGGGGGGAATGGTTTTGAGAAGCCGGGGTCCCATCCCTCTGAGAGCCGACAGTCTGAGGGGGCGTTGAACCCCGCATCCACATACTCAGCGACGGTCACTTCGGCGTCGTCGAGCCAGTACGGAGGGAGACTCCAGGGCACGAGTGGTTCGCTCTGAACTCCGCCGTCGCCGGCGTACCGAACCGGGACATGGCGGAAGGTACTCCAAGTCGAGAGCAGGAACGGGCCGCCCTCGACACAAAGTGCATTGGGACTGGGCGGGGTCCCCCGACACGGAACACCAAGAACGGGGGCGCCCGCATCGCCATCGACGGCAGCGTCCGGAACACCTGCGTCCGAAACACCTGCGTCCGCCGGTCCACTGTCTGCGGTGCCCGAGTCGATGCGCTGGGTCGAGGCATCGGGTACCCCAGCATCACCTGGCTCGATGGGCTGACACACACACGCCGCTGACCCGATCAGAATGAGCAAAGGCCAGAGCCTCAACCGCCCACTTCCTTCTCTCTGGTCCGTTCGAGTCACGCGGGCATCCGTCGGTGGTGTCGCCGACGTTCTCGCACAACCCGCAGTGCGTGCGGTCGAGCTTCAGCTCGTTCCATCGGCGCGGTGCAATTCTCATTTGAATTCACTGCAGCGCGGGCCCACATTCGAACCCTCATCAGCCCGTGCGCATTCTCTTCCCCGCCAGCGAAGTCGTTCCCTTCTCGAAGACCGGCGGGCTCGCTGACGTCTCTGGAGCGCTCCCGCACGCGCTCGCGGCTCGCGGTCACGACCTGCGCATCGTCACTCCGCTCTATCGCCCGGTCAGCCGAGAAGGTCTGCGTGAAGGGCGGCTGCTCTCGCTCGAGTTTCCGTTCGGGCGCGTCGAGGTACGCACCTGGGAGCGCGTGCTCGCCGAGCGCATCACCATCGTCTTCATCGACGCGCCGGCCTTCTTCGATCGCGCGCAGCTCTACGGAGACCCGAGCGACTACGCCGACAACGCGCGCCGCTTCACCACGCTCACCATGGCCGCGCTCACCGACGCGCAGGCGGCCGGCTTCGTGCCCGACATCGTGCACTGTCACGACTGGCAGACGGGCCTTGGGCCGCTCGCGCTCAAACGTGGCTACGCGAGCGTGTTCCCCGACGCGAAGAGCGTGCTCACGGTGCACAACCTCGCCTACCAGGGCGGCTTTCAGAAGAGCGCGCTGCCCGAGCTCGGCATTCCCTGGAGCGACTTCACGCCGGGCGGCGTCGAGTACTGGGACCACCTGTCGATGCTGAAGGCCGGCATCGTGTTCGCCGACGCGGTGACGACGGTGTCTCCCACGTACGCGAAGGAGATCGCCTCGACCGCGGGCGGCATGGGCCTCGACGGCGTGCTGCGCGCGAAGCCCGACGGCGTCATCGGCATCGTCAACGGCATCGACACCGACGAGTGGAGCCCCGCAACCGACGTCTACCTGCCCGCGCGCTTCTCAGACATCGACCTCGAAGGCCGCGCGGTGTGTCGCGCGAAGCTGCTCGAGCTGGCGCGGCTCCCTCCGCCCTCGCACGGCATGCCGCTGTTCGGCGTCATCGGGCGCATGGTCGAGCAGAAGGGCGCCGACCTGCTGCACGCGGCGCTCCCCGTCTTCCTCGAGCACGGCGCGTCGGTGGTGGTGCTCGGCAGCGGCGACGCGAAGCTCGAGAAGGGGTGGAAGCTGCTCGAGGCGCGCTACCCGATGCGCTGCTCGGTGAAGGTCGGCTACGACACGGGCCTCGCGCACCTCATCGAAGCGGGCAGTGACTTCTTCCTCATGCCCTCGCGCTTCGAGCCGTGCGGCCTCAACCAGATGTACTCGCAGCGCTACGGCTGCATTCCCATCGTGCACGGCGTGGG
This sequence comes from Myxococcaceae bacterium, assembly GCA_040275325.1. Lineage (GTDB taxonomy): Bacteria > Myxococcota > Myxococcia > Myxococcales > Myxococcaceae > Xiheimicrobium. Next base: position 16,201 of record JBEOKA010000284.1, on the reverse strand, counting down.
CGGGCTGCTCGACACGGTCACCGACGTGCGCAGTGGTGAAGGCACGGGTCTGGTCTTTCACGGCGCGACGGCCGACGCGGTGCAGGGCGCGCTCAGGCGGGCGCTCGAGCTGTTTCAATCGCCCGAGCAGTTCAAGCAGGTGCAGCAGCGGGGCATGCGACGCGATTTCTCGTGGGACGGCTCGGCGGCCCTCTACGAGCGCGTCTATTCACACGTGATGGGAGCCTGAGTGCGACGCAGACGGTGGCTGGCCGTTCCCCTCGGGCTCGTGGTCGTGCTCCTCGCGCTCACCGTCTTCACGACGCAGGGCTGCGCTTCGTTCGGTGGGCTGCCCGACGGCCAACGCCTCGCGCGCATGCAGGCTTCGACGCACTGGCGCGACGGGCACTTCGTCAACGCCGAGGCCACCGCGGTGATGCAGGAGGGCGGCTCGTCGACCTTCGTGCAGTGGTTCTCGTCTGACGTCATGCGCGTGCCGACGTGTCACCTGCCCGCGGTCGAAGACGTGAAGGTGCGCCTCGCGAAGCCCGTCGGCTCAGGCCTGCGCGTCACCTGGCTCGGCCACTCGACGACGCTCATCGAGCTCGACGGAACGACCATTCTCACCGACCCGATGTTCAGCGAGCGCGCCTCTCCGTCTTCCATCGTCGGGCCAAAGCGGTTTCACCCACCGCCGCTCGCGCTCGACGACCTGCCGCGCATCGACGCCGTCGTCGTCTCGCACGACCACTACGATCACATGGACATGGCGAGCCTGCAGGCGCTCGCGAAGAAGGGTGTGCCGATTCACGTGGGGCTCGGCGCGGGTGCGCACCTCGAGGCGTGGGGCATTTCGTCGGCGCAGATTCACGAGCTCGAGTGGTGGCAGGAGCGCACGCTCCCAGGCGGCCTCGTCATCGCGTCGACGCCTGCGCGCCACTTCACCGGCCGTCGCGGCTTCGGCAACGACCGCGTGCTGTGGACGTCGTGGACCTTCATCGGCTCCGCGCATCGCGTCTTCTTCTCTGGCGACACCGGCCTCACCGAGCAGTTCAAAGCGGTGAAGGAGAAGTACGGCCCGTTCGATCTCTCGATGCTCGAGATCGGCCAGTGGCACCCGGCGTGGGGCTCCATTCATCTCGGGCCGAAAGGCGCGCTCGAGGCCCACGCGATGCTGGGCGCGACGCACCTGCTGCCGATTCACTGGGCCACCTTCGAGCTCGGCCTGCACGCGTGGAACGAGCCGCCCGAGACGCTGGTGACCGAGGCCGCGAAGACGAATGTGTCAGTCGTGTCACCGATGCTGGGTGAACCCGTGGAGCCGCTCGCAGGTGAGAAGGGCTCGACCTGGTGGCGCGCGCTGCCTCCGCTGGCCAACGCCTGCCCGTGAAGCACGCTTGCTCAATGACGGCCGTCGACTACTCTGTCCATCGACGTGGCGCAGGAAACCGAGCTCGGCGGCTACCAACTCGTGGGTCGTCTCGCAGTAGGCGGGATGGCAGAGGTCTATCAGGCCAAGCCGCGCCCCACCACGCAGCGCAGCCCCGGTGAACCCGAAGACGTCGTCATCAAGCGGCTCTTGCCCAGCTACCGAAACGACGCCGCGTGGGTGAAGCAGTTCGTCGACGAGGCGAAGCTCACCGTTCGGCTGCGCCACTCGAACATCGTGCGCACCTACCGCTGCTTCAAGGCGGGCAGCGACTACCTCATGGTGCAGGAGCTCGTGGCCGGCCGAACGCTCCAGTACATGATGGACGCGTTCAAGCAGGCCGGGCAGCTCATGCCGCTCTCGGCGTCGACGTACATCGGCATCTGCCTGATGAAGGCGCTCGACTACATCCACCGCGCGAAGGTCGGCGAAGGCGGCGCCACCATCGTCCACCGCGACGTGAACCCGGCGAACATCCTCCTGAGCGTCGCAGGTGACGTGAAGCTGACCGACTTTGGCGTGGCCGAGGTCGAAGGCGTGATGCGCGGAGAGCAGGGCGCGCTGCGCGGCACCATCTCGTACATGAGCCCCGAGGCCGTGCTGGGTCAGGCCGTCGACCACCGCGCCGACATCTTCGCGGCGGGCACGATTCTCTGGGAGCTCTTCACCGGCCAGCGCCTCTTCGCCGGCAACAGCGAGATGGAGATGATGCACAAGGTGCGCGACTGCCGCGTGCCCTCGGTGCACTTCCACAACCAGGAAGCGCCCGACATGGCCGTCGCCATCGTTCGTCGCGCGACGCTGGCCGACCGCGCGCTGCGGTTTCAGACCGCGTCAGAGATGGCGAAGTCGCTCGAGGTGCTCGCGCGCCGCAACGGCTGGCCCACCACCGTCGACGCGCTGACGCCGCTGCTGGGTGGTTGATGTGGCGCTGCCTCGTCGCCTGCCTGTTGCTCTTCGGCTGCACCCGGGTGCCGCGCGCTGACGTGACGAGCGGTCTCGAAGTCTCGAACGTGACGCTCGCGTTCCCCAAAGAAGAGCAGGGTGACTTGTTCTTCGAGCTCGTGCTGCCGCGTGAGGTGGCGCGGGTGACGAGCCTTCGTTGGGAGCTGTGGCTGGGCACACGCCGCTTCGCCGAGGGCGTGGTGCAGGCGCCCGAGGTGAGCACCGACGCTGGTGGCCGGCGCCGTGCGCGCGTCGAGGCGCCGCTCGTCTACAAGCACCTCGGCTGGCGTGAAGGCAGCACCTGGCTCGACGTCGGCGTGAAGGGTGACGTGCAGCCGTACGGAACCGACGAGGCGGGGCGTCTTCCGTTTCGGGTTCGGCGTGAGGTGCTGGTGACGGCGGCTCCGCAGCTCGAAGACCGCGTCGACTGACCCCGTCAGCGCGGGCTCTGCAGCGCCTCGGCGAGTTGACGATCGAGCGCACGGCGCTGCTCCGCCTCCTGCGCTTCGAGGCGGGCGGCGATCTCGTCGATCGACTCGACGTCACGGCGCGGCAGGCTCGATGGCTTTCCACCGAACAGCGCACGAACGACGAAGGCGATGGCGGCGATGGCCAGCACGATGAAGCCCACCTTCAGCGCGATGACGCCGGCCTTCAGCAACAGCCCGAGCGCGACGATGAGCAACACCAGCGCGGGCGGGCCCAGCACCACCACGCCCAACACCGCGAGAAGACCAACCACCCAGCGAGGCATCGTGTTCGAGGTCATCGTGGCTCCGTGTCGCCCGTCGTGGGCGCGTTCCACAGACGGCCGGGCCAGGAGCCGATTGCCAGCCAGTCAGGCAGGTGGAGGCGTGCTCCACCCGAGCCGCGCCGTGAGCCCCGGATTCGTACGCGTCTTCCACACGAAGCCGTCGAGCACGTAGTGCGTCGTCTGCGGCAACGAGAGCAGCGGCACCACCAGCGTCAGCAGGCCCTCGGGCAGCTCGAGCCCGAGGTCGCCGAACACCATGGCGTGGTCGTGCCACACCAGCGTGTCCCAGAAGAACTCCTCGACGAAGGCGATGACGAGCAGCAGGCCGAAGAAGGTGGGCACGCCGAACCGAACGAGGAAGCCCAGCGCGCCGTAGCCCTGCTCGGCGTTTCGACCCTGCGCGTAGCGATAGAGGAAGGCGAGGTACGGCACACCGTGCAGCGTCACGTTCATCACCGTGAAGGTGAAGTCGTCGGCGGCGATGACGATGCCGCCAAACCACGCGACCCACGTGGCGGCGAGCAGCAGCAGCTTGCCCACGTGGAGCGGCGTGCCCTTTCTCCAGCGCACCACCTGCTGCACCAGCCACGCACCGATGACGGCGAAGTGAACGACGAGCGCCACCGTGCCAGCCCACGTGGGCAGACCGCCGATGAAGTCGTGCTCCTTGAACCACCAGAACGGGCGCGGCAGGTGCGCGTGCCACCAGATGATGGGCCCCAGCGTCGTGGCCCAGATGACGGCCTCGTCGAAGCGCACGGTGCGCTCGTCGTCCTTCGCGCGTCGGCCGTAGAGCACCATCCACCCTGACTGCTGCCGAATGAAGTGCCACACCGCGACGTACGCGAGGCAGCGCCAGAAGAACTCGGGCGAGACCGAGTGGGCGACGACCGAGAGCCCGAAGGCGAGCAACGGGGCTCCTGCCGCGACCATCGGCCGGCGCTGCACCTCGGCCTTGTCGAGGTACACCCGATAGATGGTGGCCCAGACGTGCGAGACGTCGATGGCCACCACGAAGACGAGCCACGCCCACAACGGCGCGTCTCCGAACACGCCGAGCGCACGCCCGAGCAGCACGACGCACAGCGAGACCAGGGCGCTGCCGAAGAAGAGCGCGGCGTCTGTGGGGCCTGAGAACAACCACCGCTGCGTCATCGCGCGTGCACGGTGGAGCAGGCCCACGGTGAACTCAACCGGTTTGTCCACCCGAGGTTTGGGTTGCAACGACAGCCCGAGCAGTGGGAGTCAGGCCAGACGATGATGGGCGGGGGCCTTCTTTCCAGTGCTTGCGTGGGTGGTCAGGGCACCTCGAAGCGCCTGGTCGTGCGTCACGTCTCTGGGCGCATCGATGTGGCCACCCGGGGGCCTCGGAGGTCTCACCTGTGAACGAGGGAATGAAAGACCCCGGTGGGCACATCGACGCCGCCAGGCGCGGTGAAGAGTCGGCGTATCGAGCGCTCTACGAGCGTTATCGACCGGGCGTCGTTCGGTTGCTCGAGGCGTTTGCGGCGCTCGACTTCGACGAGCGAGAGGACATCGTGCAGGACACCTTCACCCGCGCCTTCAAGTCTCTCGGCTCGCTCAGCACCCCGGCGTCGTTCGAGGCCTGGCTGTACGCCATCGCCCGCAACCGCGCGAAGACGGCCTTGAGCAAACGCTCGACGGAGGACCGCACCATGGCTGAGTTCTCGGGTGAGGCGCTCGACGCGGTGCCGCCGTTCCCCGACTCGCTCGCCCTCGAGGTCGACCTCGCTGTCGTGCGCGATCTCATCGAGCGGCTGCCCGAGGGCCCCGAGAAAGAGACCGTGCGCCTCTTCTACGTCGAGGGGCAGCTGTCGGCCCGCGAGATCGCCGAGAAGCTGGGCGTCGGCAAGAGCGCCATCACCATGCGGCTCGAGCGGTTCCGGGCGCGCGTGAAACGGGAACTCACCCTTCGCGTCCTCGCAGGGAAGGTCTGACCATGCACCTCGACGAAGCCACCTGGCAGCGCCTCTGGAGCGACCCCGCCTCGGCCCGCTCGATGGTCGACCACCTGAAGGAAGGCTGCGACGTCTGTGACGCGTTCATCGCGAGCCGGCCCGAGCTCGATGGTGAGGTCGACCGGTTGCTGATGGGGCTCGCTCCGAAGGCCGCGCCGCTCGACGAGCTGGGCTGGCGGCGACTGCGCGCGAAGGTGTTGAAGCCGCGCTCCTCGCCCGTCGCGTGGATCGCGCTCGCCGCAGGTCTGGCCGTGCTCGCGAGCGGAACGCTGCTCGCCGTTCGCGGCACCCGTGAGCAGACCCCGCCGGGCCTCAAGGGTGACGGCCGCGACTACATGCCCGTCGTGGTGGCGAGGCAGACCGAGTCGGGCACCTTCGAGCAGCTGCCGCAGTCGGGCCGCGTGCCCAAAGGCTCGACGCTGGCCTTCCGCGTGACGTCGCCGGTCGATGGCCCTGCGCGGGTCTTTCTGCAGCGTGGCAAAGAGCTGCCTGAAGAGCTCGCGCAGCTGCGCGTGAAGAGCGGCGCCAATCAGCTCGAGCAGGAGTCGGGGTTGTTCGGCGTCAACCTCGAGGACGAGCAGGGCGCCGTGACGGTGTGGGTGGTCGCGCACGATGTGCCCTTCGATGCCGCTCAGGCGCTGGAAGCGATAGCCTCTTCGTCGTCGCCCCTGTCGGTGGGGCGTGCCGAGGTGCTGGTCGATCCGTGACTCGTCTCTTCACCACCACCGGGTGCCTGCTGAGCGCGTGCCTCGCGCTGTCGTGTGCGCACACCTCGCTCGAGAAGGGCGGTGCGGTGGTGGTGGCGCTCAAGAAGGGCCAGGCTGACTCGGCGTTCGAGGCTCGGCGCTTCGCCCTGGTGGTCGGCATTCCCCGCGCGGCAGACGATCGCTGGCGGGCGCTCCAGTTCGCCTCGAAAGACGTCGATGACGTGGCGCGCGTGCTGCGAGACCCGCTCGGTGGGCGCTACCAGAACGTGACCACGTTGCTGACGGCCGAGCAGACGACGAAGACCGCGCTGCTCGAGGCGGTGCACGCGCTGGCGGCGCAGGCGACGCGGCCCGACGACATCGTGGTGCTCTACGTCTCGGCGCACGGAACGCTCGCGCGTGACGGCCGCGGAGAGCTCGCCCGCTACCTCGTCACCAGTGACGCCGACTTCACGCACCCGGCGCAGACGGCGCTGTCGATCTCCGAGCTGCAGCAGGCGTTCTCGGCCGTTCCTTCGAAGCGCCGCGTGCTGGTGCTGGCGACCTGTCACTCGGGCGGCGGCAAGTCGTTGCTGTCTGACGAGGTCTCGAGAGAGCTCGCCTCGCTGAAGGGCCCCATGCGCCCGCTCGAAGAGGCGTCACGCGCGTCGATCGTGCTCTCGGCCAGCGACTTCGGAGAGCCCGCGCGCGAAGACGAGGGCCTGCAGAACGACGTGTACACGCACTTCCTCGTCGAGGCGCTCTCGGGCCTGGGCGACCGGAACGGCGATGGCGCAGTCACCGCGACCGAAGCGCACGACTGGGCGCGCCGAAAGACGTGGGCGTTCTCGAGCGGCCGCCAGCGCCCCTCGGCTGAGCTCATCGAGGTCGGCGCCGATCCCATCATCCTCTCGGGCTCCATCAGCCGTGAGGGCAAGCCCGAGCTGTTCTCGTACGCCCAGCGCCTCGATGGCTTCGCGCTGAAGGTCGACGGCGAAGAGCGCACCGAGCTGCCCGGTGGAGCGGCCGTCGCTCCAGGACGCCACGTCGTCGAGTTGACGAAAGGGCCAGACCTGCTGGTGCGGCAAGAGGTCGCGCTCGAGGTCGGTCAGCGGCTCGACGTGCAGGAGCTGGTGGACCGCGCCGAGCCCAACGTCGCCGTCTCGCTGCTCGCCGGCGGCTTCGCGTTCATCGACCAGAAGAGCCGCGACGAGGTGCTGCCCGGTGGGGCCAACGTGGGTGCGTCGCTTCGCTTCGACCGCGTCTTTGGCTCCCGCTTCGCGCTCGAGCTCGACGGCAGCGGCTTTGGTGGGGCGTCGTCGCTTCAGCTGGGTGGAAGTGCGTCGGTTCCCTTCACCTGGGTGAGCGGGCAGGGCGGCATTTCGCTCGCGTGGACGTGGCGTTGGCGTGCGCTCTCGTTCTGGGTCGGTCCACGTGTGGCCGGGCTCTGGGTTCAGCGGTCTTTCTCATTGGCGGCCTATTCCGGGCAGCAGACTGCGTTCTCGATGATGCCGGGCGCATGGTTGGGTGGCGCAGTGACGTTCGGGTCGCGATGGGAGTTCAGCTTGAACCTTCAGCCGATGCTCACCGTGTTGACCGTCGACGGCGCGATGCGCCCGATGGGCTACGTCGGTGGCTGGGCGGCCGCGGGGTACAAGTTTTGAGGCGCGCGCTCCTCATCAGCCTGTTGGTGCTCGGCGCCTGTGGTGGGCTCGACAACTCGGTGCTCAGGCTCGGCGTGGTGCGTGGCGTGGTGATGAACCCCACCGTCGAGTCGCTCGTCATCGTCGAGCAGCTGCCCGAGCTGAACGCGAAGCCCGGCGCCGATGGTCGCTTCGAGATTGCAGGCGTTCCCCAGGGTGACATCTCGCTGCTCGTGCTCGCGTCGCGCACGAATGCCGAGCGCCTCACGGTCAAGGTCCAGGGCGGTGCGGTCGCTGAGCTCGGCACGCTCAGCCCGAAGGCGGGGGCCCGGCTGTCGGTGCACGTTCACGTGCCTTCGAACCAGAGCAGAGCCAACGCCGTCGTCACCGTCGCTGGCGTCGTCGTTCAGAAGAAGCTCGACCGCGAGGGTGAGGTCGAGGTGGCACTGCCCACCGGCTGTTACCCGGTCAACGTCGCCATTCGTGGGCTGGGCGCGATCGAGAAGCAGGTCTGCGTCGAGGCACCGAAGTCTCGAGAGGTCGACTTCGAGCTGCGCGAGCCTGATGGCAGCCCTGGTCGTGAAGGCTGCTCCATCAGCGGCTGTGAAGCGGGTTACGTGTGCCGCTCGGACGGCTCGTGCGACTGAGCGCTCAGCTCGGGTCGACGAAGCTCATGCCGTTGTCGCACTCGGCCTGCGCCGACTCCTTCGTCTTGTAACTGTCGCTCTTGTAGTACCAGTTCGTCTGCAGCGAGCCGTCGGCCGCGCGAACCTGGCAGCCGCCCCACATGTCCGTCGTGGAGCACGTCTGGTTCTGCGCGAACGTGCCGCCTTCGCCGGTCGCGCCGAGCGTCTTGCAGAGGCTCTCCTGCACCGTCCACACGGGCTGCAGGTTGTTGCGCCAGTCGGTGCACTGCGGCGTCATCGGCCGCATGTCGCAGCGCGCGCTCCGGCCCGTCAGCACGCCGCACGACGACGACACCACCAGCAACCCCACGAGCCCGACGAGCTTCATTTGCGTGCACTCCAGCGTGAAGAGGAGCCCACATCGTGCCGGGCGCCGATTCCGGCTGCAACGGATGATTCCATTCTGGGTGAATTGCGACGAGTCAGCTTCGACAGCAGTATCGTCGCCGCCCCATGAGAACCCTGCTCGCCGCGGTCGCCCTCTTCGTCTCGTTCCCCGTGCTGGCCGACGTCTCTCCCGAAGAGGTCGCCAACATTCAGACCGAGCAGGCGAAAGCGACGCAGGCCATCGACGACAAGTACGCGGCGAAGGGCAAGCTCTCGGCGGCCGACCTGCGCGCGATGTCGAAAGAGAAGGCCGCGGCCGAGCGCTCGGTGCTCGACGCCCACGGCGTGAAGCCCGGCGAGTGGGTGAAGGCCTCGTCGAAGATGAGCGCCGACGATCGCGCGAAGGTCGAAGCGACGAAGAAGGCGCTGACCGCCAAGGAAGAGGCCGCGAAGAAGGGCGCCGAGAAGGGCACGAAGGAGGTCGTCATCGAGAAGGGCGAGGTCAACGAGGCAGCCGAGATGGACAAGAAGATGGGGCTCGGCGCCGGGAAGCACTGACTCCGGCAGGCTTTGCGTGCGGGGCCCGTCGCAACTGCGCGGCAGTGCGACGCGGCACACCCGATGCTGACGGTGGGTCATCATGCCCACGCTCATCGCGCTGCTCGTCGCTGTGGTGGTGACGCAGATCACTCCTGCGCTCGAAGCGAGTGGCCCCAGCGTTCAGAAGGGCGTGCTCGAGTACGTGCCGCTCGCCGCGGGCGGCGTGGCCGTCGTCGACACCAGCGGCCCCGACAAGAAGGTGCTCGCGACGATTCTCGAGGGCCACTTCGTCACGCGGCTGCTCCTCGATGGCGACCGGCTCATCGCGCTCGAGACGAAAGAGGAGGCGCTCGTGTTGTCGCTCGACGATCCACGGGTGCCGCGCGTGGTGCGTGGAACGGCGACTGCTTCGGCGCCGGTCCCGAAGGCCGTGGAGTCGGTGACGCCCGCAACTCCGACCGCCATTGGCACGGTCGTCGACGTCGTCGGCGGGCGCGTCATCTTCGAGGGTGGCGTCGAGAAGGGCTTTCGCAAGGGCGTGCACGTACGGGTGTCGTCGCAGCGCAAGGTGCCCAAGCCAGACCTGGTGACGGGCGCGATGGTCGAGGTGCCGAGCGGTGAAGTGACGGCGGTGCTGGCCATCGAGCAGTCCGACGCGCAGCGCGGCATGGCGGTGCTGGGGCGCGGCGACGTGGCCGAGAAGGGCGACCTCGTCGAGGTGACGACGGAGCCGTTGAGCGAGCGCCTCTTCTTCCCCCGGCGCGCGCCGTTCGAGTGGCGCTTCGGCTTCGTGGTGCGGCCCTTCCTCGGGCTCGACGGCACGACGAAGCCGGTGGGCGTGCTGCTCGATGGCTACGCGGCGTGGTACCCGTCGAGCCTGCCGCTCAGCGTGACGGTGATGGCGGCGCCGTTCGGCTTCGTCATCAACGGCAAGGAGCCGCACTACCCGGGCACCTTCTTCGTCATGGGCGGCTACGCGACCGACTTCTTCGAGATTGGCCTCGGCGTGGGCGCGCTCACCGGCAACACGGGGCCGTGCTTCACCGCGTTCCCCGGCGCGACGGCGGAGTGCGAGGTGAACACCGGCTTCACCATCAACCAGCACCTGCGGCTCGGCGCGCTCGACGGCTTTCACCTCGCGTGGAGCTCGTCGATCTTCTCGCGGCCCACCCAGTTCGTCTTCGGCGTCGGGCGCGGTGAGGTGTCGGTGCCGCTCACCAGCCGGCTCGGCCTGTTCGCAGGCGGCGGTGGCGGCGAGAACGGCTGGGCGATGGGCGAGCTCGGCGTGAAGACGGCGCTGGGCGGAGCAGGCGCTCCGGGCACCATCGTGCTGCGGGCGAGCCTCGGCTACTCGGCGCTCTTCGACGGGCCGTCACGCGAGTTTCTCGGCGGGCCCGCGGTCGCGTTCGGCATGGAGTGGCGGCAGTGACGTCAGCCCGCGTCGGCGGCGGGCTTTGGCGGGCCAGACATGTCGACGTTCACCAGGTCTGACTGCTCGAGCCGCCTGGCGAGCTCGGCCACCTTCGCTTCGTCGATGTCGAGCAGCACCACGAGGGCCTTCACGGCGCGCTGCTTGAGCGCGTCATCGCCCAGCTTCTGTGCGGCGAAGTAGAGCGACACGTGCACCTCGGGGTCGAACGGGTTCACCGCGAGCGCGTCGAGCGAGGCCGCCTTCACCACGTCGAACTTGCGGGCCCGAAGCGCGATGCGGGCGAGGTGCGTGTTGGTGGCGGCGCTGCCGGGGTGCATCACGAGGCTCGCGCGCAGCACCTTCTCGGCGAGCTCGAACTGTTTGAGCTCGAGCAGCGTCAGCGCGTACTTGTTGCTGACCGACTCGTAGCGGTCCTTCACCACGGCGTACGCGCGCTCGTAGTGCTCGGCGGCGGCGGCCATGCGCTTACGCTCGCGCATCAGCTCGCCCAGGTGCGCGGCCTTGCGGGCGGGCGTCTCGACGACCTCGGCGAAGTCACCGAACGAGACGTCGCGCTCCTTCTTCTTCGGCTCGGCCTTCGGGTCTGGGCCCGCCTCGACGAGCTGCTTCTTCTCGTGCACCGACTGGGGAATGAGCTCGGCGGGGAAGGGCTGCTTCTTGAGGTGCGCCATCCACGCGCGCTCGAACTCGGGCCACTTCTTCTTCGTCACCGCCTCGACCGACAGCTTGTCGCCGGTGCCCTTCGCCATCTCGGTGAGCATGCGGTCGAGCGCCTTCGGGCCGGCCTCGGTGTCGATGAGGTGAATGGCGAAGAAGACCTCGGCGAAGGCGGTGGCGGCGTCTTCGGCGGTGGGCAGCAGCGCCATCGACGGGTGCATCTTCTCGAAGGGCACCAGCGTGTTGCTGCGCACGCGGGAGCCGAGCAGCGCGAGCGTCGACGGCGTCATCGCGCCACCAGCCGGGCCACGCCAGCGCGACTCGAGGTACTTCGCGAGGCCCTCGTGCATCCAGATGGGCACCGTGTTGCGGCTCTTCTGCGAGACGACGAGGTGCACGTACTCGTGGGCGAGCGTGTCCATCCAGTCGTAGCCGCGCAGCACCGCGAGGGGAGACGTCACCATCAGCTTGTTGAACTTGCAGATGGCGATGGTGCCGGTCGTCTTGATGGCCTCTTTCGTGAGCGTCGACACCTTCGAGAGCTCGCCCGCGTTGCTGACGATCTCGACGCGCACCTTGCCCTTCGGCGCGAAGCCGAGGTCTTTGGCGAGCGCGCCGTGAATGCCCTCGAGCGCGTCGAGCGCCCACGGCACGAGCACTTCGTCTTTGCCCTTCGGGTACAGAAAAATGAAGTGCTCGCTCTCGGCGCGCGCGTGGCCCTTCACGATGTCGCGGGTGTCGGTGACGAGGCGCAGCCAGCTGCCGGGCTTGTCGCGCACGCCCGAGGCCTTGAGCTCGGTGACGGCGGTCTCGTAGTCCCCGTCTTCGAAGGCGACGCGGCCCTTGAAGTAGCGCAGCGGCTCGACGTCGGCGGGCGCCAGCTTCTCGAGCTCGGCGAGCTCTGCCTTCGCGCCGCTCAGGTCCCAGTCCTCGAGGTACTGCTCGATGTTCTGAATGCGGGCCTTCGCCTCGCCCTTCACCTGCTGCAGCGGCGGGTCGTCGGCGAGGTCGACCTGCGCGAAGGCGGCGGCCGAGAGCAGCGCGAAGAAGGCAGAGAAGAGGCGCGTCACTTCACGAGCTCCTCGTAGTACTTCTTGTTCTGTTCCTTGTAGCGGTCGGGCGCGCCCTGCTTCATCGCGTCCATCACGTCTTTGCGGAACTCGCGCGGGTTCGCGTTCGGGTCTTCATCGGGGATCTCGACCTTCTGGTCCTTCGAGCCGCCGCGGCTGCCGCGTTTGCGCATCGGCATCGGCAGGCCCTTGCCCTTGCCGTTGCCCTTCTGCTGCTGACCCTGCTCCATGCCCTGCTGCAGGTTCTGCATCGCCTGGAGCGCGCTCTGCTGGTCGCCGTGGCCTTTGCCGGGGTCCTTCCCCTGCAGGCGGTCGCCGGCCGACTGCATGCGCTGGCTGGCCTGATCCATCTGGCCGCGGGCTTCGTCGTCGAAGAGCGGCGCCTTCTCACCGAGTTGCTGCATCTGTTGTTTCAGCTGCTGGCCCTTCTCGCCGAGTTTCTGCTGCTGCTTCGCGAGGTCTTTGAGCTGCTGCTGCTCGTTCTGGTCGAGCGACTGCGACGCGGGCGGGAAGAGTGACTCGAGCTGCTGGGCGATCTCCTCGGCCTTGCGCTCGTCGCGGGCGGCCTTCTCGGCGGCCTTGCGTGACTCCTTCAGCACGCTCTCGGGGTTCTGGAACATGCGGTCGCGCTCGGCCTGGTCCTGCGCGGCCTGGGCGAGCTGGCGGGCGCGCTCGGTGAGGTCTCTGGCCGACTCGGTGGCGAGGTCGAAGTCGTTCGAGTCGAGCGCCTGCTTCGTGTTGCGAATCGACTGGAGCGCCTTCTGCTGCGTCTCCTCCATGCGCATGCCGTAGTGGTCTGGCGGCATCGCCTGGTACGAGCGCTCGAGGTCGTCGAGCTTCTGCGCGAGCTCTCTCTTCAGCTGCTCGCCCTGCTTCGCGATGCGCTCCTTCGCGGCCTGACGGGCCTTGTCCTTGAGGCGCTTCGTCTGGTCCGCCACCTTCTGCTGCTCGTCGATGGTCTCTTTGAGGTCGTTGGTGAACTTCTCGAAGTCGCGTGAGAGCTCGGGGTCGGCGTTCTCGTCGGCGGCGTCGGCGCCCTCCTCGAGGTTCTCGAACATCTCGTCGAGCTTCATCGAGAGCTCCTGCATCTTCTTGAGGGCCTCGTCGCTCTTGCCCTCGCGCACGAGGCGTTCGATCTCTTCGAGCGGGTTCGACAGGTTCTGCTCCTCCTGCATGCGCTCGAGCGCCTCCTGGTTCATGAAGTCGTCGCGAATGCCGCGGGCGAGCTCTGACATGCGCTGCTGCAGCTCCTGCATGCGGGCCTTGAGCTGCTCCATCTGCTCGAGCAGGGCCTCTTGCACCTTCGGGTCGTTCGTCTTCTGGAACTCTTCGACGAGGCGGGTGAGCTCGCGGCGATCTTCTTTGAGCTGACGGGCGAGATCTCGAATGGCGTCGAGGCGAGCGCGGTCGAGCAGGGCCTCGAGGTACAGCACGTTCTTCGCGCTGTTGGTGACGTCGGTGTTGAGGCGCGAGGTGAGCGCGAAGGCCATCGTGGTGTCGAAGGTTCCGCCAGCGTTGCGCGTGGCGACGTCGGCGTTGCGCTTCAGGTACGCGCGGCGCTGGCTGATGAAGCGGGCGTCGGTCTCGAGCTCGTTGCCGATGATGGTGAGCGCCGAGACGAGCTCGGGCATGGGCTCGCGCTCTTCCTGCAGCGCGTCGGCGAGCTCAGCGAAGCCCTTCGAGAGCAGGGTGGCGCGCTCGTCGATGGCCGCGCCCGGCGGAAGGGCTTGTGGCGTGAGCGCGGGCTTGCGGTCGGGCGCCTCCTGACGATCGGCGAGGTGCGTGACGAGGCGCTCCCAGAGCACCTCGGCGCGGCGGAGCGCATCGCGGCGGTGCTCGGCGGCCGAGTACAGCTTGAGGACCTGCGTCTTGCTGACGCCTTTCTGCGCACCCTTCACCGTGTTCCCGTCGCTGGCTTCGATGAAGTACCGAATCTCGCCGCCGGGTTTGAGGTTGAGCGAGGCGACGTCCCACTCGTACTTGCCGCGGGAGGCGCGCGCTTCGTCGAGGCCCAGGTTGATGCGCTTCTCGACGCCGCCGACGGGTTTGTAGACGAGCTCGAGCTTCGAGAGGCCGTAGTCGTCGCTCGCCTCGTATTGAAGACCGACGCTCTGGGCCTTCGCGTCGAGCTCGAGCGTGTCGAGAGGCGCGAGCAGCCGGGCCTGTGGCGCCGCGTCGGCTTCGATCTGAATCGGCAGGTCGGGCCCCTCGGCCTCGACGTCTTTTCCGTCGACGAAGGCCACGTGGTACTGGCCGGTGGTGTCGAGCACGAACGATCCCGAGAGATCGCGGCCCGACACCTTCAGCGGCACGTGGGTACCGTTGACGATGAGCACCGCCTCGTCGATGTCGCGATCGGCGCGCGTCTTGAGCGAGACCTCGGTGCCCGCGGGGCCAGAGAGCTCGCCCGTGGTGCCCTGAACGGTGCGGGCCTCGAGACCGGTGTACTCGGGGTAGCGGTAGGTGATGGAGAAGTCGCCGGTGATGGGCTCGCGCCGGTTGATGGCGTTGACCTCGGCCGAGGCGAAGGCCTTCACGACACCGGCGACGACGTACTCGGCGACCATGCCGAGCGTGATGGCTCCGGCGAGGAGCGTGCCGCTGAGCGTCCACGTCGCGGCGCGCACCGGGCGAGGGTCGAGCAGGGTCGAGATGCGGCGCTTGCTGGCGCGAAGATCGACGTCGCGGAGAAAGGCCTGCGCGAGCTCGGGTGAGAAGTCGTCGCGGCGACCCATGGCGCGCGAGAGCTCGACGGCGGCGAGCAGGTCGAGTGACAGCTCGGGCGCGCGCTCGGCGAGCAGGCGGGCGGTGCGCTCTTCGTCACCGACGCGGCGGCGCACCAGGTACACGCCAAAGAACAGCAGGAAGCCGAGCATCGTGAGCGGAGCGAGCACGATGAGCCACTGGCCGAGCACCGGCTTCGCGTTGGCGGTGAGCGCTCCGGCGAAGAAGAGAATGAGGAACGACGCGGCGCCGTAGAGCAGCCCTTGTGTCCACCAGGCGCGGGCCTGGGCGTCACGGACCTCGGCGATGAGCTTGAGGCCGCGACCCTCGACGGGTGGCGAGACGGGCGCCGGTGGCGGCGGGGCGGGGGGCTCGACGGGGACGGACGGCTCGAACACGCGGAGGTCGTTGTAGCAGCCCGCGCCGGGAAGGTGCGGGTCGTGCTGACTGGACGGATGGGCGATTCGTTCGGTTCCACGGTCGAGAGCCGCCCTTCGCGCCCTGGGTTAAGCTCGGTGCATGGTGACCAAGAAGCCGGGGCCCCGACGTGTTGAGGCGTGGATCTATGGCGTGATCAATCCGCTCGAAGAGGCCCTCGAACGGGAGTCGCTCGATGGTCGTCGGCGGGATCCCGGGTATCGATGGAGAACAGAATCGCTCGAGAACCTGCTGCCGCTTCGCAGCTACCTCTCGCGAGCGGCCACGGTGATCATGGATGAACTCGTGAGCTTTCACCCTTCGCTCGTCGAACTGGAAAAGAAGCACGATGAACTCCTCGGCAGAATCAAAGACGCCGCGACGACAACCTTTGAGGCGCTGTGTGAGAGTTCCGAGTTCCAGGCGTTCGTGACAAGTCGGTTTGCGGAGGTCTGCGAGCCGAAGACGATGCTTCAGATGGTCGCTGAGGATGTCGTGAACGACGAGGCCGCTTCCATTGACGCGGTAGAAGGCAGTTACAGGCACGTCTGGAAGGAATCGCGCAAAGATCTGATGAAGCTTCGCGAGCAGAGCAACTATCTGCCGCTGCGCTCCGCCCTCCGAGACCTTGAGGAAGAGGCCGAACGCATGCGTGGCCAACTCCTGGCACTGAGATCTCAGTTGTCAGAGGAATTCGACATCCCACCAGCCTCTCTCTACGCATGAGTTGGCTGGTTGATACACAGCTCGTCGCGGATTGGGTGCTCTGGAATCATGCGGACGACGCACGATCAACCGCCCGCGCGACGAGCTTCTCTGCGCTTCGAATTCGCACCGACTTGCAGGCGTTCGAGCGTTTGCTTTCCCGCGCTCAGCGTTGTTGTTGAAGCAGCGAGCGTGATCCGTCGGGAATTGGGTCATCCTCATCGTGGC
>JBEOKA010000283.1:0-5458 GCA_040275325.1 Myxococcaceae bacterium | reverse complement strand
ACCAAAGCGCGCGGAAGAGCCGGCGACGCCACTCTCTCCAGACTGGGCCGAGCTGCAGCGGCAACGTGACGCGCTCGACACGAAGGAGCGCGAGGTCATCGCCGCGGCCCTCACGGCGGCAGGCGGCAACGTGTCGAAGGCCGCACGCGCGCTCGGCCTGCCCCGAACGAGTCTGCTCAGCCGGCTCGCCTCGCTCGGCATTCCCCGTGAGTAGGGCTGTGGCAACGCGCCGGCGCGCCCCCTGGGACTGCTCCGCGCGAGCCTGCTGAGTCGGCTGGCGTCGCTGGTACTCGCCGGGACCTGCCCTCGCCGACCATTCTCGGAAGTACACTGGCGCGCTCGAGATGACGGCCATCGAGTCCATTCCCGAGGCGTGGCCCGAGGCCTTGAGCGCCCGGTTCGCGCCGCATCGTCAGCTCGGGCGCGGCAGCTTCGGCACCGTCTTCGAAGCGACGGATCGCGCACGCGGCGCGAAGGTGGCGGTGAAGGTGCTGCGCGCCGATCGCCTGCACGCGCTGCAGTCGTTCAAGCGGGAGTTTCGCGCGCTCGCCGATCTGGCCCACGCGCACCTGGTACCGCTGTACGAGCTGGGCCGCGAGGGAGACACCTGGTTTCTGGTGATGGAGCCCATCGAAGGGCTCGATCTGCTCGACGCGCTGCGCGCAAAGCCCGAGCTGGTGCGACGGGTGTTCGCGCAGATCGCGCTCGGCCTCGCGTTTCTGCACTCGAGCGGGCGGCTGCATCGCGATCTCAAGCCCTCGAACGTTCGCGTGACGTCACACGGCGACGCGGTGGTGCTCGACTTCGGGTTGGCCGTCGACGAAGCGCCAGACGAATCGGAAGGAATGGTCGGCGCTGCCGCGTGGCTCTCACCGGAGCAGGCCGCAGGGGCTCCCGCGTCGACCGCGTCGGATCTCTACGCGCTGGGCGTGATGCTGCACGAGGCGCTCTCGGGTCGGCGGCCGTTTCAGGGCTCGGCGCTCGAGGTGCTGGCCGCCAAACGCGCGCACGACGTCGTGATCGATCTGCCCGGCGCCGACCCGTCCCTCGCCTTACTCTGTCAGCGCCTGCTCGCGCGAACCCCAGCGCACCGCCCTTCAGCTGCCGAGGTGGTGAGCACGCTCGAGCCGACGCTTGCGCCACTGCTCGAGCAGCGGCCTGAAGTGACCCTCATTGGTCGCGCTGACGTGCTGTCGCGACTCCAGCAGGCGTCGGCGCCGGCCGCGGTGTGGCTGCATGGCCCGCCCGGCATGGGGAAGTCGTCGATCGTTCGCCACTTCCTGCGAGAGCAGCGCGACGACGGAGCCCTCGTGCTCACCTCTCGCTGCTTCGAGCACGAGAGCACGCCGTTCAAGACCATCGATGGCCTCGTCGATGGGCTCGCGCGCTGGCTCACCACGGCGCCGCAACAGCTCGAGACGCAGGTCGCCAACCTCGCGCGCAGCTTCCCGGTGTTGCGGCCCCTCGTGAAGGTGCCCGCGTCAGACTCTCCGCCCGAGCGGCACCGTCACGAGTCTGCGATCGCGCTCCGCGAACTCCTGCACACCGTCGCGCAGCAACGCCGCCTGGTGATCGCCATCGACGATCTGCACTGGGCCGACGCCGACTCGATTCCCTTTCTGCGCGAGCTGCTCGACACGCCGACGACCGCGCCGGTGCTGTTCGTGCTCGCGCTGCGTGACGAAGCCCATGCGCAGCTCGAGCCGCTGCGCCGCATGCCTGCTCCGGCTGGCTGTGCCGCTCGCGTCGACGTGGCGCTGGGGCCGCTCTCGCCCGACGACAGCCTCGCCCTGCTCCAGGCGCTGCGACCCGACGCGACCAGGGTGGTGGCGGGAGCCCAGGGCAACCCGTTTCTGCTGCAGGCGCTGGCGGGTCATGACGATCTCGACGCGGCGGTTCACCATCGCCTCGAACACCTGCCCGAGCCCGCGCGACACCTGCTCGAGACGGTGTGTCTCGCCAGAGCACCGCTGCCGAGAGCTGCGTGGGTTCCCGCCGCCAGGCTCGTGCAAGCCGATGCACTCGCGCTCGGGCATCTGCGTGCTGCTCGCCTGGCCCGGGTTCGCGCTGACGGAACGCTCGAGCCGTACCACGACACGCTCCGGCGGGCGGTCGTGCGCACCATCACGCCCGCGGTCGCGCGTACCCGACACGCAGCCCTCGCCGAAGCACTGGCCCAACTCGACGCGGACCCTGAGCTCCTGGCGGCACATCTGCACGCCTCCGATCAGCTTCCGGCGGCAGCGGCGCAGGCGCTCCGTGGCGCAGAGCGAGCCCTGTCGATGCTCGCGTACAACCACGCGGCCGATCTCTTCTCGAAGGTGCTCGCCTGGGCGCCGGGACGGGCAGATGAAACGACGCTCCTTCGCCAGCTGGGAACGGCGTTGTCGAACGCTGGTCGTGGCGCCGAGGCGGCCGACGCGTTCTTGAGAGCGGCAGCAAGCGCTGACGATGCCCTCGAGCTGAAGACCCGGGCAGGCGCGCAGCTGCTCAGGGCGGGACATGTCGAGCGCGGGCTCGAGCTCACGCGTGAGGCGCTCGAGGCACGTGGGCTGTCACTCGCGCGCTCGCCGCAGGGAGCCTTCGCCTCGCTGGTGTGGACTCGGGCACGGCTCAAGCTGCGTGGGTACGAGTTCGTGCGTCGCCCCGCTGCCACCGTCGCTGCCGCCGAGCTCGCGCGCATCGACACGCTCACCTCGACCTCCATCGGGCTGGCCGCGATCGATTCGCTGCGAGCCTCCGATCTGATGAGTCAGGCCCTGCTGCGCGCGCTCGACGCCGGAGAGCCCACCCGCATCGCCGTCTGCCTCGGCTACGAGACCGCGTTCTCGGCGAACTCGGGCGGCGCGGGAGAAGCGAGAACGCTCGAGGTGCTCGCGAGGTGTGAAGCCGTCACCGCCACCATCGACGACGCCTACGCCCACGCGTGCACCTTCGGTGGCGGCGGCATCGCGTCCTTTCACCTCGGCCGATTGAAGGAGGCGCAGACCCGGTGCGAGCAGGCGGCCGCGCGGTTCGCGAAGTGTCCAGGCGCGGTGAAAGAGACATTCACCAGCGAGCTCTTCGCGATGGTTGCGTTGGGGCAGGCAGGGGAGCTCGGAGAAGTGAGTCGCCGGCTCCAGTCGGCGCTGCCCGCGGCGAGAGAGCGTGGCGATCGCTACGTCGAGGCGACCCTTCGCACGGGCTTGCCCAACCTGTCGTGGCTGGCGCTCGATGACGAGGCGCGCGCGAGAGAAGAGCTGAAGGCGGCGAAGCCCGGCCTCAACACCGTCAGCTACTCGGTGCAGCACTTCTTCGAGTTCATGGCGCGGTTGAACGTCGAGCTGTACGCGAACGGCCGGCCGCTCGATGTCATCGACGATTCGCTGCCGGCGCTCGAACGGTCGTTGCTCTCACGCTCGGAGTGGATCGGCATCTACCGCCCGTGGATGGTGGGGCGCGCCCTGCTCGCGGCGAAGCGCTCTGGCCGCGCGGTCAGCGCTCACGCGAAGGCGATCGAGAAGAAGCAGCGACCGTGGGGCGACGCGCTCGCGCTGGGCCTTCGCGCGGGAGCACGAGTCGTTGATGGCGACGAGCGTGCGGCGATTCCGCTGCTCGAACGCGCGAGCGAACTCGCAGAGCGCTCCGAGCTGGTGCTCTTCGCGACGTGTTGTGAGTTCGCACTCGGGAAGCTGCGCGGCGATGAACCCGCCCTCGAGCGAGCCCATGAGCGCGCACGACGCCTCGGGGTGAAAGACCTCGAGAAGATGCGGCGGGTCTACCTGCCTGGCACCTTCCCGTGATGGACGCGCGCTGGGGCTGGTGCGATGGCGCAGCCATGAAGCTGCGACTGCTGGCGCTGATGGTGATCGGGTGCTCCGCGGTTCCCGTCGTCGAGCCGAGCGATGGCGGAGTCGAGGAGGTCGACGCAGGCGCTGAACTCGATTCAGGCGTCGACGCGGGCATCGATGCGGGCGTGCGCAAGCAGGCCAACTGCGCCTCCCAGTTCGGCACGGTGCTGACCAACGCCTTCGGTCGCATCGATGGCACCGTCGTCGCGGTGGTTCCGCCCGGTGAGCCGACCTGCGCGATCATCAACGGCGATCACGTCGTGGTGCAGGTGAACTTCGACGGCGGCGTGCACCGCATGGTGATCAACGTCGAGTCGAGCTTCGGAGATCCACGCATTCGCATGCGGCAGCTCACCGCGCCGTTGCCCGCGCCGGCGTTCGAGGCTGGCTGGCACCCGGGCTTGCGGCTCGACTACCCGTCACAGTTCGGTGTGCACTCCGACGGCGGGTGGGACGCGCTCACGCTTCAGGAAGCGGCGACGCGGGTCTACGACCTGGTCGACGTCGGCGCGCCCATCTCGGTCTACGCGACGAGCAGCGGCGGTTCGTTCGCGTCGAGCGCCCACAAGGTGCATCGCAACGGAAACAACGCCGATGGCGCGCTGGTGCTCAACCCCACGAGCCCGTCGCCCACCTGGCTGCTCTTCCACTTCGCGAACCAGACGTTCTGACGCGCTGCATTGAACCCGTGGTTCCGGCGCTCTATCGTCGCCTGATGCACCGCGTCGTTCCCCGTTCCGCCCTCTACGAGCCCAGCACCGAGAAGGACAGCTGTGGCGTCGGCTTCGTCGCACACATCAAGGGCCAGCGTTCGCGCGGCATCGTCGAGCAGGCGCTCGAAGTGCTGCTGCGCATGAAGCACCGCGCGGCGACGGGAGCCGACCCGCTCACCGGAGACGGCGCCGGCATTCTCACCCAGGTGCCCGAGCGCTTCTTCGCGCGTGAAGGCCAGCGGCTGGGCTTCACGATTCCTGCACGTGGCGCGTTCGGCGTCGCGCAGGTGTTCCTGCCGACCGATTCGTTCGCGCGCTCCGAGTGCGAGCGCATGCTGGTCGAGGTCGTCGAGCAGGAAGGTCAGCGCGTCATCGGGTGGCGAGACGTTCCCGTCGATCCCTCCGTGCTGGGCCACGTCGCGCGCAGCGTGTTGCCGACGATGCGGCAGCTCTTCATCGCGAGGCGCCGCACGGTGCCGTCGGCGTTCGAGCGAAAGCTCTTCATCATTCGCAAGCTGGCCGAGAACCGCGTGCGCGCGAGCGGCGTCGATGGCGATGGGCGCTTCCACATCGCGAGCTGTTCCGCCGAGACCATCATCTACAAGGGCCTGCTGCTGCCCGCGTCGTTGCCTGGCTTCTACGCCGACCTGCGCGACCCGCACTTCGAGTCGGCCATCGCGGTGGTGCACTCGCGCTTCTCGACCAACACCTTCCCCACGTGGGATCTCGCGCAGCCGTTCCGCTTCATCGCGCACAACGGCGAGATCAACACGGTGCAGGGCAACCGGAACTCGATGCAGGCGCGGCGCACGCTGCTGCAGTCGGCGAAGTTCGGCGGAGGCCTCGAGCGGCTCGCGCCCATCATCGTGCCCGGCAAGAGCGACTCGGCGCAGTTCGACAACATGCTCGAGCTGC
>JBEOKA010000282.1:0-12300 GCA_040275325.1 Myxococcaceae bacterium | reverse complement strand
ACCACACCAGCGTCGTTGGCTTCACCAACGCTCACGCACGAAGGCGGGTTGAAGCCACCCGAGGCCGCCACCTTCACGAGCGTGTCGAACGCGCCGTTCGCTGCCGCCGACGGGTTGGGAATGACGACGGCTGGAGCGCCCTTCGCGCCTTCACCGCCGTACCAGACGATGCGGTACCGCGTGGCGAGCACCTGATCGAGCACGAGATCGGCGACCGCGCCGGTGAAGACCTTGCCGATGTCTTCGCCGCGCGTTCCGAAGAAGCCGCCCCACGCCGCGATGAAGCCCTGACCGACGGGATCTTTGAGCGCCTTGCCGAGCCACGCGTTGCTGCGCAGCGTCTGGTGCACTGCTTTCGGGTCGTGCACGTCGAGCCAGAAGAGCTCGGGCGTGGCCTCGACGGTGGGCATCTCTTCCATCGCGCCGTACACGGGCTCGGGACGAGTCGTGGAATCAAACGCACCAGTCGGAGCGGTGTCGGGTGGCGGCGTGATCGGTCCCGGCAGCCCCGAGATGGGACCGTCTTTCGGAGGCGTCGGGCCCTTGTTGCGAGCCTCCATCACGCCAACGACGATGCCCACGACGGCGACGACCCCGACGATGGCGATGAGGGCTCCGCGGTTGTTGCCCGGGGGTGGTGACGCAGGTGACGGCGCGGGAGACGGCGGCTGGTTGGCGCTCATGAGCTCCACTCCTTGAATCTGAAAAAGCCGAGGAACGACGGGTTCTCTGGCACCGGGCGCCACTCGCCTGGAGCCTCACGCATCAGCTCGCTCATGCGGCCAGCGCGCACGGGCGCGTCCTTCTCGCCCGGGTGATAGACGACGTGGATCTCACCGTGCGCTTTGTCCGACGGCGCGACGACGAGCATCAGGTGAAAGACGTCTCCCGATTCGCGCGGCTGGCGAAAGGCGAGCACGTCACCGGTCTTCACCACAATCGAACGCGCATCACGGCCCAGCGGCGAGAAGCTGTACGAGAGCAGCGTCTCGGCGTCGGCGAAGTCGGTCGCGCCGGTCGCAGCGACGAAGAGCGGAGACTCCAGCCGCTTCGGCTCCACGCGCCGATACGCCTGGCGCAAGCTGAACCGAACGAGGCCCGCGCAGTCGCGTTGTTCGGGTTGCCACTTCTCGTCGATGCGTTTGACCTGCGCGATGGCGGTCTCGGCGACGGCCTGGCGGAGCAGCTCCACCGGCGGCTTCGGCCCCGCGCACAACAGCATGAGCACGAGCGCACTCATGACTTCAGTAGCCACCCTCGCCGCCGCCACCTTCCGACTGCATCTGCTTCGCGGCGTCATCGAGGTTCTTCGGCCAGCGCTCGTCGGTCGGCTTCGGGTCGCCCGTCGGCACGTAGACCAGCGCGCGGCCTCCACCGAGGTTGTGCACCCACGCCAGCACGCGCGTGGAGCCCGGCGTCGCGAGCGGAATCTTCACCGTCTTGCGCACCTCGTTCGGCGTGCCTTCGAAGAGCGAGACGTTGAGCGTCGCGATGGTGTGGGCCTTGTCTCCGCTCGGCCAGTAGTTCGCGGCGATCAGGTACGTGCCCTTCGGCGGCGCGCGGTGCACGTACAGGTACGGGCCGTAGCCGGGCTGATCGAAGTCGCCCTGCTGCTCGTTCAAGAAGAACGTTCCACCCGAGGGGCTCGAGGTGTCGGCCCAGTACACGTGGGCCATCTTCGAGGGGTCGAGCGTGCGATCAGCCTCGCTGGTCTCGGTCGGCTCGTAGACGTGCAGGTCCGTGTACACGCCGTCGGTGTCGCTGGTGAGAATGACCTTCATCGGCACGGCCGGAATCTGCGCGTACGTGGTGGCCTGCGCCTTCGCGGTGCCGGCCTCGTTGGTCGCGAGCACCGTCACCACGTTCTTGCCCGACGCCGCGGGGAACTCGCGCGAGAAGGTGCCGCCACGCGTGCGCATGAGGTAGCGGTCGCCGTTGATGCTGACGGTGACGGGGTCGATCGAGGTGTCGCTGATGCGGCCCTCGACTTTCAGCATGCGGCCCACCGACCACCCTCCCGTGGGCTTCGTCAGCGTCACGGTAGCGAGCGTCGTGCCCCTGCCGATTGGAACTCCATCACTGCGAGCAGGCGCCAACTTCGGCTGCGCGAGCGCGATCACCACCAGAACGTGAAGCATGTGCGGGCCCCCTGACGGGTCTTCGAAAGCGGTGGGGATTCAAGGGTCGCGCCACTCGGGAGGCCAGCAGAAAACGAGCGCTTCGCGAGGCGCTGCGGCTGATCAACCACTCGAGCGTGGGCGTGGGGCGTCACCGACACCCGTCACACCCCCTGCGCTGAGGGACGCGAAGGGCTAAGGAAGGTGACGTGCCTCGCCGGAACGCGATCGCCAGACTCTTCGATCGGCTCGTCGATCAGGTGACGCCCGAGGGCCTCGACGCCGATGAAGCGCCGCGAGCGCGCTTGATGGTGACGGCGTGGCTGCCGGTGTTCCCCTTCTGCATGATCACCGCGAGCTACTTCGCGGTGACGGGCTCGTGGGGAATGGTCGCGGCGCTGATCGCCGCGTTCGTGCTGGGCATCGTGATGCTGGGCCTGTTGCGACTGACGAAGCGAACGGCGCTACCTGCCCACGGGTCGCTGGTGATTGGAGCGCTGCTGTTCGCGGCGAGCGGGCTCACCCAGACGCCACCCGACCCGACGGCGCCGACCGTGCTCGTCGTCATTCCCCTCGCCGCCTCTCTCGTCTTCAGCCCGAGGGTGGCGTGGGTCTACCTGGGCTTCTGCTCGGTGCTCGTCGTCGCCACGCTGGTCGCCGTCTCGCGAGGCATCGCGCTGCCGTACCGCGACGAAGTGCCCGTGGTGACGCAGGCGCTCAACTTCATCTACGCGATGATCATCGTGCTGGTGTTCGCGCGCGCGGCCGATCAGATGCGCCTGCGCGTCATCGAGGAGCAGCAGGCCTCGGCGCGCACCAAGAGCCGCTTCCTCGCCAACATCAGCCACGAGATCAGAACGCCGATGCATGGCGTGCTGGGCATGACCGACGAGCTGCTCGCCAACGACCTTCCGCTCGAAGCAAGGGAGCGCATCAGCGTCATTCAGCGCAGCGGCCAGCACATGGTCTCGCTCATCAACGATCTGCTCGACCTCACGAAGATCGAGGCCGGCAAGCTGACGCTCGCGCCGTCGCCCACCGATCTGCGAGAGCTCGTCTCTGACGTCTCGGCGCTCTTCGCGCCGCTGGCTGCGCGCAAGGGTCTCTCCTTCACCTCGGCGGTCGACGACGACGTGCCCACCTGGGTCAGCGTCGATGGCGCCCGCCTCAAGCAGGTGCTCACGAACCTCGTCAGCAACGCGGTGAAGTTCACCGAACGGGGCGGCGTCACCCTTCGACTCGGCGTGACGTCGCTCGAGCCGCTGCTGGTGCGCTTCGAGGTCGCCGACTCGGGGGTCGGTATTTCGCCCGAGGTGGTGCCGCGGCTCTTCACCGCGTTCGAACAGGGCGACCCCTCGACGACACGAAGACACGGCGGCACGGGGCTGGGCCTCGCGCTCTCACGGCAGCTCGTCGGCTTGCTGCGCGGCTCGCTCGAGATCGAATCGACCCAGGGCAAGGGCAGCCGCTTCTTCTTCTCGCTGCCGATGCCGCTCTCGCGCCCACGCGAGCTGCCGTCGCCCCCACTCGGCATCTCGCTGCACGTGCCACTCACCGTGCTCGTCGTCGACGACAACGCGGTCAACCGGCGGGTCGCCGAAGGGCTGCTCCAGCGCGCGGGCTATTCAGTGCGCACGGTGACCAACGGGCAAGAGGCCCTCGACGCGATCGTCGCAGCGCCTGTCGACGCCGTGCTGATGGACTGCCACATGCCCGTGATGGATGGCTTCGAGGCCACCGAGCGCATTCGCAAGCTCGACTCTCCGCGGTCGCGAACGCCCATCATCGCGCTCACCGCCTCGGCCTCGAGTGAAGATCGCGAAGCCTGTCACCGCGCCGGCATGAACGACTGCCTCGCCAAACCGGTCTCGTACAACGACCTGATTCGCGCGATCGCGACTGTCACGCAGCCGGCCGCGCCCGAAGCGGAATGAGCAGCGCGAGGAACGCCCACGACAGCCCCGCGCCGATGAGGAACACGGGCGCCCAGCCGAGCTTGTCGACGAGCGCGCCCGAGACGAGGCCCGTGGGCGACTTGCCCAGCACCTCGACCGCCGCCAGCAGCGTGAAGTGCGTCGCGCCCACGCTGCGATCGACCTTCGACATCATGAACGCGAACATGCACGTGGTGACGAGCCCGGCGAAGAAGTGCTCGAGGCCGGTGATGCCGTAGATGATCGCCGGCGTGCCCGGCAGCAGCCCCGCGGCGAGCGCCCACATGGCCACGAGCGAGAGCGCCCGAATCGCAGAGGTCGTGCCCACCGCCCGCAGCAGCGACGTGCGCGCCGCGACGAGGCCGCCCGAGATGGAGCCGAGCAGCGAGCCCAGCTGGCCCACGAGCGCGAACGAGGCGACGTCTTCTTTCGAGTAGTGCAGCACGCGCTGCAGGTACGGCTCGAAGACCGAGTCAGAGAGCGCCTCGCCCATCTTGTAGGTGGCGACGAAGAGCACCAGCCAGACACCGCCCGGCTTCGCGACGAGCTGCCAGGCGCGGAGGGCGATCTCCTTGAAGGTCGGCCGGTCCGCCGGCTCCGCTGAGGTGTGCACGCGCTTCGGCTCCTGCACGCGCAGCATCGCCACCGTTGCCAGCCCCGCGATGGCCGCCAGCCCGAAGAAGCCGCCCTGCCAGCCGACGCGAGGGAGCAGCAGGCCGATGAAGATCGAGCCGCCCACCGCCATGCCGATCTTGTACGCCGAGACCTGCGCCGCGTTGCCAGCGCCCAGCTCGTGCTCCGACAGCAGATCGACCGCGAGGCCGTCGACCGGCACGTCCTGCATCGAGGCGAAGACGTTCATCAACAGCACGACGCCCAGCAGCGGCACCAGCAGCTCGGGGTACGGCGTGAAGCCCGCGGCCGCGAGTGACAGCGCGAGCAGCACCATCAACGGCACGATCCACGACTTGCGGCGACCGAACGTCTCGGAGCCGTACCGATCGACGAGGGGCGCCCAGACGGGCTTGAAGCTCCACGGCAGCGAGAGCAGGCCGAGCAGCGTCACCGCCGTCATCGAGACAGACTTGTCGTCGGCGAGCAGCAGCTTGAGGCCCTTCGACTGAAAGCCGAACGGCAGGCCCTGCACGAAGTACAGCAACGAGAGCAGGCCGAGCTTCCAGGCGGCGGGGGCGCGGCGCTCCATGGGCGGCTCAGCCCGCGAACATCTCGACGAACATGCGCTCGAGCTGAATGCGAATGGCGCCGTTGCGCTGGGTGATGGCGTTGCGGGCCTCGTCGATCAGCAGGTGGCGGCGATGCAAACCGGCCGCAGAGACCTTCGCGGCGGCGGCCACGGCGAGCGGCTGCAGATCGCCGTTCACCAGCTTCGCGTCGGGCACCTGCGCGACCTGCACGTCACGCAGCCACACCTGCAGCACGTCGAGCGCGATCTCCGCAGTCCCACGATCTTCGCTGAGCACCTCGGCGAGCGAGAGCCAGCCACGCGCGTCGGCCGGGTCGAGCGCTTCGAACCGCTCGATGATGCTCTTTCGCTCGGCGAGCGCGTCGACGTCGTAGGCCAGCGCGCGCGCCATCGAGCCACCGGCCATCGCCGCGGCCTGCAGCGCGGTGGCGTCGTCGACGGCCTTCTTCTGACCCTTCAGCTTCTCGGCGAGGAACTCGACCGGCAACGGCCCGAAGGTGGCCTTCGCGCAGCGGCTGCGAATGGTGGGCAACAGCTTGTCCTGCGCGGACGAGACGAGGATCAGCACGGTGCCCTTCGGCGGCTCCTCGAGCGTCTTGAGCAGCGCGTTCTGCGCGGGCGGGTTCATCGCGTGCGCGGTGATGAGGATCGCGATCTTCGCTTTGCCTTCGAGGGCGCGAAATGCGAGGCGCTCCTGCAGCTGGCGGATCTGCTCGATGCGAATGTCGCGCGAGGGCGTGTGATCGAAGTCGCTGCGGCCCGCGAGCCCGCGCTTCACGAGCTCGTCTTCGGGCATCAAGACGGTGACGTCGGGGTGGTTGCGCTTTTCGACGCGGCGACAGCTGGCGCAGGAGCCGCAGCCGACGTTCGGCTTCTCGGGGCACGTGAGGGCCTGGGCGAGACCGATGGCCGCGAGCTCTTTGCCGACACCGTCGGGGCCGGTGAAGAGCCACGCGTGGTGAACCTGGCCACGGCTCAGGCCGGCCTCGAGCGCGGCGATGGCGCGGTCCTGACATTTCACGGCGTCGAGCGACATGGGACGCGGCTTGTAGCGCGACTGCGTGCGCCCGGCACCGTGCTATCAGCGCGCTCGCATGTCGTTCCTTCAGGGCAACCTCGCGCTCGTCCTCGGCATCATCGCGCTCGTCGTGACGGCGATCGTCCGGCGCCTCACGAAGGAAGAGCGCCTGCGCCAGGACGTCTTCGGCGCGCTGGTGTGGTTTGCCCTCTTCGTCACCGTGCGCGGCGTGATGATCTGGGCCGAGGCGTTGACGCCGAAGGAGTGGCACCCGGTCGAGCGCGCCGTGTGGATGCTGGCGTTCGCGTTCGGCACGGTGAGGCTGTTCGTGTCGGTGGCGCTCTGGGCGAGGCGCCGGCTCGGAGGCCCCCCCACTGCGAAGATCCACCGCGACGTCGCCGACTTCCTGCTCTACCTCGCGACGGCGATTCCGATTCTCAAGACGACGCTGCAGCTCGACGTCACCACGCTGCTCGGCACGTCGGCGGTGCTCTCGCTGGTGCTCGGCTTCGCCCTGCAGGACACCCTGGGCAACCTGTTCAGCGGGCTCTCGCTGCAGCTCGATCGGCCGTACCAGGTCGGCGACTTCGTGAAGGTCGGGCAACACGAAGGGCGCGTGGTGCAGACGTCGTGGCGTTCGACCCGCATCGAGACGCTGCGCAAGGAGCAGATCACCCTGCCGAACGCGCTCACCGCCAAAGAGCCGATCATCAACTACAGCAAGGGTGGGCAGCCGGTGGCGATCGATCTCACCATCGGCACGGCGTACGCGGCGCCACCGACGAAGGTGAAGGCCGAGATCCTCGAGGCGATCGCCGAGAGCCCGCTGATCCTCAAGACGCCAGCGCCGTGGGTAGTGACGTGGAGCTTCGATGAGTCGGCGGTGAAGTACGTCGCCCGCGTGTGGCTGAAGGACTGGGCCGACGTACCGTTCATCTACGACGAGGTGTACGCGCGGCTCTGGTACCGGTTTGGGCGAGCGGGCATCGAGATTCCGTTCCCGCAGCGGGTGGTGACGATGCGCGCCGAGGTGCCGCGACCGCAGGGGCTTCGCGAGGAGCTGCTGGGCGAGCTCGATCTCTTCAAGGTGTTCTCGGGAGACGAGCGCAGGGCGATCGCCGACGCGGCGTCCGAGCACCACTTCGGGCTGGGTGAGGCGATCTGCGTCGAGGGCCGCGACGGAGCGACGTTCTACGTGGTGGCCTCGGGCCGAGTGTCGGTGCGCGTCGGGCAGCCGGCGCGTGAGGTCGCGACGCTCTCACGCGGGCAGTACTTCGGAGAGATGTCGCTGCTCACCGGAGAGCCCCGCTCAGCCACCGTCGTCGCCATCGAAGACACGGCGGTGCTCGAGTTCGATCGCGGCGAGTTCCAGAAGTTCTTCAACGAGAAGCCCGAGCTCGCGGTGCAGCTGGCCGAGATCCTCGCGCTGCGCAAAGCAGAGCTCGCGACCGATGCTGCGGGGAAGATCAGTCAGAAGGTCGACGCGTCGGGCCTGCTGACGAGGCTGCGGCGAATCTTCACGCCCTGAGAGGGGTCGAGTGGCTCACGCCTCGAGGGCAAGCTCCCCGAGTTCATGGTGGTTCTGCACCTGGTGCCGAATCACGTCGGGAGCAGCCCCCAGCTCCTTCGCAGTCGCGACGAGGTCACTCTCGGTCCAGGAGCCGTTCTCTGGCCGCCGCGACTCGAGCCGCTTCACCGGAGCCAGCAGCTCGGCTGCAAAAGCGTTCGCCTGGGGAGACCGCACCAGCGGTGACTCGGCGATGAATCGCTCTCGACCGCCGTAGAGTCCGTGAAAGAGCGAGCGTGCCGCTCGAAACCGCTGGGCGTTCTGGTCTCGTCGAATGGTGACGACACGTGGAGGCCCATCTGGCTCCTTCACGTGAATCGAGTCGACCTCGCTGCCCAGCGACGACGCCGTCACCACGTCGTCGACCCGTACTGACGAACGCTCGAACACCTCGTGGCTCGGCGCATCTTGAGTCAGGCCGAGCGCAGCACGAACCGCTCGGGCTGCAGCCCAACCCGTCTGCCAGGGGCGCGGCCGCTGAGACGAACCTCCGATGCGTTCTGCCAGTTCGATCCACCTGGAGTCAGGCGCTCTGGGCGGGGGCAACAGGCGGGCAACCTCGCGCGCCTCGCGCAGACGCGCTTCGTCGGTGGCCGCCGTTGATGCCTCCGCGACGACGAGCTCTGCGTCAGACAGGTCGATGCGGCCGCGAGGCAGCCCAAGCCGGGCCGCAATGATGCCGTCGGAGTCAGCAGACAGCACCGACATGGCGCGATCGAAGACCTCGCGGCCGGGCTCGGTCGAGGAACCAAGGCGCTCTTGTACGGTGCGAAGGAACGCAAACAACCCGCGGTTCAGGTCGTCAACACCGAGATGGAACGTGCCCTGATTCAAGAACCGCACAGCGATACCTGGAAGCGGGAGGTCACCACGCAACTGGAGCTCTGCCCAATCGGCGTTCAGCCGACGCACGAAGAGATCGGGCATCGCGTTGCCTGCGCGAGCGACTCGAAACGAGTGCCGATCTCGCCAGTCGAACCAGGCCTCTGAATCGCGGCGGGGCTCACGCCGTTCGTGCACGAGGCTCAGGGCATTCGTCGCGACCCACTCTGCGAGAGGGAGTGCTGACCCGTAGAACCCCGATCGCACGCTGTTGGTGGTCGGGTCGTGCAGCTGGGTCAGGACGGTGTCGTTGACGCGAATCGAGATCTCGGCCCAGGTCTGGCGCTCGATGGCGTGCGCGACCGAGGGCGCGCTGAGCCACTGCAGTTCGATGGCGAAGACGCTCATGGCAACACCTCAGCCCAGCCCTGTCGGAGCTGTCTGCGAATGCCAGCCGGCGGGTCGACATCGACGTCGATGAAGTAGCCCTTGTACTGACCGAGGGTCTGGTTGGTGAGGCGCGCCTCGACGGTGGCCTCTCCGGCTGATGTCGTGACACGAGCCCAGACCTTTCGGGGGAAATCGCCTTCGAATTCAGGCGAAACCTGGCCTCGACGAATCGCCTCTCGGAGCCACCGCGTGAGCCGTTCGGGGTCCTGGCTCAGGGCTGGGTCGACCGCGTCGCAATCTGCCGCATCAGAGCGGAGTCGAGGATCGCAGAGCGGATTGGGGTAGCGCTTGTGCTCGCCACTTCCCACGTAGGTTGCCCTGTCAGCGATCGAAGCAAAGTCGCGCACGGGGACTTTCATAGCGCGCAAGTGAATTGATGTCGCACGCGAGGCATTCGTGCATCAGCCTGGAAGTGCTGGCGCCTCCATTGAACAGACTGAGCCCGGAGAACGAGGGCTCTCGGTCATCCACCAGAAGGGCGGAGTCGGACTTCAACGAGGCCGGGCTTCGTAAGCCCGGAGAACCGCGTGAGCGTCGAGGTGTTGCGCGCGCCTCGAATGCTTCAACGAGGCCGGGCTTCGTGAGCCCGGAGAACCGCCAGCAGGCCATACGGCCGGTTCGCGCGCGAGGCGCTTCAACGAGGCCGGGCTTCGTGAGCCCGGAGAACACCCTCGGCCCGCCGATTCCGCCAGAGCGGCTCGAGGCTTCAACGAGGCCGGGCTTCGTGAGCCCGGAGAACCGCTCTCGCTCGCGTTCCGCTTCAATCGACAGCTCTCGCTTCAACGAGGCCGGGCTTCGTGAGCCCGGAGAACCGGAAGAAGACACCGGGGCTGCTCGACTTCTCGGGCTCGCTGCTTCAACGAGGCCGGGCTTCGTGAGCCCGGAGAACTCCTGCACCAGCACGCCGGCAGCCTGAAACGAGGCCTGGCTTCAACGAGGCCGGGCTTCGTGAGCCCGGAGAACTCGCGCACGAAACGCGCCTTCCGCGTCTTCAGGCAGCTTCAACGAGGCCGGGCTTCGTGAGCCCGGAGAACTGAGCAGCACGCCGCCCACCGTCTTCGTCGTGAGGCTTCAACGAGGCCGGGCTTCGTGAGCCCGGAGAACTCGAGACGAAGCACGGCGAGCTGTCGCCGACGGTGGCTTCAACGAGGCCGGGCTTCGTGAGCCCGGAGAACCACCGAGCCAGTCTTCTCGGCGAACCTCGACGTGCTCCGGCTTCAACGAGGCCGGGCTTCGTGAGCCCGGAGAACGACGTCGACGCTGAACTTGGCCGCCTCGACCCGCGTGCTTCAACGAGGCCGGGCTTCGTGAGCCCGGAGAACGCGAGAATGGTGCGCACGTCACACCTCCATCAGGGTGCTTCAACGAGGCCGGGCTTCGTGAGCCCGGAGAACCGGCGACGATCCGTGACGTCGTGCAACGCGCGAACGAAGCTTCAACGAGGCCGGGCTTCGTGAGCCCGGAGAACCCCCGCGGTGAGCGGTGCTGCCGGTGTGGCGAGCGATCTCCAGGGCTTCAACGAGGCCGGGCTTCGTGAGCCCGGAGAACACCCGACCGCAGAGGTCGGCGTCTCGGTGCGAGATGGGCTTCAACGAGGCCGGGCTTCGTGAGCCCGGAGAACAGTGTCGATCCAGATGGAGCCGCACTACGAGGCGTGGCTTCAACGAGGCCGGGCTTCGTGAGCCCGGAGAACGGTGGCTGGAGGCGTGGCCGTAGTGCTCTCTCGTCGGCTTCAACGAGGCCGGGCTTCGTGAGCCCGGAGAACCGCGACCAGCAGCGATGCGAACGTCTTCACGCCGGCGCTTCAACGAGGCCGGGCTTCGTGAGCCCGGAGAACGGGTCAAACTGCACGACGCGCTTCTTCCAGTCCTCGGGGAGCTGCTTCAACGAGGCCGGGCTTCGTGAGCCCGGAGAACACGGTGAATGCGGACGCCAGCGGTCGTGCCGTTGTTGCTTCAACGAGGCCGGGCTTCGTGAGCCCGGAGAACGCCTTCGACCTCGAGACGTCGAAGACGGCCGTCATGCTTCAACGAGGCCGGGCTTCGTGAGCCCGGAGAACGAAGCCGGAGCCATCGCCGAAGCCGTAGCCATCGCCGCTTCAACGAGGCCGGGCTTCGTGAGCCCGGAGAACACCGGCAGCATGCGGGCGCTGGCGCCCATGTCTCGGTAGCTTCAACGAGGCCGGGCTTCGTGAGCCCGGAGAACCTCGCCGTCGCGCACAGCAACTCGTACGACGAGCTGCTTCAACGAGGCCGGGCTTCGTGAGCCCGGAGAACATCGAGGTGTACCCGCCGACGTCGCCCGGGTGGAACCTGCTTCAACGAGGCCGGGCTTCGTGAGCCCGGAGAACGTGACGCGCGAGTCGATCACACGCGTGAAGTGGAGCGCGCTTCAACGAGGCCGGGCTTCGTGAGCCCGGAGAACCGCGAGGCGTGGAGCAGGATCGAGGCATTCCACGCCAGCAAGCTTCAACGAGGCCGGGCTTCGTGAGCCCGGAGAACCGCGGCGCGGTGAACAAGTACGGCGTCGTCGCAGGGCTTCAACGAGGCCGGGCTTCGTGAGCCCGGAGAACTGCCCGTCTCGGAGAGGAGCACCGACACGGGCCGAAAGCTTCAACGAGGCCGGGCTTCGTGAGCCCGGAGAACCCCTCCCACGATTGAGCCAACCCGTTGTCCTTCGGCGTGCTTCAACGAGGCCGGGCTTCGTGAGCCCGGAGAACGCGGCGCTCCCTGGCATGGAGCGCGAGGTGAACAAGGCTTCAACGAGGCCGGGCTTCGTGAGCCCGGAGAACGCGTAGGCGTCGAGGAACTTCTGCTGCTTCGTCGTGCTTCAACGAGGCCGGGCTTCGTGAGCCCGGAGAACGCCACCGCGCTGGGCACACCGCCCGCCTCGTCGATGACGCTTCAACGAGGCCGGGCTTCGTGAGCCCGGAGAACCGACCTGAAGGCCCTCGCCGAGACGAAGCAGAAGCTGCTTCAACGAGGCCGGGCTTCGTGAGCCCGGAGAACCGCGCTACCTCAACCGAGCGGTGAAGGAGGCCTGCGCTTCAACGAGGCCGGGCTTCGTGAGCCCGGAGAACCGCAGCGACCGGAACCTTGTTGGCCAACACTCTCGTGCTTCAACGAGGCCGGGCTTCGTGAGCCCGGAGAACGTCTCGATTGCTGGCCGTCGAGGTCGCGCGGCTCAAG
>JBEOKA010000281.1:0-47826 GCA_040275325.1 Myxococcaceae bacterium | reverse complement strand
GCCGAGCTCGTCACGAAGGACATCACCCAGCACATGCCGAGAGAGCGTCGCCGGCATCGAGTCGCCGTTCGAGAGCGTGGGCGTCGCGATGTGCGCCGTCATCATGCCGTCGAGCCCCGCGTGCATCGCCGCCACGAAGGGCTCGAGCTGATGCCGAAGCACCCGCTCGGGCGCGGTGACGATGGGCAGCCCCTTGTGCGAGTCGGCCTCGACCGCGCCATGCCCGGGGAAGTGCTTGGCCACCGTGACGATGCGCGCCGCCTGCTGCCCTCGAACGAACTGCACGCCCAGCTCGCTCACCAGCCGCACGTCGTCACCGAACGCGCGAATGCCAATGACGGGGTTGCGAGGGTTCGAGTTCACGTCGAGCACCGGCGCCAGGTTCATGGTGAAGCCCAGCCGTCGCAGATCATCGCCCTGCGCCCTGCCCGCCTCGTAGGCCAGCTGCGCGTCACGCGTCGCGCCCAGCACCATGTTTCCGGGCAGCACGATGTTGCGATCAGAGAGGCGCACCACGTTGCCGCCTTCTTGATCGACCGCGATGAACGGCGGCACGCGGCCCTCGAAGAGCGCGCGCACGTCGTCGTTCAGCTTCGCCACCTGGTCGGCCGACTCGATGTTGCGCTTGAAGAGGCACACCCCTCCGACGTGACCCCGCTGGAGCAGCTCGGCGATCGACTGATCGACGGCCATGCCCGAGAAGCCCACCATCATCACCTGGCCCACCTTCTCCTCGAGCGTCATGCGCGCGAGCAGCTGGCCTTCCTTGGTCGTGGGCGCAGGAGTCGGAGCAGGTGCGGGTGCGGGTGCGGGTGCGGGTGCCGCTGGCGTCATGACCCGCATGGGCTTCGTTGGCTTGTCCCAGAACGGCCGATCGGCCTCTGCGGCTGGCAACGACGCGCGCTGGTGAGCGCACGCGGCGAGCAGCAGAACGAGACCGAGAGGGAGTGCCGTGCGCCGACGCATCACGAAGTGGCGCGAGGCTACACGCCCAACACCGGGTGCGCACGAGAATGGCGGCGCACGCTCGGCGCCCCCGTCGCATCGGCGTGAAGAATGCCCACGAACGCCTTCAGCGAAGATCCGACATGGGCCGCCTCTCGTGTCTTGCAGGTCACCGTACGGCTCGGCTATCAGCCGCGCACGATGCGCATCGCGGAGTTCCTCAAAGTCGAGGCAGTCACCCCGGCGCTCTCCGCAGGCACCAAAGTCGACGTTCTTCGCCAGCTGGCGCAGGCCCTCGCGCGCGCGTGGCCACAGGTGACTGAAGCCCGCTTCATGCAGGTGCTCGAAGAGCGCGAGAAGCTGGGCTCGACCGGCATGGAGAAAGGCGTCGCGATTCCCCACGGGCGCCTCGCCGAGCTGCCGACCCTCATCGCCTGCTTCGGCGTCTCGCGTGAGGGCGTCGACTTCGAGGCGCGCGATGGCCGCCCGTCACAGTTCTTCTTCGCGCTCGTCGCTCCCGAGAACTCGGCCGGCCTGCACCTCAAGGCGCTCTCGCGTCTGTCGCGGCTCTTCCGCTCCGATCAGCTCAAAGACAACATTCTCGCGGCCACCGATGCCCGCGCGGTGCACGAGCTGCTGCTGCAGGAAGACTCGAAGGCCTGAGCGGGTGTGTGACGGCGTGTGCTGAGCGCCGCCAACCTGCGCCTCGTCTCGTCCACTCGTCGCATGACGCACTGCCGCCCGTTGCGTAGTCTCGCGCGCGCCTCATGGAAGTCGTCCTTCGACCGATCAACGACCAGTTTCTGCGGCAGGTGGTGTTCCCCGCGTTCGAGCTCGGCGTCGTCGATGCCGTGCCCGCGATCGAGCACCTGCTGCGCCACCTCAACGACGAGGGCACCCGCGTGCTGCTCGAGCTCGTGCTCGACCACAACGCCGAGGGCAGCTTCTTCGGGCTCACCGACGAGCGCTGGAGCGAGGCCGTCTATCGTCTGCTCTTTCACGAGTGGTTCAGCGACAGCGACGGCTGGAGCATCTCGAATCAGTACATGGGCTACGCCGGCCCCTGGGAAGAGACGTTTCACCTCGCGCTCATGCTCGAAGATCAGAGCTACCCCTACGCCGACGACGAGAAGGCCGAGCAGTTTCGGCACGCGTTCTGGGGCGCGCCGCGAAAGAAGTTCGGCCTGGCCACGCTGCTGACCGGCACGTGGGATCCCGTGCCGGCGTTTCCGCCCGACCAGGTGCTCACCACCGAAGGCAACGGCATCTACAACCCGAAGGCCGGCCTCGCCCGCGCCGACTGGGCGTGGCGCCCGATGATCACCGTGAGCGAGTGGGCCGCGCGCATGCCGTCGGCGCTCAGCAGCCTGCTCGATCGCGAGTCGAAGCGCCTGCGCCCGATCTCGGCGCCCGAGAAGCACGAGGTGCTCGACTACTGGCTCGGCCGCACGAAGGAGCCGCCGCTGCTCGCGGTCTCGTTCTCGGGTCTGGGCCCTCGCGCCAACGAATGGATTCGCGAGATCGGCGCGCTCGCCCACGTGCTCCGCGACGCCGCCGACGCCCAGCAGGGAATGACGGCCGTCATCAGCCGCAAGGGCAAGACGATGGATCACCTCGTCGACGATCGCTGATTCCCAGCAGGGCCCGATTGGCTATACGCGCTCCACCATGAAGCGCGTCTTCGACAACGTCCTCGATGCCATCGGCAACACGCCCCTCGTCAAGCTGAACGCCCTCGTCGGTCCGAACGACGCGACGGTGTACGTGAAGCTCGAGTTCATGAACCCCGGCGGCGCGGTCAAAGATCGCATGGCCGTGCACATCGTGAACAAGGCCGAGAAAGACGGGCGCCTCAAGCCGGGCGGCACCATCGTCGAGAACACCTCGGGCAACACCGGCTTCGGCCTCGCGATGGTCGCGGCCGTGCGCGGCTATCGAACGATCTTCACGATGCCCGACAAGATGTCGACCGAGAAGATCAACCGGCTCAAGGGCATGGGCGCGCAGGTGGTGGTGACGCCGACGAACGTGCCCGCCGAAGATCCGCGCAGCTACTACGAGACGGCGAAGCGCATCGTGAAGGAGACGCCGAACTCGTTCTACCCAAACCAGTACCACACGCCCGACAACATCGAGGCGCACTACCTGTCGACCGGCCCCGAGATCTGGGACCAGCTCGACGGCCAGATGGACTACTTCGTCTCGGGCCTCGGCACCGGCGGCACCATGAGCGGCGCCGGCAAGTACTTCAAAGAGAAGAACCCCAAAGTGCAGAACGTCGGCGTCGACCCGATCGGCTCCATCTACACGGGGTACTTCAAGACCGGAAAAGTCGGCGACTCGCACGTCTACAAGGTCGAGGGCATCGGCGAAGACATGGTGTGCGGCGCCATGGACTTCAAGGTGGTCGATCAGGTTCGTCAGGTCGATGATCGCCAGAGCTTCGTGATGGCGCGCCGCCTCGCGCGTGAAGAGGGCATCTTCGCGGGTGGCTCGTCTGGAGCGGCCGTGCACGTCGCCGTCGAGCTCGCCAAAGAGGTCGGCAAGGGCAAGACGATCGTCGTGGTGCTGCCCGACTCGGGCAACTCGTACGTGACGAAGTACTTCTCGGACGAGTGGATGCGCGACAACGGCTTCCTCGAAGAGAAGGGACCCGGCACGGTCGGCGACATTCTCGGCAAGCGGCCGCAGACGCTGGTGACGGCGAAGAAGGGCGCGCAGATCGGCTCGGTCATCGACGAGATGAAGAAACACGGCATCTCGCAGATGCCGGTGCTGAAGGAAGACGGCTCGGCGCTCGGCATGATCCACGAGTACGACCTGCTCAACGGCCTCGTCGCCGGCGCGGTGAAGAAGGCCGACGTCGTCGATGGGCTGGTGGCGCCGCTCGATGGTGTGGTGACGAAAGAGACGACGATTCCCCAGCTGCGCCAGGTGTTCGCGCAGGACAAGATCGCCGTGGTGCGTGAGGGGCAGAAGATCGTCGCCGTCGTCACCAAGCTCGATCTGATCGAGTTCCTCGCGGGCTGATCATGTCGACGGCGCTCGATCTGCTGAGTGACGCCTGCGTCGGGCTGCCGCACACGGTGCGGAAGATGTTCGGCGGGCACGGCTTCTTCGCGCCCAACGGCGGCATGTTCGCCGGCATCCTGTCGGACAGCGAAGCGATGCTGAAGTTCGTCGAGGGGCCGGCGCGCACCGAGCTGATCGGCCTCGGCGGTCACCCATGGGTGTACGGCGGCCAGGCGAAGCCGATGACGATGCAGGAGTGGATCGTCGTCCCTGAGCAGTTCTTCGACGACCCCGAGGTGTTCGCGAGCTGGGCGAGGCGTGCGCACGCGCAGGTCCCGCCGAAGAAGGTCGCGGCGAAGAAGAAAGACGA
Source organism: Myxococcaceae bacterium (assembly GCA_040275325.1). GTDB lineage: Bacteria > Myxococcota > Myxococcia > Myxococcales > Myxococcaceae > Xiheimicrobium. Next base: position 43,499 of record JBEOKA010000281.1, on the reverse strand, counting down.
CGTGAAGAAGATCGCCAAGCAGCCAGCCAAAGCCGCGGCGAAGAAGCCGGCTGCAACGAAGAAGCGAAAGTAGCGCTCAGAAAAGGCCGGGCCCCTCGAGGCGTGCTCGGGACTCGATGCCCTCGAGCCCTCAGTGCCCTGAGCGCTGGAGCGTTCCCTGCTTCACGACGAAGCGGGCGCGCCCCAACGCCTTCACGTCTTCGAGCGGGTTCCCTTCGACGGCGACGAGATCTGCGGGCGCCCCCGCTTGCAAGGTCCCTCCCGGCAGGCCCAGGTGCTTCGCTGCGGTGCTGGTCGCACTCCGAAGAACCTCGAGCGGGCTCAATCCCGACTCCGCGTAGGCCTCGAACACGAGCGCCATCTCACGACCCCGATCGCCCAGCGGCGTCTCGACGTACGTGTCCGAGCCGTAGACGATCGGCACCTTCTTTTCGAAGGCTCGCTTCAGCCGGCTCTTCGAGCGCTGGCGAAACTCGGCGAACGACGCGATCACCTTCGCGCGAGCCTCTGGCGGCTTCTGCGGCGCGAACAGCTCGTAGAACGACGCCGGGTAGTCCGTCGGAACCAGCGCGATGCCACGCTTCGCCATTGCGGCGAGCGTCGCGTCGCTCAATTCGTAGCCGTGTTCAATGGAGTCGACCCCCGCCGCTACGGCACGCTCGGCAGCCTCGGCCTGAACACAGTGCGCAGCCACCTTCACCTTCGCCCGATGTGCGCGTGCGACGATTGCCTCGAGCGTCGGCTGATCGAGGTCTCGACCGCGGCCGCTGTCGACGATCACCTTGATGCACTCGGCGCCTTCAGCCAGCGCGTCAGCGACTGCAGCGGTCGCCTCCTCGGGCGTGCGGACGATCGCGTACTCCTGCGCCGCGAGCGAGTGATGGGCAGGCGCCAACCGGCCGAACTGCCCGAGCGGAGGAGCCAGCGCCCGCGTCGACGCGATGACCGTCGGCCCCGAGACCCAGCCGGCGGAGATGGCCTGCCGGAGCGACACGTCGCCTCCCCGACCCGAGTTGCCGAGATCGCGCACGGTCGTGAATCCGGCCCGGAACACCTGACCCGCGAGCCACGCTCCTCGCAGCGCCCGATCGGACTCCGAGAGGCTGATCGCCTCGTTCACGATCGAGTCTTCGTTCGGCTGCTCGACGTGCAGCAGATGAGCGTGGGCGTCGATGAAGCCGGGCAACAGCGTGACGTCACCAAGCTCGACGAGCTGTACGTCGCCAGTCGGCCGCGTCGTCCCAAGCGAGACGATCTTTCCGCCTTCGACCAGCAACCACGCGGGTGAGGTCACCTGACCAGACTCGGGAGCCACTGCGCGCGCAGCGTGAAAGAGCTGCCGTGCCGAGGCGCCACCGTCGGGCTCGCTCGCCACCGCGAACGCCGCCACGAGACTGCATGTGAGGGTCAGGAGTCGCATCGCGCGACCTTACGAAGGAAGACGCCGCACCTGCACGCACCAGTTGGTCGACCCTTCGGGGTTTCCATCGAACGGCGCGGAGAACGAGCCGACCGGCTCGAAAGACGATGGGAGCGCGACCCGGCCTGCGTCTCCCACCATCACCAGCCGGCCCAGCGCGTGATGCGCTTCGAGCCAGGGCACCAACCGCGCCGTGAGCGCCTCGTCGGACGTGAGATCGCCGACCAGCACGACCTCGCAGTCGAAGAACTCAGCCGAACGTGAGAGCGGGTCCTCCGTGAGTGTCACGAGCGACGCGCCATTCTCCGCGGCGTTCAGTCGCGCGCACGCGTTCGCCATCGGGTCGACGTCGACGCAGGTGACGCGCGCTCTACACAGCGCAGACGCAATGCCCTCGATTGCGCCCCCACTGCCGACATCGAGCACCCGCTTCCCGCGCACCGACTCAGGGTGATCGAGCACCCATCGCGCCAGCGCCTGCCCACCCGGCCACGCGAACGCCCAGTACGGCATGTCGAGCCCCTGGGCCTTGGCCTCCTCGGGGCTCGCGCGCCACAACGCGTGACTCGGCATCAACAGCCGAAGCCGAACCTCGGGTACGAGCGGAACCGACGCGACCTCGGTGACCGACCGAATCAGCGCCTCCACGCGCTACTTCACGAAGCCGGCGAGGCGCAGCTGCTCTTCAGTCAGCCCGCCGCGCTGGCCGATCATCTTCGCGACGAACTTGCCCACGATGTCGGCCTCGAGGTTCACCTTCGAGCCGGGCCGCTTCGTCGACAGCGACGTCTTTTCCCAGGTCTCGGGGATCAACATGACGCCGAAGCTGGTGGCGTCGACGTGCGTGAGCGTCAACGACACGCCATCGATGCAGACCGAGCCCTTCTCGACGAAGAACGGAGCCAGCGCCGAGGGCAACGAGACCCGCAGCCGCCACGAGCCACCATCGGGGCCGACCGACAGCACCTCGCCCACGCCGTCGACGTGCCCCTGCACCCAGTGCCCGCCGAGCCGATCGCCGACCTTCAGCGCCTTCTCGAGGTTCACCTTCGTGCCATTCGCCCAGCTCGAGAGCGTCGTACGGCTCAGCGTCTCGGGGGCCGCCTGAACGCGAAAGGAGCGCTCTTTCCACTCCACCACCGTCAGGCACACGCCATCGCAGCTGATCGACTCGCCGTGCTTGAACTCGGCCGGCTCGAAGCCCGATCGAATCCACACGTCGGTCACGGGCCCCGCGACGACGCGCTCGACCGTTCCCACGTCCTGCACGAGGCCGGTGAACATCGGCTACTTCTTCTTCGCCTTCTTCGCCTTCGCCGGCTTCTTCGCGACGCCCGCCTCGTCGAGCATGTCGAGGAACTCGACGATGCGGCTGTCGGCCTTGCGCAGGCGACGCGAGAGCATGCGGCAGATGTTCTGCAGAATGATGATGTAGGCGTAGTTGTCGGCCTTGTAGAGGTTCCACAGGTCGAGGTTCGTCAGCGCGTACGTCGTGGTCTTCTTCTTCACCACGCACGTCGCCGAGCGCGGCTGCAGCTCGACCAGCGTCATCTCGCCGAACGTCTCACCGGGCCCGAGCCGAACGATGGGCACCTGGTTTCCACGCGTCGACTTGCGCGCGACCTCGACCTCGCCGTCGCGAATCACGTACATCGTGCGGCCGAGCTCACCCTCGTTGAAGATGTGATCGCCCGGCGCCCACGTCTGCTCCTCGAGAAAGTCGAAGAGAATGTCGAGGCTCGCTCCCTTCAGATCGTGGAAGACCGGCACACTGCGAAGGAAGGTGGCCACCGAGGCGTCGCGTTTGACGTTCATGGGCACTGGAAGCTGCCACACCCACTGCGTGCCACCTATGGCTTTTTCAACCCGGCAACCGGCTGAAATGACGGCCAGAATGGACTTCCCAGCAACCGGCGTAGGCCGCTGTCCGACAATGTAGGCACAGCATTTCTTCGAGCTTTTCTCACTTCATCTTCGCTCCTCTGCTTTCATCGCCGCGCTTTCCGTCTCCAAAGGGATCTTCGCCATGCCGATTCGGTTCAACGACACGAAGCTGGGCTCGCTGTACACGAACTTCGAAGCGCAGAAGCGCACCAACCCGAACCTGAAGCTGGGTCAGGAGCAGGTGATGCAGCTGGTCGCGCTGGTCGGTGACGGCAACCGAGGCTGGTCGGGGAACAAGGTCGCCGCCGAGCTCGCCAAACCGGGCATGACGCGTGACGCGCAGATCGCGCTCGTGAAGGGCGGCATGACGGCGAACGAGAAGAAAGATCTCGCCGCGATTCTCGATCAGGGCACCGTGCCGCTCGACCCCTCGGCCAAGCAGTTCCTCGAGGCGGTGCTCGATCGCAGCAGCCCGCAGCCGCCTCCCCCGCCTCCGACGAACGGGCTCGCCGTCACCGGAGATCAGAAGAATGGCCTCACCGGAACGACGAAGGCCGGCGCCAGCATCGAGGCGATCAACATCTCGACCGCGCCGGGTGGCCGACTGCACATGGACGACACCTCGGTCATCGGCAAGGCCGACGCCAACGGCCAGTTCAACATGGCCAAGCTGACTGGCGATCAGGCCATGCGCGAAGGCGACCTCATTCGCATGCGCGCCCGCTACGCCGACGGCAGCACGTCTGACTGGCTCACGGTGAAGGCCACCGGCATCGCCGCGAAGGACACCAGCAACGCCACCGTCGCGCTCTTCCGCATCGGCATGGCCGACGCCGGCAGCGGCAAGGTGGCGGTCACCAACATCAACTCGAGCCGCCAGGTCTCAGAGCCCGGCGCTCAGCTCGAGTTCACCAACAAACGCACCGGTGAGAAGGCGCGCGTCACCGTCACCGAGACCGGCGGCTTCCCCGACGGCTTCAAGCTCAACGGCAAGCCGGGCGACTCGTTCTCGGTCGCGGCCAGCGACGGCGTCAACAACACCGCCTTCACCGAGACCGTCGGCAACGTCACCGTTTCGGGTGGCGCGCCGCAGACGACCGATCTCATCCCCGACCCGGCCCTGCACGCCGACGAGCTCGACTCGGCTGGCAAGCCGCGCTTCTCGAAGACCAACTTCACCGGCCCGCTCTTCATCGACGGCGCCAAGCCCGAAGACGTGCAGCAGGGCCAGATCGGCGACTGCTACTTCCCTGCGGCCATGGCGGCGATCGCCAAGCAGAACCCCGACGCCATCAACAACATGGTGAAGGACAACGGCGACGGCACCTACACGGTCACCTTCAAGCAGAAGGACTGGTCGAGCGGCCGCTTCAAGGACGTCGCGATCAAGGTCGACGGCGATCTCTACACCCGCAGCTACGGCGGCGCGCTCTACGGCCACAGCTCGAACAGCTCCGACCCCAAGAAGATGGAGCTCTGGTTCCCGCTCGTCGAGAAGGCCTACGCGCAGTGGAAGGGCAGCTACAACGAGATCGGCAATGGCGGTCACTCGTCCGACGTCTTCGAGGCGGTGCTCGGCAAAGACGGCCAGGACATGTACATCTCGACGGGCAACCTCGACCGCGTGTTCGACACCATCAAGAAGGCCGTCGATGCCAAGCAGCCGGTGGCCGCGGGCACGTACCACGACGAGTCGAAGTACACGAACACGGGGGTCTACGGCGATCACGCCTACTCGGTGCTGGGCTATGAGCAGGTTGGCGCCGAGAAGTTCGTCATTCTGCGCAACCCCTGGGGCGAGTCGGAGCCCTCGGGCAACGGCGCCAACGACGGCATCTTCAAGCTGAAGCTCTCTGAGTTCGGCAAGCTGTACCAGAACCTGATGTACACGAACTGAGCGTGAGCCATGGCGAAGCCTCCTGAACCAATCGAAGAAGTGATGCCGCAAGCCTCGTGGGTCGTGGAGGCCGAGGTCAAAGAGGTGCTCGCGACCGGCCCGACGCCCCCTGCTCCTGCCAACGCGAAGCCTGGCGCGACGAGCGTCGGTTACAAGTCGGCGTCGCAGACGGTGAAGCTGACCATCACCAACGTGCTCAAGGGCGAGAAGGCGGCCGAGCTGGTCGTCGAGAAGCCGGTCGGCTCGTACTCGCTGCGGCCGGGCAACAAGGGCCCGTTCCTCATCGACTCCACGAAGACGATCCTCGGGCGCTACGGCCCCGACAGCTGGAACCTCGAGCGCGTGAAGAGCGCGATGAAGTGAGACGAGCTGGCTCCTGAGAAAGACGGCCGCTTCCGCAAGGGAGCGGCCGTTTCACTTTCAGAGCGAGAACTTCGAGATGAACTCGGAGTCGCTGGTGCGGCGCTCGAACGCGTTCAGCACCGCCTCGGCAGGCGACGCGCCGTGCTCGACGATGGCCTCGAACGGTGCCAGCAATGGAGCATCGGCAGGGTCCAGACGCATGAGCCCGGCCTTCGCGATCGAGACCACGTCTCGCACGAGCTCTTTCACCGCGCGCCCGTTCGCGACTGCCTTCATGCCGTCACGCTGCGCCGCCAGGTGGAGCGCCTGGTGCTGCTCCACCGTCATCGCGGTCGCTTCGTACAGCGCGTCGAGCGCCTGGCGGTCGTAGAGCAGGCCACGCATCAGGGCTCCGAGCGCGCCCGTCATCGGCCCGTCGTTCGCGTCGGCGCTGCGAATCTCGAGCACCCGCTTGATGCGCACCTCGGGGAAGAGCGTCGACAGGTGATCGACCCAGTCGCTCTCGAGCGCCGGCTTGCCGTCATGACCGTCTTTGAGCAGCTGCCCGAAGGTGAGCTTCGGCGTGAGGTACTGGCCGTCGCGACGCAGGAAGAGCAGCGGCGCCGCGAGCGCCCAGTCGACGTAGCGGCGATACGAGAACGTGCCGTCGACCATGAAGGCCGGCGTTCCACACCGCGCGGGGTCGACGTCGTTCCACACCCGGCTGCGGAACGACTGAAAGCCGCTGGCCGCGCCATTGACGATGGGGCTGTTCGCGAAGAGCGCGACCGTCGCTGGCGTCATGCGCGCCGAGGCCGTCACCTTGCGCGCGCAGTCGGCTTCGTCACGCCAGTCGAGCGAGACCTGGCCAGTCGCCGTCATCAACATCATGTTGAACGCGTGCGTGCCGCGCGTGCCCAGGGTCTGCTTCATCGCGCCGTAGCGGGACTTCGGCATCCACGGCATCGAGGCGAGGTCGTCGAAGGGCCGATAGCCGAGCGTCACGACCCGAATGCCAAGCCTCGAGGTGTGCACCTTCAGGCGCTCGAGGTGCTCCTGGTTCTCGGCGTGGGCGGCGCGAGCGGTGACGTGCGGCGCGCCCGACAGCTCGAACTGCCCGCCGGGCTCGAGGGAGATCGTCACCTTCCCCTTCGTCAGCGCGATGACGGGAAGCTCGGGGGCCTCGCGGTAGGGCTCCCAGCCGTCGGCCTGAAACGCCGCGAGCAGCGCACCGACCCCACCCGGCCCCTCGTAGGGAATCGCGTGAACGCCCGAGGCCGGCACGAGAATCTTCTCGTGCTCGAGGCCGATGAGCCCCACGCCGTCACTGCGCTCGGCGGAGCGGAACGACTCGACCAGCGCGTCGACCGAGGTCAGCGGCTGAACTTCAGTCTGGCGGGCGTCGAGCGACATGCAATGAGTGCGGCTCTATAAACGTTCGTCTCCTCAGGTGCTCACCATTTGAAAGATGTCACCCCACGACTTCCGGCAGGCCCCGAGCTCGGAGACTTCTTCCGCGGCCTCGCCCTGCCCTTTCGCGCTCTGGGCGTCATGGTGTCGTCACCGAAGCTGATCGGCCTGTCGTTGATCTCGGGCCTGGTGACGAGCGGCGTGCTGGTGGGCCTCGTGGCGCTCTGGTGGGCGCCGGCGTTCGGGTGGGCGGAGTCGCTCATCGGCACCGGCTCGTGGCGAACCTGGGTCTCGGCGATCGTCGGGTTTCTCTTCTTCGCCTTGACGTACTTCGTCAGCGCGCTGACCGTCCCGAACCTGGTGTTGGCGCCCCTGCAGGATCCGCTCTCTGAAGGCGTCGAGGAGCGCTGTGGAGATTTCACCCCGCCACCGTTCTCGTTGCCCAGAACCGTGCGCGGCACCCTTCACTCGCTCGGCCACACGCTGCTTCGTCTGCTCACCCAGCTGCTCGGGCTCGCGGTGCTGCTCCCGCTCAACCTCATTCCCGGGGCCGGAAGCGTCGCCTGGGCCATCGGCGGCTCGCTCTGGAGCATGTTCTGTCTCGCCATCGAGCACCTCTCGAACCCGATGGCGCGGCACTTCTACCCCTTCGGACAGGTCGTCATCGTGCTGCGCAAGCGGCTGACGTTGTCGCTCGGCTTCGGCGCGGCGCTGTACGTGATGCTCTGGGTGCCGGTGCTGAACTTCTTCCTCATGCCGGTCGCCGTCGCCGCGGGCACCCTGCTGTTCCGCGCGCTGCGCAAGGTCGAAGCGCTGGGGCCTCCGCCACCGGCGCCGCGCTGACCTGCCTGCCTGTGCGCGGCTTTCGGGGAACGTGGCCCGCCCCACACGTGTTGGCCTTTGTTGAAGGGCTACCCCCCGGTGATTAGGCTCGGCGAGTTATTCGACAGGCCGCAGTTGCTGCCTTCTTCGAGGAAGATCCACATCATGCACATGCTCCGCAGGATCGCTGTCGTCGCCGCGCTGATCGTCGCGTGGGCGCTCGCTGGCAACGATCGCGCACCGCTCTCCCTCACGATGGTGAAAGAGGTCGAAGCCGCTCCCACCCGAGGCGGCGCCGAGGAAGGCAAGGCCCCGCACGACCTCTCAGCGCTTCGCGTGCTGACGAAGGTGATCCTCTACGTGAAGGACAACTACGTCGACCCCAAGCGCGTGCGCCCGAAGGAGATGATGGTCGCGGCGCTCGAGGCCGTCGAGAAGTCGGTGCCCGAGGTGATGGTCGATGGCTCGGCCGAATCGGGCAAGGTGAAGCTCAACGTCAACGGCAAGACGCGTGACTTCGACATCTCTCACATCGACACGCTCTGGCGCATGTCGTTCACGATGAAAGACGTCTTCGACTTCATCGCGAAGAACATGCGGCCCACCGATGACACGCGCGAGATCGAATACGCGGCGGTCAACGGCATGCTGAACACGCTCGACCCGCACTCGATTCTGCTGCGGCCCGAGATGTACCGCGAGATGAAGGTGTCGACGAAGGGCGAGTTCGGCGGCCTCGGCTTCGTCATTCAGATGCGCGAGGGCATTCTGACGGTGGTGAAGGTGCTGCCGAAGACGCCCGCCTTCCGCGCCGGCATCAAGAAGGACGATCAGATCACCCGCATCGGCGAAGAGTCGACGATGAACATGGATCTGAACGAGGCCGTCGGGAAGCTGCGCGGCCCCGTCGACTCGCGCGTCACCATCACCGTCAACCGCAAGGGCTGGGACAAGCCTCAGGTGATGACGCTGACCCGCGCGCTCATCACCGTCGAGTCGGTGCAGTCGAAGCTGCTCGCCTCGAACGTCGGCTACGTGCGCGTGAAGAACTTCCAGGGCAACACCACGAAGGATCTCGAGGCCGCCCTCAACGAGCTCGGCGCGCAGGCGAAGGCGAACGGCAGCACGGCCGGGCTCAAGGGCGTGGTGCTCGATCTTCGCGGCAACCCCGGCGGTCTGCTCGACCAGGCCATTCAGGTGTCAGACCTGTTCGTGAAGAACGGCACCATCGTCGCGACCGTCGGCCTCTCGGACAAGCTGCGCGAAGAGAAGCGCGCGCACGACGATGACACCGACGAGCAGTACCCCGTCGCGGTGCTGGTGAACGCGGGCAGCGCCTCGGCGAGCGAGATCGTGGCCGGCGCGCTCAAGAACCTGAACCGCGCCGTCATCATCGGCCGCCAGACCTTCGGCAAGGGCTCGGTGCAGGTGCTCTACGACTTCCCCGACGAGAGCGCGCTCAAGCTCACCATCGCCAAGTACCTCACGCCGGGTGACATCTCGATTCAGGAGATCGGCATCACGCCCGACATCCAGCTCATCCCCACCCGCGTCACGAAAGATCGCGTCGAGGTCTTCGCGCCCCGCCGCTCGATGGGCGAGGCCGATCTCGATCACCACTTCGGCAACCCGTCGAACGACAAGGCCGCCAAGAAGCGTGAAGAGGTCGTCGTGCGCGAGAAGCCGGCCATGACGCTGAAGTACCTGAAGGACGAGAAGGAGAAGGTCGCCGCCGCGCCGAAGCCCGAAGAGAAGAAGGACCCGAAGGCCGCTCCGCCCAAGGGCAAGGCGCCCGCTGGCAAGAACGTGTTGACGGACTCGGACGGATCGTCGGCCGACGAAGATCTCGACGATCAGCTCGACGCGGAGTCGCAGGACGAGGTGCGTGAGGACTTCGAGGTCACCTTCGCGCGCGACTTCCTGCTGACGGCGCCGCAGGTGCGCCGCGACAAGATGATCGAGGCCGGCGCGAAGTTCGTCGCCGAGAAGACCCGCCAGGAAGAGGAGCGCATCGCGAACGCCATCGGTACGCTCGGCATCGACTGGTCGCCCGGTGAGACGCCGAAGAAGGTGTCGATCGAGAGCACCATGAAGCCCAACGTCGAGCGCAAGATCAACGCGGGCGAGACGGTGCAGCTCGAGCTGACCGCCGAGAACAAGGGCGCCGAGCCCATCAAGCGGCTGCGCGCGTGGGTCGAGAGCGAGAACGGCTTCCTCGATCGCCGCGAGTTCCTCTTCGGCGCGCTCAAGCCCGGTGAGAAGCGCTCGTGGACGGTGAGCGTGAAGCTCCCGAAGGATCTCATCTCGCGGCGTGACGGCGTGACGGTGAAGTTCCAGGACGACTCGGGCGGCGTGCTGCAGGAGGCCATCGCCGGAGAGCTGAACTTCGTCGAGCTGCCCCGCCCCCGCTTCGCGTACACGTGGCAGATCGTCGACGACTGCCAGGCCTGCAACCAGGACGGCCAGGTGCAGCGCGGAGAGAACGTCGCCCTCATGCTCGACGTCACCAACATCGGCACCGGCAAGGCGCTCGACACCTTCACCATCATTCGCAATGCGGGCGACCCGAACATCTTCATCGAGAAGGGCCGCTTCAAGCTGGGCGAGCTCGACGTCGGAGAGACCAAGACCGCCCGCTTCGTGCTCGACGTGAAGAAGGGCCTCAAGGCCGACGACTTCGGGCTGCGCGTCAACGTGCTCGACGAGCCCCTCGAGGAGTTCCTCGCCGACAAGCTCATGGTGCCGGTCGACCCCGACGGCGCCGCGCCCATCGCGCTCGAGCTCCGCAAGGGCACCGTGAAGATCGCCGAGAAGGCCGAGCTGTTCGCCAGCGCCGATCCCCGCTCCAACGTGATCGCGAAGCTGCCGAAGGGCGCCGTCGTCACCGAGCAGGCGCGCGGCGCGAACATGGCCCGCGTCGAGTGGGGCGAGAACCGCTTCGCCTTCGTGAAGGTGTCCGATCTGCGCGACGCCCGCGGCCAGAAGCCCGTGCTCCCGAAGGACAAGGAGCTCGAGGTCGTCTCGTTCCGCACGCCGGCTCAGATCAACGTGAACGTCGACTCGGCGCAGGGCGGCACGGCCGTCGACGCGCCCACGTTCACGCTGTCGAGCGTGGTGACCGACCCGACGCTGCTCGACGTCTTCGTGCTGGTGAACGATCAGAAGGTCTTCTTCAAGGGCCGCACGCCCGATGACGGCGACAAGCTGAAGTTCACCACCGAGTTCCCGCTCAAAGAGGGCAACAACTTCGTCACCGTGGTCGCCCGCGAGACCCAGGACTTCGCCAGCCGCAAGACGGTCGTCATTCGCCGCCGCGCACCGGCCGTCGCCCAGAAGGTCAGCGACGAGGCGCCGAAACAGGCCAAGCCGTAAGCGCTCGTTTGTTGCCCCCTGTGGGTCACGCGGGTAGCGTCGGCGCCATGCTGACGCGTCTCGCGTGCGCCTCCACGCTCCTCGCACTGGTGGCTGCACCTGCCTTCGCGCAGGGCTTCTCGAACGACTTCCAGATCTCGAAGCTGGGCAACCCCCAGCCCGACGGCACCAACTTCGACCCACGCGCCAACGGGAACTTCCGGGTCTTCGCCCGCCAGTTCGCGGCCGTGATGTCGTCGACCAACGGCATGCCGCCAGAGACGCTGGGCCACTCGGGCTTCGCGTTCTCGGCCGAGGCCACCTACTACGCCATCGATCCCGCGACGATGCCCACGCTCGGCACCTTCCGCGGCACCACCTGGTTCCCCAGCATTCACCTGCGCAAGGGCCTGCCCTTCTCGTTCGAGGTCGGCGCGCGCGCCTCGTGGTTCCCCGAGAGCCGCATGGGCATGGGTGGCCTCGAGCTGAAGTGGGCGCTCAACGAAGGGTTCGCCTACATCCCCGACATCGGCGTGCGCGGCTTCGTGAACAAGATCATCAACAGCCGCGACTTCGATCTCACGACGGGCGGCCTCGATCTCGGCATCGGCAAGCAGTTCGCCATCGCCGGCATGGTGACGCTGACGCCCTACGCGGGGTGGAGCCTGGTCTTCGTGGGCGCCTCGACCGGCAACATCGACTTCCGCCCCACGCGCAGCACGGCCGAGGCCGACACCGAGCTCTTCAAGGACTACTACGTCTTCACGTCGCTCCAGGCGATCAACAACACCCACAACCGCTTCTACGGCGGCCTTCGCTTCATCGGCGGCCACGCGTTGATCAACATCGAGGTCTCGTACTCCGTCTTCCCGACGTTCAAGGACGGCAACGAGACGCGCACCATCCCGGGCGTGCTCGCGGGCACGGCGTCACTCGGCTTCGACTTCTGACGAATCAGTCGAGCGGTTCGCCGGCGATGGCCACGTGTTTTCCCGCCTCGAACCAGGCCGCTGCTTCGGGCGAGATGCGAGTGAGGGCCGCGCGGTCGTTCTTCCACAGCGTGAAGCTCTCGGCGAAGTGCTCTGCCGGCTTCGTCCGGCCGTAGGGCGTCGGAGACCGGTTCATCGGTAAGACGCTCACGAACTCGCGCTCCACGGGCCGGCCCTTCGCGTTCGCGGCGTCGATGGCGAGCAGCTTGCGCACGGCACCATCGGCCTTCTGGAAATCGGCGTCGGTGCTCTTGCCCTCGGCCTTGAGGCGCTCCCAGGTCTTGCGCAGCTCGAGGTTCTTGAGGCCCAGCTCCCGCATGCGGGCATCGGCGATGGCGTGCCCGAGCTCGTGCACGAGCGCCGTCAGAAGGAACGCCCGCGGCGCGGCCGGTTCTCCGACGAACTGCTCTCCATCGAGCGAGAAGGCCGTGTCGTAGACCTCGACGTGGTTCGAGGTGTCGCCGCGCAGGTAGAGCGCGAGGTGCCTGGCGTTGGTGCGTGCCCGCCGAAATGAGAGCTTGCTGACGAGGGCGAGCTCTTCGGCCGACAAGGTCGAGAGGGCCTGCTCGACGGCCGCGAGCCCAGCCTCGTTCCAGGCGACATCGCCGTCGACGAAGGCCCCCACGTTGAACCGCTCCTGCAGCTTCGCGGCCGTCACGCCTGCAGCTGATGGCGGCGACCACTCGGGCCCCGACTGAAAGCCCACGAGCTCGGGCGTGTCCCACCAGACCGAGACGGGAATGAAGGCGTCTGCCGCCTGGGGGATCAGCAGATCGAACTCGGCCCCACGCGCCTGCCGGCCCATGAGCGAGAGCAACGCGACCCGCTCTGCCTTCGTCACGTCGGCGAGCGTGTCGGTCGAGGCGTCAGCGGCCGACCAGACGATCTGCTTCGTCGTCCCTCGCCGCTCGATGGTCTTCACGCCGTAGCCCTTTGCGCAGGCCAACACCTGCTTGAGCAGCACGTCGTCGGGCGTGGCGACGAGCTTCTTGAGGCCCTGAGGGCCAGTGCCCCAGGTGAGATCGAGCGGAGCTGCAGCGAGCGCGGCGGCGAGGGCGAGCGTGAGCATGGAACGTCAGCGTAGCAACTGCCCGCGAGGCACGAAGCGGCTCCCGCCAGCGTCAGAGCCGGCCCGACAACACCGCCCGCATCGCCGCCGGCTTGTTGGTGATGAGCCATTCGACGCCCATCGCCCGCAGGCTGCGGGCTTCATCGGGGTCGTCCACCGTCCACGCGGCGACCTGCCAGTGCCGCTCGTGCCACGCATTCACCCGCGCAGGCGTGCACGCGCTGAAGTGCGGGTGAACCGAGGTCTTCGCCACGATGGGCAACCAGCCGTATGCCTGCGGCAGCCACGCGCGATCGGGGTCGATGAGAAGGCCCCGTGACAGCGCGGGAAACGCACGCGCGAACCGAACCAGACACAGCGGGTTGAAGCTCGAGACGAACACCCGCCCGGCGTCGCGACGCGAGGCGAGGTACTGCCCCACCGCCACTGACAGCCCGCGATCGTCGACGACATCGCACTTGAGCTCGACGTTCACGAAGAAGGTCGTCGGCACCAGCTCGAACACCTCTTCGAGCAGCGGAATTCGGGCGGGCCGGAACCCGAGCCGGCTCCCGACGTCGACCGTCTTCAGCTTGCGCCAGGGCGTCTTCGCCACCTCCCAGTGAAGCCCGGCGAGGCGATCGAGCCACTCGTCGTGACAGACGACCAGCTCACCCGTCGCGCAGCGCATGACGTCGAGCTCGATGCCGTCGGCGCCCTGCTTCACGGCGCCTTCGAACGCCTCGAGCGTGTTCTCGGGAAAGTCGGCGCTTGCTCCGCGGTGCCCCAGAATGCGCATCACCCGCTCCGAATGCGCGGGCTGAGGCCGCTCGTCAAGTTGCGAAGGCGGTCGTCTTCGAGCAGGGTGGCGCCATGGGCCCGTTCGGCATCGGCGAAATCCTCATGATCGCCGCCATCCTCGCGATCGTCTTCTCCGCCTCGCGCATGGGGCAGCTGGGCAACGCCCTCGGCAAGTTCGTGCACTCGTTCAAGAAAGCCTCGAAGGGTGAAGACTTCGTCGACGTGACCGCCAGCAAGAAGCTCGAGCGCGGCGTCGATGAGGCGCAGGTCGTCGATGGCTCCGTGAAGAAGCCCTGAGGCTTCACGAGACGCCAAGCAGGGTCAGCGCCTGCTCTCGCAGGCTCGCGTGAACGCTCGAGTCCTTCGACAGCTCGGTGAGGTCGGCCTTCGACAACAGCGGCACGATGCGCGCGCCGACCCCGACGGGAAGGTACGGGTTGAACGCGAGCGCACGACGAACGGCCGGCCGCGTCGTCCACCGATCCGAGCGCCAGATCTCGACCAGCGGCTCGGGCCGCGCGGGCCTTCGAGCGGCGATGCGCACGACGAGATCTTCGGTCAGCCTGGCGTTGCGCAACAGCTCCCGCACCACCGCCGCGTTGGAAGCGACCGCGAACCGGGCCATCTCGTCGGGGTTCTGCGTCAGCCGTGCCCGTGACTTGAGCACGCCCAACGGCTGGTTGAAGAGCTTCGCGTCGGCGCGCGCCGCGGCGGTGGCGTCGTAGGCCGCGGCAGCCTCGCCTTCGGAGAACAGCAGCTCGACGGTCTGCGTGCCGGTGAGCGACGCCGCGCGACGAAGCAGCTCGACGTGGGGAATCGCGTCGGCCTCGAGCTCGAGCGCGCGCGAGAAGGCGTGCATCGCCTCGGCGGCGTCACGGCGCCCTTTGCGAGCGAGCACCTGCACCTCGTGAAGCAAGGTGGCGGCGTCAGTCGGGTCGAGCTCGGCCAGCACCCGCGCGGCGGCCTTTCGGCGAACCTCGTCGCCGCCCGAGAGTACGACGATGCGCCGAACGATCTGCGCGCTCTCGCTCACGGAGTCGCGTTGGCGGTCGGCTGGCCCTCGGCCGTCGCCGTCACCCGCACGCGGAACGCCTTCAGATCGGGCGGGTACTCGGCGAAGGTGACGAGGAAGGGCGCAGCGCCGCCGCTCTCGACCGCGGGCGCCTTCGTCGAGGTGCGATCCATCAACACCTTCAGCTCCGTCACGCCAACGAGGCGGTTGAGCTCTTCGGGGCTGGGCGGCGCTCCCGCGATCACCTCGGCGCTGCGCACCAGCGTCGCCCCATCGAGGATCTCGGCCTTCACCCGAACTCGCGTCGTGGCGGTGGTGCGGTTCGTCACCACCCCGCGCACGAAGAACACGGGCCGACCCATCTTCGTGTCGTAGAGGCCGTTGCTGATGTCTTCGGCGGTGAAGTCCGACGAGGGAGCCACCAGCGCCTTCAGGCTCGCGCCGATCGACTGCATGTCGAGCTTGCCTTCGTTCACGCTCGCCGTGGCCACGACGACGAGCCCCACCACCAGCACTGCCGCGATGAGCACGTTGACGACGATGCCCAGCACCCGCCGCCCTCGCTCCGTCGCCGGATCAGGAGGCCGCTGAAGCTGCATGACGCCCGATGGGCTCGATGAAGGAATGGCTGGTTCTGCGACCGAAGGAGCGGCCTCGACGGGTGCCACAGAGGCAGCGGGAGCGTCTGGCGGCGCCGCTGCGCTCATGTCGAACAGCGCGTTGCGAGCCTCCTCTTTGGAAGCGCCCTCCGCGACGGTTGGCAGCGGGCCGGTGTGATTCTGCGTCGCCGCCGAGGCAAAGAAGTCATCACCCAGCGCGGGCACCAGGTCGGTGGCCGTCTGCTGTGGTGACGGCGGCGCCACGTCGAGCAGGTCGGGCAACATCGCCGACGGTGGCGGTGCTGCGGGAGCCGCGACGGCAGGCGGTGGACCCAGCGACGAGAAGTCGAACGACATCGCCGGTGCGTCCATCGGGCGGGCGGGCGCCGACATGCGCGGGGAAGGCGCCGGAGCCGGATCGGGCTCAGGCGCGGCTGGCGCGGTGAGCGCCGAGAAATCGAACGGAGACGGCCCTGGCGGCGGGCGCGCGGCGGGAGGCGGTGCCGGCGAACGGGCGGGAGGTGGCGGCGCTCCCGTCGAAGGCGGGCCCATCAACGATGCGAAGTCGAAGGGCGCTGGCGCTGCCGAAGGGGCGCTCGGCTTTGCAGGAGCCGGTGGCGCCAGGCTGCCGAAGTCGAACGGCGAAGACGACGCGGGAGCCGCAGCCGGCGGCGCTGGAGGTGCAGGCACCGGCCGACCGAGATCGGGCATGCGCGAGGCCTCGACGCCCAGGGCAAACACGCCCGGCCGCGTCTGCTCTTCTTTCGGCACCGAAGACGACTGTCCGAACTTGCTGAACGGGTCGGCGCTGTCGAGCGGTACCGTCTTCGTCGGCGCCGTCAGCTTCTGGGTCGCGCCCGATGGCGGAGCCGCGCCTGCAGGTGGAAAGGCTCCGCTCGGAGCGCCCGCCCCAGAGACCGCTGACTCTCTCGTCACCCGGAACGTGTGACTGCACTTCGTACAGCGAACCTTGACGCCCTTGTCGGTGACCTTGTCGTCGGGGATCTTGAACTTCGTCTGGCACTGCTCACACTTGACGATCATGGCGGGCGCCCGGCCCCGGGCTTCCGCAAGTATACGTCATTCAAGGTGCTTGCCCCCTTCCTTGCTCGGGTGCTAGGCGCGTTTCGCACTGCGTCAGATTTACCGGGGAAGGCCGATGAGCGAAGCCGAGCAGACCACGCGCGAGCCGAAGGTCATCAAGCGCTATACGAATCGCAAGCTCTACGACACGGTCGAGAGCCGGTACGTCACGCTCGACGAGATCGCCGACATGGTGAAGCAGGGCGTCGAGGTGCAGATCGTCGACAACCGCACCAAAGAAGATCTGACCTCGGTCACCCTCGCGCAGATCGTCTTCGAAGAAGAGAAGAAGAAGAACCAGATGCCGCTGTCGGTGCTGCGCGAGATCATTCGCCGCCCGCAGGACTCGCTCAACGAGATCACCGCCACCGTCACGCAGCGGGTGGCCACCTTCCGCGAAGAGGCGACGCACCGCATCGACAAGCTGCTGGGCCGTGAAGCCGAGGCCGAGCCGCTCACGCCCGCCGCGCTGCTCACCCAGTCGCAGAAGGTCGTCGAGGCGTGGCAGGCGAAGATCGACGAGCGCGTGAAGCACGCCATCGAGAACGTGCTGGGCAACCTGCCGGCGCTCGGGCGCGACCTGAACACCCTCGTGCAGCGCATCGAGCAGATGGAGAAGCGCATCTCGGAGGTCGAAGAGGCGCGTCGTAACGACGACCAGCCGCCCCGCCGCCGCGGCGAGCGCTGATCACTTCCCCGCTTTGTCGACGGCCTCGGCGATCGACTGAAGCATCGTCGCGCCGCGGCTCCAGGGCGCGTACTCCCAGATCGTCTTGCCGTGGCTCTGCGCTTCGTCGACGGTGACGCTGAGCGCGAACGGCTCGCTGGTGCGTTTTGGGAAGTACTCCTTGAGCTTCGCGAGCACCTCGTCGGCGAGCTGCGTCTTCCGGTACAGCGTCGGCACCACCTGCGTGATGCGCAGCCGCTCGTGCTGGTAGGTGCCCTTCACGTCGGCGACGGTGTCGACCATCTCGGCGCAGCCATCGAGCGCCAGGTACGTCGTCGCGACAGGCACCACGACCTCTTCGGCCGCCACGAGAATGTTCGTCGTCGTGAGCCCGAGCGAGGGCGGCGCGTCGAAGATGATGAAGTCGTAGCGCTCGAGGGCGGGCTCCAGCCGGGTGGCGAGGCGTCGCGCGCGCTGGGGATCGGCTCCCGCGAGCGAGGGGAACTCGGCCATGTCCTTCCACGACGGAATCAGCCAGAGGTTCGGCGTGGCCGTCGGTAACGTCACCGCCTCGAGCGAGACGTTGGGGTCGGTGAGCAGGTGAAAGACGTTCTTCGAGATCGACCGCGGGTCGACGCCGAGCGACTTCGCCGCGTGGCCCTGCGTGTCGAGATCGACCAGCAGCACGCGCTTCTTCTTCTTGTCGGCAAAGAAGGCGGCGACGTTGACGGCGAGCGTCGTCTTGCAGGTGCCGCCCTTCTCGTTGATGAACGCGATACGCCGCGCGGCCATCGTCACTTCTTCTTCTGGTCGACGAGCACGTCCACCTTCGACTCGAGCTGGCCGAGCAGGCGCTCGAGGTCGTCGATCTTCTCGCGCAGGGTGTCGAGATCGCCGGTCGAGGGCAGGTTCGCCGCCGACAGCGCGCTCTTGATCGACTTGTCCATCGTGCCCTTCGCCGACAGCGCCCGCGAGACGAGCGTCTGCACGCCAGCGACGAACTTCTCGTTCGACATCAGCTGCTGCACGAGCTTGCCGATGCGCTCCTCGCCGGTGGCGACGAGCTTCTTCATCACGGGGTTGTCTTTCAGCATGGGCCGACCCTTTTCCGCCGCGCGCGACAAGTCAACGAATGCCTGATGCTCGCCTGCCCGCGGGTTGATAGGAGCCGCCTGCCGTGAACGCCGCCCTCTCGGACAAACGCCTGCTGATCGTGACCGGCAAGGGCGGCGTCGGGAAGACGACCGTCTCGGCGGCGCTGGCGCTCGAGAGCGCACGCTCGGGCAAGCGCACCCTGGTGTGCGAAGTGAACACGAAGGAGCGGGTCACCCAGCTGCTCGGCAAGCCGGAGGTGGGCCCCGAGGTGACGTCGCTCGAAGAGAACCTGTGGGCCGTGAACGTGCGCCCCGAGGAGTCGATGCGCGAGTACGCACTGATGGTGCTCAAGTTCGAGAGCATCTACAGCGCGGTCTTCGAGAACCGCGTCGTGCGGTACTTCCTGCGCTTCATCCCCTCGCTGCAAGAGCTCGTGCTGCTGGGGAAGATCCTCTACCACCTCAAAGAGAAGCGCTCCGACGGCAGCTTCCGCTTCGACCGCATCATCATCGACGCGCCGGCCACGGGGCACGCCATCACGTTCCTCTCGGTGCCGCAGGTGATCATCGACACGGTCCCGCCCGGCGCCATGTCGAACGACGCCGCGTGGATGCGCGACCTGCTCGTCGATCAGAAGACGACCGCCGCCGTGCTGGTGTCGCTGCCCGAAGAGCTGCCGGTCAACGAGACCCTCGAGCTGCACCAGGCGCTGGTCGCGCGCGTGAAGATGACGCCCCAGCTGGTGGTGCTCAACGGCTTCATTCCCGAGCGCTTCAGCGACGACGACACGACCACGGGCTCAGACCTCGCAAAGGAGCTCATGCGCGCCCATCAGGCCCGCGCGAAGCTGTCGCAGGCGTCGAAGGCCACGCTGGGGAAGCTGGGGCTGCCGGTGGTGACGGTGCCGCGCATCTTCACGCCAGACTTCGGTCGCGCAGCCATCGAGCAGGTCGTGCGTGAGCTGGGAGCGCCCCCGTGAGTTCCCCGATTCGCGACGCGATGGAGAACTCAGACGTACTGCTCACCGTCGGCAGCGGCGGCGTGGGCAAGACGACGATCGCCGCGACCCTCGCGCTGCGCGCCGCGATGGAGGGCACGGGCTCGATGGTCTGCACGATCGACCCGGCCAAGCGGCTGGCGAACGCGCTCGGCCTCGAGGCGCTCGGCAACAAGGAGGCCCGAATTCCAGATGAGACGTTCGCTGCGGCGGGGCTGCTGCCTCGCGCGTCGATGCACGCGATGATGCTCGACATCAAGCGCTCGTGGGACGACCTCGTCGAGCGACGCGCTCCAGCCGACAAGCGCGAGAAGATCCTCAACAACCGGTTCTACCAGGCGCTCTCCACCGCCCTCGCCGGCTCGCAGGAGTACATCGCGATGGAGAAGATGTGGGAGCTGCACGAGCAGGGGAAGTACCCGCTGCTCGTCGTCGACACGCCGCCCACCGCCCACGCGCTCGACTTCCTCGACGCGCCCAATCGCATTCTCGACTTCCTCGACAACGACGCGGCCAAGTGGCTGCTCACGCCAGCGCTCGCGGCGGGAAAGTTCGGGCTCAAGCTCTTCAACCTCGGCGGCAGCTACGTCGCGAAGACGATCTCGCGTTTCACCGGCACCGAGACCCTTCAGCAGCTCGCCGACTTCATGCTCAACATCACGAGCCTGACCGACAGCTTCCGCGAACGCGCGCACCAGACCCGCGAGTTGCTGCAGGCGCCGTCGACGTCGTTCGTACTGGTGACTGGCCCGATGCTCGAGCGCATCGACGAGGCGGTGTATTTCCACACGCTGCTTCAACAGAACAAGATGCGGGTCGCGGCCGTCGTCGTGAATCGAATTCACGCGCCGGTGCCTCCCCAGCTGTGGGACGAGGTCGCGAGAATGAGCGGCCCACTCCAGGCAAAGCTCGAGCAAACCCTCAAAGAGAACGACCTGCTGGCGACTCAGGACGCAAAGGGAATCGCACGGTTGCGCGAGCTCTGCGCTCCCACGCCGTTGGTGTTGGTGCCCCGCTTCGAGCTCGACGTGCACGACCTGAAGGCCGTGTGGGAGACGAGCCGATACCTCTGGGGCGAAGCGCGGGTCGATGCGGCGAAGCCAGCGCGTTAGAGTCGGGAACCCCGCTCACCCGCTGGCTGTCCTTTTGCCCATGCGCCTCTCTTCAGTGCTGCTGTCGTTGGCGTTTCTGTCGGTCGGCTGCGCGCACGTCACCAAGACGCCGGTGCAGTCGGTGAAGTTCGACGACGTCGTGATCACCGGCGATCTCGAGCTCGAGAAGCTGAACGACGAAGAGCTTTTCGCCGCGGCGACGAGCTTCTACGCCGCCGAAGACTGGGCCCAGGCCGCTCGCTACTTCTCGCGCATCTGTGACTTCCACCCGAACAGCAAGCACCGGCGGCTCGCGCTCTACAACGCGGGCCTTTCGTTCGAGAAGCTGAAGGCGTGGGAGGAGGCGTACACGAAGTTCCTCGAGCTGTCGGATCCCGCGAAGGGCACGGGCGACACGCTCGACGCTGCGTTCCGCGTCGCTGAAGTGCTGTACCACATGGAGCGTTTCGCCGACGCGGTCGAGGTGCTGCGTGTGCTGAGCGATCGCGCCGATCTCTCGGTCGACAAGCGCATCGAGGCGCGAACGCAACAGGGCATCTGCGAGCTCGAGGGTGGCGATCTCGATGGAGCAGAGCGCACGCTGAGATCGGTGCTCACGATGTACAACGAGCACCCCGACAAGGATCTGATCGACGAGTACTTCCCCGGTCAGGCGCAGTTCTTCGTCGGAGAGATCTTCCGCCTTCGCTACGAGTCCATCGTGCTCGACGCGAACAAGAGCACCGAGAAGCTGGCTGAGGATCTCGAGTACAAGTCCGAGCTGCTCCTCTCGTCGCAAGGCCACTACCTGCGCGCGATTCGCCTGGGCAACGGCTACTGGGCGACGGCCGCGGGTCAGCGCATCGGGCAGCTGTACGAGAACATGTACGATCACATGGCCAACGCTCCGGCGCCGGCCGACCTGTCGCAGGAAGAACAGGACGTGTACCGCGCCGAACTTCGAAAGAAGATTCGCGTGCTGATCGCGAAGGCGATCACCGTCTACGAGCGCACCCTGGAAGCGGCGGAACGCATCGGGTCGCAGAGCCCGTTCGTCGAAGAGACCCGCGCGAGCCTCAAGCGCATGAAGGAGCTGCTGTTGGCTGAGGCGAAGGCCGAAGAAGAAGCGCCTCCACCGCCTCCACCCGAGCCGACGAAGGGCAAGGGGAAGCCACACAGCTGACGTAGAGTGCTTCGGGCGTGGAGCCCATCTACACGGCCGAGCAGCTCGCCGAAGTGAAGGCGTACCACCAGCCCCGGTACACGGTTTCCTTCATCGACTTCATCGTCACGCCGATTGTGCTCGCGTTGATGGTGCGGTTTGCGACGCGGCCGTTGTGGCGGGTGAGTGAACGAATCGGAGCGAGGATCAGCGCTTCATCGCTCGCGCTGCTGAAGGTGCCGACGAAGCTGTGGAACGGAAGCGGCTGGAGCGCTGCGCTGCTGTTCGCCCTGCTCTTCTTCGGGTTGTACACGCTGCTCGATCTGCCTGCCGACATCTGGTTCGGCTACTTCCACGAGCACTCGCATGGGCTGTCGCGCGCGACGCCTGCGGTCTTCATCGCCGACATGCTGAAGGGAAAGCTGCTGTTCGCCGGCGCCGTGGGGTCGCTCGTGTTCGGACTCTTCGGGCTCGCGCGGCGCACGACGCACTGGTGGTGGTTGTTGGGGGTGACGGCGTCGGTGCTGATGCTGGTGTCGACCGCGATCGATCCGTATCGAAACCGGCTCTACGTCGAACAGACCCCACTCGCCGCGGGAGTGCTGCGTGACCGAATCACGGCGCTCATGACGAAGGCGGGAATCGACTTTCGTGACGTGATGGTGGAGCACACGGCGTCGCGCACGGTTCGACTGCAGGCGTACTTCGCGGGCACGGGTCCGACGCGAACGATCGTGCTGAACGATTCGCTGCTCGCGGGGCTTTCGGAGGATGAAGTGCTGGCGACGGTCGCCCACGAGGCGGGCCATGTGAACGAGCCGCGCTGGCCTGGACGAATCGCGTCGGCGCTCGTGTTGATCGCGTTTCTCTTCGCAGTGGAGTGGTTGTTTCGCCGCTCCGCCGCGCGTCGGTGGTTCGGCATCGAGGAGCGCGCCGACGTTCGCACGCTGCCGGTCGTGGTGTTGCTGTTCACGTTCGGGTTGATGCTCGGAAACCCCATCAGTGGAGCCGTGTCGCGAGAACGTGAGTACGCGGCCGATCGCTATGGCATCGCGCTGACAGGAGATGTCGCGGCGTTTCGCTCGATGCTCGTGAAGGCGGCGCGCACGAACAAGATGGATCCAGATCCGCCGAGGTGGGCCGTGCTGCGAGGCATGTCACACCCACCGATTGGTGAACGGGTGGACGCCGTGGGGCGCTGAACTGCGAGCCGTGCGCGGCTGACGTTGCCCAGACGCCAACCGCGCACGACCCTGAAGGCCCCGCCCTTCACGCCGCCCGAGAGGTGGCGAGAATCGACTTCGCGCGAGCGGTGAGTTCCGCGTGCTCGGCGCGCGTGTCCTTCGCCACCATCTTCAACGCCTCCAACCCTTCCCCGTTCCCCCCCTTCAGCTGCAACAGTCCGAGTCGCATCCACGCGTCGACGTTGCGCGGCTCCCGCTTCGTCGCCTGCGTGAAGGCCTGAATCGCGTCGTCGACGAGTTCCTGCTGCTCGTAGACGGCTCCCAGCGCGTACCAGTAGCCCGGGCTGCGCGGGTTCAGCGTGACGAGCCCTTCGAGAATGACGCGCGCTTCACCGAGCTGTCCCTGGCGCGCCATCTCGAGGCCCTGCTCTGCCCACTCGACGCCTTGATCGAAGGTGATGCCGAACGTCTGCGCGAAGGTGGGCGTGGTGCCGTCGAGACCGATGAGGTTCTTGAGATCGAGTCGCATGGTGGCCTCAGCGCATGTTCCGGACTGCCGACATGGCCATGTCCGAGTACATCTTCTGGATGTTGTTCATCATCTCGTTCCGCTGCTTGAGGAGCTGCATGAGCATCGACTGAGCGGTCTGGAGCTTGGTGTACTTGTTGTTCAGGGCCTGCATCTGGGCTGGGTTATCCTTGCAAGCGACAATGTCCTTCTCGAGCGCGTCCATCTCGGCTTGGAGATGGTCAATCCCGTCCAGCAAACGACCTTCGCCTGTGTCACTGGCGGACGAGAACGGCGGCACCGAGTTCAAGTTCGATGTGGCGCCAGTGCTTGCGCTTGAATTCGTGATTGCCTGAGATGACTGTCCAGGAACCGGTGGAGGCTGTGGAGGGCTTCCCGGATGGGCCGGAACGTCAACGTGAGGTAGGCGGAGGCTGCGCTCCAGGTTCGCATTCCTTCCGGCGGCAACCGCCCCATCCAACATTTCACTCACGTTCATTCCGCCGCCCCATGCGTCGTATTTCGGAGCAGGAATGCTCTCCCAGTTGTTCAGCAAGAAATCGGCGCAAGAGCGCTGGAGCGGGTCGCTTGAATGGAGCAACTTCTTCAGCTCCTCTCGCGAGATGTAGCCACCGTCCCTGACGTCGTGTGACGTGACCTTGAGCAGAGACGCGCGCATTTCATCCCAGAATGCGGCGGTGTTCTCATGCGGGAGATTTGCCCTATCGATCTCGACGTTGCGTGCGTTGGCCCCGTTATGAGCGTCAAGGTCAGCGTTATATTTTTCGAGAGCCTTGTTGTACTGAGCCATTGCGGCCGCATAGGCCAATGACTCTGGAGTGGAGTCACCGGCCCCCTGCAGGCGACGAATCGCATCCTGAATTGCGGTGAGGTCCTTGTCAGCCAACGCCGAGTCCGACCTCTTCATGGCTTTGAAGACCTGGTTTCCCTCGCCGCTGCTGGAGGAGTTGCTCTTGTCTGGGCCTCCTGCACCTTCCGTGTCGTCGATCTGCTGACTCGAATCTGCCTGTCCAGTTCTCTCTGTCGCACCAACACCAGCCATGGTCGTCTCTCGGGGTAGGTCGGCTTGATTGCCGGTGACAGGCGCTTGTGCAGTGGCCGCGCCAACTCGCTTCCCGAACCGATCCAACCGGTTACCCGCCACAATCTCGGCGACGAGACCTCGAGCCGACTGCGCCGTCCGCTCGACGAGACCAGCGCGAGCTCGGCGCTTCTAACAACGCGATCCGTCTCGCCTACTCCGCTGGCACTTGGCTCGCTCATGCGGCCTCCACCACTCGTTTCTCTGGAGACCGCTCATGTCGTCGATTCCGTCAGTCAGTTCTTCCCCAGTCGCTCAGCCCCCCGAGACGCACGAGACCACGCGCACGCAGCACACCTCGAACGCCGCTGGCGACGCCGCCATCAACCAGGTCAGTGCTCACGTCGCGCAGTCCCTCTTCGACTCTCTGCTCGCGCCGCTGACCGCTGGGCCGAATGCGCCGCCGCCCGACTTCTCGAAGCTGCTCCTCGGCCTCATTCCCATCGCCGGCCCGCTCATCCTGCTCGCTGATGCGTTCTCGAAGGTCGGAGCCTTCGGAGGTCAGGGGCAACAGAACGCCAACGGCTCCGTCATCACCGACCGATCCAACCCCAACCACCGCTCAAGCAGCTCCGTCACCTCGGGCAACGGACAAATCCGTGGCAGCGCGATCGAAGAACTCCGCATCGAAGACTCCATCGAAGGCAGCTTCGGTGACGAGAAGAACGGCGGCAGCGGGAAGATCACCGGCAGTGCCTCGGCAGGCGTGCGCGCTGACGGCACGGCGGCCATCACCTCGAAAGGAGCGCGCGCTGCGGGCGGAGTCGCCGCCGAAGCCCAGGTCTCCGTCACGGCTGAAGGCGAAGTGCACGGCACGGCAGGCCGCGCGAGCGGGAGCGCAACGGCCTATGCCCGCGCGCACGCCGAAGCGAAGGGCACCGCCGAGCTCGACGTCACGAAGGGCCTCACGGTCGGAGGCCAGGCAGCCACTGGTGCCGAAGCCGGAGCCAAAGCCCAGGTCTGCGCAGAGACCGCACCGCTCCTCTCCTTCGGTGGCTACGATCTCAAGGCCGGCGCGAAGGCTGATGGCTACGCAACGAGCGGCGCCGGCGCGAGCTGCAACGCCGAAGCGACCGCCACCTTCAACCCGCCCGAGGTCGTCGGTCAGTTCGGCGGCCGCGCCTTCGCCGGAGCCCGCGCCGGAGCTCACGCCAGCATCGGCACCGGCCCGTTCAAGCTCGACGTTGGCATCGACGCTCGCGCTGGTGCAGGTGTCGAGTACGGCGGCACGTTCAGCTTCAAGGACGGCAAGCTCGAGGTGAAGGGCTTCGCCGGCATCGCGGCCGCGGTCGGTCTCGGCACCAACTTCAACCTCTCCATCGACTTCAACCAGCTCGGGGCGATGGTGGCCGGCATCTTCGGTCAGGTCGCGATGGATGCGCCGAAGGGCAGCCCCGGTCAGGCGGTCGCGGCGGGCATCTCCGACTTCGTGAAACTGGCCACGCCGTTCGTCGCGCAGGCTGCTGCCGAGCACTCGAACATCGACCTCCTCAAGGGCCAGGGCGCGTACAAGGAAGACGTCACCGGCCAGACGAAGCGTGACGAGCCCTCGAGCGATCTCTCGCAGAAGGAGCTCGACGCCCGCACCGAGCGCGACCTCAAGCGCCAGAAGGACGCGCTCGATCGCGACCTCAACCAGATGGGCAACGGCCCGCGCTCCACGCTCAACACCGCCCTCGTCTGATTCCCCGAAAGGAAACCACGCCCATGAACTCGAACGCCATGAACGCCCTGATGTCGCAGGCCGAGACGTACGTCACCCAGCGAGACTTCGATCGCGCGGCCGCGATCGTTCACGAAGCCAAGAAGCTCGAGCCACAGTCCATCGAGCCCGACGCCATGATGGCCAGCCTCGCACTGCACCTCGGCAAACTCGATGACGCGCAGACGATCCTCGACGGCATCATTCAGCGTCAGCCCAAACATGCGCGCACCCGCATGCTCCGCGGACTCGTGCACGAAGCGAAGCAGCAGTTCGAAGATGCGTTGAAGTCCTTCGAGCTCGCAACCCGCTTCGCGCCTGACTCGATGCCTGCCTGGTTCAACCGTGGCCGGCTCATGCTCCGTCGTGAGCGCATCGCCGAGGCGGCCATCGCGTTCGAGAAGGCGGCCGAGCTCGCGCCCGACAACGTCGCGGTGCTCGCGGCGTGGGCCCAGACGCTCGTGAAGCTCGGCTACGCGCGCCGCGCCGCGAACGTCTACCTGCGCTGCATCGAGCAGAACGTCGCGAACCCGTTCTTCCTCATCGAGCTCGCCGATCTGCTCGTGAACGCGGGTGAGCGTCCGCTGGCGGAAGAGGTGCTCGCGGCGGGCTCGCGCGTCTACGAGAGCCAGGGGCTGTTCGAGTCGAAGCTGGCCGCCATGGCGCTGCAGCGCTCGGAGCCCGAGGTCGCCGTTCGTCACGCACGCGAAGCCGTTCGCCGGCAGCCCGACTCCATCGAGTTCCTGCTCGCGCTCGCCGTGGTCGAGACCATGCGGCTCAAGCTCGACGAAGCCCGCGGCGCCGCCGAGAAGGCGCTGAAGCTCGAACCGACCAGCTGGAAGGCGAACCACCAACTCGGGATCATCTTCGAGGCCGCGAAGCTGAAGGAGAAGGCGTGCTCGTTCTACCGACGCGCCATCGAACTCGCGCCGAAGGAGTGGCAGCCCCGGAACAACCTCGCCGTGCTGCTGATGGAGGCGAAGACACCGGCTGCGTCGAAAGAGGCGCTCATTCACCTGGAAGAGGCTGCGAAGCTCCAGGGCGCGTCGGCCACCGTGCACTACAACCTCGCGCTTGCACGCATGCAGAACAACCTCAAGGCGCGCGCGAAAGAGGCTGCGTCACTCGCGTCGACGCTCGGCGTCGCCGGCAACCCCATCGCCCAGATGGCCTCGGAGCTCACGGCCGCGCTGGCCTGACGGAACCCTCGCGGGAACGACCCATCGGGCTAAGGTGCCCAACCGCGAATGCGTGCGATGGGCCTCGATGTCGGAACGAAGACCGTTGGCGTCGCGGTGGCTGACGAGCTCGGCATCACCGCGCAGCCGATCACCGTCATTCGCCGCAGCAACCTGAAGGCAGACCTCGCCGAGCTGATTCGTCTCGCAGAGGACCGCGAGGTCGATCGGTTCGTGCTCGGTCTGCCCCTGAACATGGATGGCTCCGAAGGCCCTCGCGCGCTGGCGACCCGGAAGTTCGGTGACGCACTCGCGAAGGCCTCGAACCTGACGATCATCTACCAGGACGAACGCCTCACCACCGTCGCGGCCGAGCGCTCCCTGCTCGAAGCCGACGTCTCGCGCAGCAAGCGCCGTGAGGTGATCGATCAGGTCGCCGCGTCTCTCATCTTGCAGGGCTGGCTCGATGCGCAGCCCAGGAGCCAGTCGTGAAGAAGGTGCTCATCGGGTTGGTGATCGTGCTGGTGCTGGGAGCGGCGGGCGCAGCAGGCGTCTGGTACTGGCTCGAGACGCGACTCACCGAGTTCGCGGCGACTGCGTTTGGCGCGAGCACCCCCATCACGGTCTCGATTCCGCCGGGAACGAATCCCAAAGGCGTGTCGACCCTGCTCGCGAAGGCGGGCGTCGTGAGCGATGGCGACCTGCTCTACAACTGGCTGCGACGCGAGAAGCTCGGGCCCAAGCTGAAGGCCGGCGAGTACGAATTCGTCGGTCCGCTCACGCCTCCACAGGCGATCGAGAAGCTCATCAAGGGTGAGGTGAAGGTCTATCGATTCACGGTCCCAGAAGGCCTTCGCTGGGAAGAGATTCTGCCGATCGTCGCCAACAGCGAGCTCAAGCTCGATCTCGACAAGCTCAAGGCGCTCGTCGCTGACAAGGCGTTCCTCAAGCGCGCTGGAGTACCCGCTCAGGTGATCGAGGGCTTCCTCTTCCCCGACACGTACACGTTCCCCAAGGGCGTCTCGGAGGAGCAGGTGTTGCGCAAGATGATCGACAGCACGCTCGAGACCGTGAAGAAGTCGACGCGGAAGCCCGGCGTCGAGCTGGATCTGCTGCAGGCGGTGACGCTCGCGTCGATTGTCGAGAAAGAGACCGGCGCCGTCGAAGAGCGCCCGCGAATCTCGTGCGTGTTCCACAACCGCATGAAGCACCCCGAGGCCGAGACGAAGGGGAAGCTCGAGACCGACCCGACGGTCATCTACGCGAAGATGCTCCGCACCGGCACGTACTCGAAGAACATCACCAAAGAGGACCTGCTCACCCCGCACCCGTACAACACGTACAAGATCAAAGGCCTCCCGCCTGGGCCGATCGCGAACCCGGGAGCCGCAGCAATCGCCGCGGCGCTGAACCCGCTCGACTGCGCCGACTACTTCTTCGTCTCGAAGAACGACGGCACGCACGTCTTCTGCCCCACCTGGGAATGCCACACCGCGCAGGTGCAGAAGTGGCAGGTCGAGTACCACCGGAACAAGTGACTACCGCGCGAGCTCGAGCAGCGTGATCGAGCCGGAACGCGCGACCGCTCGCCACTGCTGACCGGCGAACTCAGGCGTCAGCACTCCGCCGTCGAAGAGCACGAGCCAGCGCGGGCCGGGAGCGATGACCGTCTCGAACGACGCAGCGCGCTTCCGTCCCACCTGCTTGAACGGAAGCCCGCACTCGAACGCGAGCTGAATGTCATCGAAGCCTCGTGGGTCGACATCCACCGCGACGACGTCCGAGGGCGAGGCGCGCTCACGCAGCGACTGGACGATCTCGCGCAGGTGCGGATCATTCAGCGACAGCGCACTGATGGCCCGAAACGAGTTCGCCCAACGCCAATCGGCGCGAGCGGCGAGCTCGACGAGAGGAATCCAGGCGACGAGTGACGCCGTTACGAGCACGAGCCACGGACGCCTCAGCTCCGAGATTGCGACACCGACGAAGATCACGAACAGCGACAGCTCTTTCATCGTGAAGCGCGACAGCGGCACGAACGACCCGAGCAGCGCACCTCTCAGCGACAACACCAAGGTCGGGATCACGATCAGCAACACGAGCCAACGGATCTTCGATCGAACCAGCGCTCGACCACCGAGGAGCGCGGCCACCGGCGTGAACGTCGCGAGCGCGGTGAGCGGCCAGAAGAGCAGCACGATGAACCGGTAGCGCGTCGGTCCCCAGATGGCGGACTCCGAAACGAACCAGGTGCGGTGGTAGTCGTCGATGACGTGTACCGGGTACAGCAGGTCTCCCGTGTCGACGAGGTGGCCCAGCAGCCACGCGACAGGGAATGACGCAGCCACCACGCCGAACAGGAAGGCCAGCCGGAACCCGAGCTGCCACCAGAGCAGCACGGCGATGAGCGGAATCCACAACCAGACGTCGTAGCGAATGGCGGCGCCGAGCGTGAACGAGAGGGCCGCAGCCAACAACAGCTCACGCTCCCGGGTCTCGAGCGCACGCGCGATCGCTGCGACACCGACGAGCACGAAGGCCCCGCTCACTGCTTCACTCGCGGCAGTCGTCGAGGCCTGAATGTGCAGCGGCCACAGCGCGAGCACGACCACGCTGCTCCACGCCGCGCGCTCCGAGAACAACCGACGCGCAATCGCGAAGACCGGCAGCGCCGACAGCACACCCGCGAGCAGACTGACGAGCCGGCCTGCGAGGTGCTCACTGCCCGCCAGCCACTCCACGAAGGCGATCAGCGGAAAGTGGAGCGGCCCGAACTGCGCACAGCCCTGCAGCGACGAGCCGATCAGGTGCGGGTGCTGCAGCCACGCGTGGGCGAGCCAGCTTCGCACCACCGCATCGCCAGCCACGTTCTCGGCGAAGGGAAACACCAGCAGCCGCGGCAACGCGACGATTCCCAGGGCGAGCAGTGTCTTCTTCCAGCCCATCGTCACGCCGCGGGGAACCGGGCCATGGTGGCCTTCAAGGTACGGAGCGCCGCACGAACGTGCTCACTTCGATCGGCTGGGCTGGGCGCGCCCGCCGGGTGCCGATCATCAGGAGCCCCTGCCCGCTCGGCGTGTTCGATGCGCTTCTTCGCCCGCACCTCGAGCGTGCGCGCCTGCGCCGGAGAGCGCGTGTGCATGATGTGCCCCCACTCGACGAGCCCGCGGTAGACGTCGACCGCGTCGAGCAAGCCGATGTCGTTCACCTCGGTCAGCACCTGCGTCGCTTCGGCGATCATCTCCTCGGCCTGACCGAGCCTGCCGCGCAGCGCCTCGACGGCAGCCAGCCCCGCCTTCGCGAGCCCGAGGTAGCGAGCCTCGCCGACCTCTTCGAAGATCTCGAGCGCGTTCGTGTAGTGCGCAGCCGCGAGGGGCAGCTCGATCAGCTCCTGGTGCATGGCGCCGAGCGAGACCAGCACGATGCCTTCGTGTCGCCGCGCGCCAACCTCAGCGAGGATCTTTCGCGCCAGCTCGTACTCGACCATCGCCGGCCCGGGCTGCCCCTGATCGCGGAAGAGATCGCCGAGGTTGATGTGCGAGATGCCCTCGGAGCGCCGGTTGCCCAGCTCCCGATGAATCGCGAGCGCCTGGCTGTAGTTCGCGCGTGCCTGCTTCAAGAGCCCCATCGACTGCTGCGTGACACCCATGTTCGCGAGCGAGATGCCCTCGTAGCGACGGTCACCCACCTCACGATGAATCTCGATGGCTTTCTCGTACGACTCGAGCGCCTCGTTCTCGAGGCCCAGCTCGTTGAACAGCGTGCCTTGCGTCGAGAGACAGCGGCCCTGCATGCGGCGATCGCCTGCCTTGCGGAGCAACACGAGCGCCTTCGAGAAGTGCCGTCGGCTCTCGGCGCGTTGGCCCAGCAGCCGGTAGATCACGCCGAGGAACGACTCGATGCGCCCTTCCTGACCGACGTCGCCGAGATCACGCGACAGCCGCCACGCCTCCTCGAAGTCGAGCAGCGCATCTGACGGCTTGCCTCTCGCGAGCCGGGCCTTCGCGCGAGCTTCGAGCCCCTCCGAGCGCCTGGCCGCGTCGTCACCACACTTCTCCAGCGACGCGCCGAGCATCGGCAGGTGAGGCTTGAAGGGCCCCCGGAGCGACAGCAGCGGGTCGAGCGCGAGCACCGCGTGCAGCGAGGTCGACGAGGGCGCCTGCTCCTCGAGGCCGCGCTGATAGACGACGAGCAGATTCTCCCGTTCGAGATCGAGCGTCGTCAGCTGGGCGGCGTTCGACTCGGCGCCGTTCGCCAGCTTGGCGCCCGCCGAGAGGTAGAAGCGCGTGTGCCGTGGCACCGCGTCACGCTCCGACTCCATGGCCGTCAGCTTCTCGCGCGCGTACTCGCGAATGCTCTCGTAGAGCCCGAAACGGGTCTGCGCGTCGTCACCGAGGGGAAAGTAGGCGCGCACCAGCGACTTCGAGCGCAGGGTCATCAGCACGTTCAGCGTCGAGGCCGATGGATCGACGTGCGCGAGCGACACGACGGCTTCGGCCGCCTCCGTCGTGAACCCGCCCGAGAAGACCGAGAGCTGCGCGAGCATCGACTGCTCGGCCGAGCCCAACATCGTCCACGACCAATCGATCGCGCCACGCAGCGTGGCCTGTCGATCGGTGACGCCCTTCTTCCCCACGAGCAGGTCGAAGCGGCGCGGCAGGCGCTGCACGAGCTGCGTTGGGCTCAGCAACGACATTCGCGCCGCCGCGAGCTCGATCGCCAGCGGCATGCCGTCGAGCTGCCGAACGATCTCGGCGATCGCGTCTTCTTCGGTTGGCGTCGGCTCCCAGTTGGGGCGAACGGCGCGGGAGCGCTCGATGAACAGCTCGACGGCCTCGGCCGCGCGCACCTTTTCATTCGGCTTCGGTGTTCGGAGCGGCGGCACTTCGTAGACGCTCTCGTGCGGCACCCGCAGCAGCTCGCGTGACGAAACCACGAACCGCGCGTTCGGAGCCGCCCGCATCCACTTCTCCACCGTCTCCTTCGCGTGCTCGACGACCTGCTCGAAGTTGTCGAGGACGATCAACGTCTCGCCCTTCGACGCGACGGCATGGCCGAGCTGTGCGACCGAGTCTCCGCCGGCGAGGGGCACGTCGAGGCCACGCGACATGGCGGCGCAGATGCCATCGACGTCGCGCGCCTCACCAAGCTCGACGAACCACACGCCTCCACGTGCCTTGCCGCGCTCGTCGACCGTCTGGAAGTGCGTCACCAACTGCGTGCCGAGCTGAAGCGAGAGCCGTGTCTTCCCCGTTCCGCCCGGGCCGAGCAGCGTGATGAGCCGCGTACCCTGACGGAAGAGCTGATGCAGATCGGCGAGCTCGGCGACGCGCCCCACGAAGCTGGTGGTCTGCGGCGCGATGTTCGTGGGTCGCTGCGAGATCTCACCCAACAGGCGCTTCGTCTCTTCGATTCGATCGCTCGAGAGCCGAGGTCGGGCGCGATCGGCGCGGGTGAGCGGACTCTGAGACACGTGCGCCGACTCGATCGACTCGTCTTCGACGACCGTCTTCTCTTCACTCGCCTCGACAGGCTTCGACTTGCTGGCCGACACCTCGACGTCGAGTTCGAACAGGCCCGAGTCGTCGAGCCCTGGAATGTCCTCGTACTCGCGGAACCAGCGGTTGAAGTCGAACGGCTGCAGCGCCGCGTTCACGTGCGCGAGCGCGTCGTGCAGCTCCCGCGCAGACTGGTAGCGATCCTTCGGGTCCTTTCGCAGCGCCTTCATCACGATGCGCTCGAGCGCAGGCGGGCAGTCGGGGCGGCGCTCGGTGACGAGGGGCACTTCACAGGCGCGCACGGCCTTCACCGTCATCGCGTCGGTCTTGCCGCGGAAGAGGTAGCTGCCGGTGAGCGACTCCCACATCACGATGCCGAGCGCGAAGACATCGGTGCGCCCGTCGACCTGTTTGGCGCTCGCCTGCTCGGGCGCCATGTACGGGAACTTCCCCTTCAGAATCCCCGTGGCGGTGTGCATCGACTTGTTCGCGGCCTTCGCGACGCCGAAGTCGATCAGCTTCACCGTGCCGTCGGGCGTCACGAGGATGTTGTGCGGTGAGACGTCGCGGTGAACGATCTTCAGGCTGCGGCCCTGGGCGTCGGTCGCGACGTGGGCGTGATCGAGCGCCGACGCGATCTGCACCGCGACGCGCGTGACGACCGGCGCAGGAATCGGGTGCTCGACCTCCCGCGCTCGACTCAGCAGCTCGCGCCAGTCCTTTCCCGGCACGTACTCCATCGCGACGAACCAGACGCCGTCCGACTCTCCGAACTCGTGAATGCGCGCGATGTTCGGGTGAATGAGCCGCGAGGCGATGCGCGTCTCGTCGAGGAACAGCCGTAGGAAGCGCGGGTTCTCGGTGAGGTGCGGCAGAATTCGCTTCACGGTGACGAGGTCGCCGCCGTGCTGCTTCGCGAGAAACACCTCGCCCATGCCGCCCGCTCCGAGGCGCTTGAGCAACGCGAAGTGACCGAAGGTCTCCAAATCACGGCAGAGGCTATCGGAAACCGCCCTGATTCCGGCTGTTTTCACGACGCAACAAGCACCCGAAAACCTGCGACAATGTGCGCATGCCCTTTCGAATCACTGGCAGCCCGATTCGCTTTCCGGTCACCAACACCACGCCCTCGACGGTGACCCCTGCTCCGGTCGAGCAGCCGAAGGTGGCGGTGGTGGCGGTCGACCCAAACGCGCTTCGCAACCTCTCGATTCGCGCGAGCGTGGCCAAGCCGGGCAGCAGCTTCGACGGCGTCAAGCGCACGGGCACCGATGACGACTCGCTGGGCGGGGGCGCGGCGCTGAAGCAGAAGGGCATTTACGACATCGCGAACGAAGGCGTCGTCGGAGCCGAGACCGACCCTGATCGCCTCGCCCTGCGCGACGCCATCTGGAGCCGGCTCGAAACGCCCTCGTACCTGCGTGAGCCCTCGACGCCCAAACCAGTCGACGCGAAGAAGCTGGCCGCCTCGCTCGCCGAAGCCACGACCGCTCGTCACGCGGGAACGCTCACCAAGCAGTCCCAGACGAAGCCCGAGCTCGCCGCCAACCTTCAGGAGTTCT
The DNA here is from genome assembly GCA_040275325.1 of Myxococcaceae bacterium. Lineage (GTDB taxonomy): Bacteria > Myxococcota > Myxococcia > Myxococcales > Myxococcaceae > Xiheimicrobium. The sequence continues at coordinate 9,095 of JBEOKA010000281.1, read as the reverse complement.
TCTCGAACACGAAGTCGGTCGCGAAGGACGTGAAGAGCTCACTGCTGCAGACGCTCGCCGCTGACGTCGGCGGAGTGGCTGGAGCCGTGGTCGCAGGCATCACCGGGTCGAAGACGTTCGCGGGCATGAGCGCCGAGCAGAAGGGGCAGCTCGCGACCGTTCTTTCGCGGCTCGACGCGAAGGGCCTCACCGTCATGGGCGCGCTCATCGAGAACGTTCCCGAGGCGCTCTCTGACAAGGACAGCGCCGGTGGCACGCTGCTCTCGAACCTCGCCGCCATCGCGACCCAGCCGCTCAACGCGACGCTGACTGGCCAGACGACGAGCGAAGAGCTGCTCGCGAGTGTGCTCGCCGACGTGATGAACCCGAACCGCGTCGAGCAGGGCACGGCGACCACCTGCACCGTCGCCTCGATGCAGTTCGAGCTCGTCGCCGATCAACCTGCCGAGTACGCGCGCCTGATGGCCGGCGTCACGGGCGCGAAGGGCTCGGTGAAGATGATGGGCGGCGGCGATCTTCGCCTCGGGCCCGGCGATGGTGACGAGAGCGCGCGCGATGGCCGCTCGGTGAGCCAGGCGCTCTTCCAATCGGCGGCCATGGAGTACGCGAACGGCCGCTTCTCGAACTTCGACCCGGTGCTGGGCGTGTCGATCAACACGAAGACTGGTGACGAGCGCATGGGCCTCAAGCCCGACAATCAGCAAGCGCTGCTCGAGAAGCTCTTCGGTGTGAAGTACTCCATCGATCGTCTCTTCACCGAGAACGAGGCGTCAAAGGCGTTCAGCAAGCTCGAGGGGTGGGACGCGCGCGGCTTCCGCAACCGGCCGATCGTCGTCGACATCGATCAGGGCAAGTTCAACCACGCCGTCACGCTCGAGTCGGTCACGAAGGAGAAGGTCACCTTCCGCGATCCCTATGGCGTGTTGCGCTCGATGGCGGCAGACGCCTTCCCGAAGGTGGCCGTCGCGATTCACCTGCCGACCGACGTGAAGCTCAACGGCGTCGGCTGACGCTTGCGTCGTTGGTCTCTCTTCCTTCTGCTGCTGGCCGTCTCATGCGGCCGCTGCAGGAGCGCCTCGAACGTCGACGCGGGCCCTCCCCTCTCCCGCACCTGGCTCGACGGCACGGTCGAGCCTGAAACCGGAGCGCCAAGACGAGGTGGAACGCTCGTCGTTCGCTCGATGGTCGAGCCCGTCACCCTCAACGGCATCGAGGGCGCGACCTCTCGCGACACGTGGACGCTGCGCATCACGCGAAACCTCGTCACCGAGTCGCTGATCGCGATCGAGCCGAAGACGCTCGGGTTGGTGCCGCAGCTCGCCGAGCGCTGGAGTGACTCGGACGATCACCGCACGAGCACCTTCTGGCTGCGAAAGGACGTGCGGTTTCACGATGGCGCACCGTTCACCTCGAAGGACGTGATCGCGACGTTCGACGCGGTGATGGATCCCAAGCGGCCGACGGGCGCGGTGCGACAGGACTTCGGAGGGCTGGGGTCGTTTCGCGCGCTCGATGACTTCACGGTCGAGCTCACCTGGCGGGAACCGTCTCCGTTCGCGTTGAGGCAGGTCGCGAAGCTGCCGATGCTGTCGGCGGCACAGCTCGCGGGTGACTGGAGCGCGATGGCCAAAGCGCCGCTCGGCACGGGCCCGTATCGCGTCGACTCCTGGGAGAAGGGCGCGCAGGTGACGCTCGCTCGCGTGGGCAACGCGTGGGTCGATCGCATCGTCTTCCGCTTCGTGAAGGACCACACGCTCGCGGCCGCCATGCTCGAGCGCGGCGAGTTCGATCTCATGACGACGGTGCAGCCGGTGCTGTGGCGGGCGCTCGAGGAGCCGAAAAACGCGTGGGCGCAGACGGGCTACCGGCGCCTGGTGTCGGTCGACAACAGCTACTCGTACATCGCGTGGAACGAAGCGCGTCCCGTGTTTCAAGACGTGAAGGTGCGGCGCGGGCTCGCGCACCTCTACCCTTCCGAGCTGGTGCAACGCTCGGTCGACCTCGGGCTCGAGTCTCCGACGACGTGCCCGTACTGGGCGAATGGACCGCAATGCGACCCGAAGCTGAAGCCGTATTCCCTCTCAGTCGAGATGGCGCGTGGGCTCTTCGCCGATGCGGGTTTCGTGGGTGACGGCACGCGCGCGCGCGACGGCGTGCCGCTCTCGTTCTCGTTTCTGGTGCCGTCCACCTCAGTGCGCCTCGGCAAGCTGGTGCCGCTCTTCCAGGAGCAGGCACGGAGCGCGGGCGTCGACGTGCAGATCGAGACGGTCGACGTGGCCACGCTGAACGCACGGGTGAACGCGCGCGACTTCGACGTCGTCTCCCGCGTGTGGACGGAGTCTGATCTCGAGAGCGATCAGTACGGCACGTTCCACTCGTCGGCGCGCGACGGCGGCAGCAACTTCGTCGGCTACGAGAGCGCCGAGGCCGACCGCTTGATGGAGGCGATTCGCCGCGAGTGGGACGAGCCGAAGCGTCGCGAGCTCGAGCGCGCGCTGCATCGAGTGCTCTTCGCCGATCAGCCGTACCTGTTCATGACGTCTCGACGCTCACTCGATCTCGCGAAGCGCCGCGTGCACGGGCTCGAGCCCTCGCTCGTCTGGTACGACCTGCGCCGCGTGTGGGTCGACGACTGACACGACGGAAAGTTCGGCTGTCAAGCTGTCAGCGCTCCGATCGAGTGGCTGACGGGCCCGAGTGCATGCGCGATCGAAGTCGTGTGCCATACTCGCCAGCGACGTCACTGCCCTGAAGCTTGCGCCACCGCGGTCCGAGTCCGCGGCGGGGGAGACGCCGGAAACCTGGCCACGAACGCCTCACCTTGCCCGAGGACTGAAGGAATCCATGACGACAGCCTGGTCGCAGAAGATCGCGGCGCTGCAGAACAAGAAGGAATACGCCGAGCTCAATTGGGAGGGCAGCTTCGACGCTTATCTCGACATCGTTCGAGGCAACCCGCACGTCACGCGCACTTCGTACCAGCGCGTGTACGACATGATTCTGAGCTACGGCAAAACCGAATACATCGACAACAAGAAGCGGCTCATTCGCTACCACTTCTTCAGTGACGAGAAGAACGGCGCGCGTGACGCGGTCTTCGGGCTCGATGTTCCGCTCATGAAGCTGGTGAACGTCTTCAAGGCCGCCGCGCACGGCTACGGCGCCGAGAAGCGCGTCATTCTGCTGCACGGCCCGGTCGGCTCGTCGAAGTCGACGATCGCCCGCGTGCTCAAGCGCGGCCTCGAGGACTACTCGCGCACGCCGGAAGGCGCCGTGTACACGTTCTCGTGGCAGTTCGACGAGAAGCTCACGCTCGCCGACGGCTCGGTGTTGTCGGGCCGGGTGAAGTCGCCGCTGCACGAAGAGCCGCTCAAGCTGATTCCGTCTGATCTGCGGCCGAAGTTCTTCGCCGAATTGGTCGCGGGTGAGAGCGGGTACGCGATTCCCGAGCTGGGCGAGCTCAACCCGCACTGCCGCTTCATCTTCCAGAAGCTGCTGGCGCACTACGGCGGCGAGCTGGGCAAGGTGTACCAGCACGTGCGCGTGCACCGCATGGTGTTCTCCGAGAAGGATCGTGTCGGCATCGGCACGTTCCAGCCAAAGGACGAGAAGAACCAGGACTCGACCGAGCTCACCGGCGACATCAACTACCGGAAGATCGCCGAGTACGGCTCTGACTCCGACCCGCGCGCGTTCAACTTCGACGGCGAGTTCTGCGTCGCCAACCGCGGCCTCATCGAGTTCGTCGAAATGCTGAAGCTCGACGTGGCCTTCCTCTACGACCTGCTCGGCGCGACGCAGGAGCACCGCATCAAGCCCAAGAAGTTCCCGCAGACCGACATCGACGAAGTGATCATCGGCCACACGAACGAGCCCGAATTCAAGAAGCTCGAGTCGAACGAGTTCATGGAAGCGCTCCGCGACCGAACCATCAAGATCGACATCCCATACATCACGAAGCTATCTGAAGAGATCAAGATCTACGAGAAGGAGTTCAACCCGCGGCGCATTCGCGGAAAACACATCGCTCCGCACACGCTCGAGATGGCAGCGATGTGGGCAGTGTTGACGCGCCTCGAAGAACCCAAGAAACACAACCTGTCTGTCTTGCAGAAATTGAAGCTCTACAATGGCAAGACACTTCCGAATTTCACGGAAGACAACATCAAGGAGCTCCGCAAGGAGTCGACGCGCGAAGGTCTCGAGGGCATCAGCCCCCGCTTCGTGCAGGACAAGGTCTCGAACGCCCTGGTGAGTGACAAGTCTGAGCTGTCAATCAACCCGTTCATGGTGCTCAACGAACTCGAGGCGGGGCTCAAGGCGCACTCGCTGATCTCGAATGAAGAGACCCGCAAGCGCTACCGTGAGCTGCTCGGCACGGTGAAGCAGGAATACGAAGACATCGTGAAGAACGAGGTGCAGCGCGCGATCTCGGCCGACGAAGAGGCCATCGCCAAGCTGTGCTCGAACTACATCGACAACGTGAAGGCCTACACGCAGAAAGAGAAGATCAAGAACAAGTACACGGGCCTGTACGAGGAGCCAGACGAGCGGCTCATGCGGTCGATCGAAGAGAAGATCGAGATCCCCGAGAGCCGGAAGGACGACTTCCGGCGCGAGATCATGAACTACATCGGCGCGCTCGCCATCGAAGGGAAGACCTTCAACTGGCGGACGAACGAGCGGCTGCAGAAGGCGCTCGAGCTGAAGCTGTTCGAGGATCAGAAGGACTCGATCAAGCTGAAGACGCTGGTGAGCTCGGTGGTCGATCGCGAGACGCAGGAGAAGATCGACATCGTGAAGTCGCGGCTCATCAAGAACTTCGGGTACGACGAAGAGAGCGCCACCGACGTGCTCAACTTCGTGGCCAGCATCTTCGCGCGCGGTGACGCCAAGGAGTAATTCGTGGGCCTTCGCATCGACCAGGACCACACGCGCTTCAAGGCGATCGTCCGCGGGAAGATCAAACAGAACCTGCGCAAGTACGTGCAGCAGGGCGAGATGATGGGAAAGAAGGGAAAGGAGTTCATCTCCATTCCCGTTCCCTTCATCGACGTGCCCCGCTTCAAGCACGGCTCGCGTCAGGGCGGCGTGGGTCAAGGCGAAGGCAACCCTGGCGATCAGATCGGCCAGGGGCAACCACAGCCAGGCGACGGCAGCGGCAAGGCGGGTGAAGGCGAAGGCCAGCACGTGCTCGAGGTCGACGTCAGCCTCGAAGAGCTGGCTCAGATTCTGAGTGAGGAATTGCAGCTGCCCAACATCGAGAACAAGGGCAACGACAAGATCGTCACCACCCGAATCAAGTACACCGGCATCAACACGGTGGGCCCGCAGTCGCTGCGGCACTTCAAGCGCACGTTCAAAGAAGCCCTCAAGCGGCAGATCGCGACGGGCACGTACAACCCAGACAACCCGGTGATCGTGCCGAGGCGCCAGGACCAGCGCTATCGCACGTACCGGCTCGAGAGCCTGCCGCAGACGAACGCGGTCATCATCTACATGATGGACGTGTCGGGCTCGATGGGTGACGAACAGAAGGAGATCGTTCGCATCGAGAGCTTCTGGCTCGATACGTGGTTGCGCAATCAATACAAAGGCCTCGAGTCGCGGTTCATCATTCACGATGCCGTGGCCCGAGAGGTCGATCGCGAGACGTTCTTTCACACGCGCGAATCGGGCGGCACCATGATCTCGAGCGCGTACAAGCTGTGTCGCGACATCATCAAGGCTGACTACCCGGCTGCGTCGTGGAACATCTACCCGTTTCATTTCTCGGACGGCGACAACTGGTCGGCCGACGACACGCGCGCGTGCATCGACGTGCTCAAGACAGACATTCTGCCCGACGTGAACCAGTTCGCATACGGGCAGGTCGAGTCACCCTATGGGTCGGGCCAGTTCATCAAAGACCTGCGCGAGCACCTGGGTGATCACGACAAGGTCGCGCTGAGCGAGGTCGCAGACAAAGACGCGATCTACGGCTCCATCAAGGACTTCCTCGGGAAGGGTCGCTGAATGCCCAAGTCACTCACGCCGCGCCTGATGGATCTGAAGAACGAGATCGAGGGCTACGCGCGCACCTTCGGCCTCGATTTCTTCGAGCAGGTCTTCGAGGTGCTCACCACCGAAGAGCTCAACATGGTCGCCGCGTACGGCGGCTTCCCCACCCGCTACCCGCACTGGCGCTGGGGCATGGAGTACGAGCAGCTCTCGAAGTCGTCAGAGTACGGGCTCTCGAAGATCTACGAGCTCGTCATCAACAACGACCCCTGCTTCGCCTACCTGCTCGAGGCCAACGCCGAGGTCGATCAGAAGCTCGTCATGGCGCACGTGTACGGCCACAACGACTTCTTCAAGAACAACTTCACCTTCAAATACACCAACCGGAAAATGGTCGACGAGATGGCAAATCATGCCACTCGCATTCGCCGATGGATCGACAAGCTCGGCGTCGAGAAGGTCGAAGAGTTCATCGACGTCGCGCTCTCGCTCGAGAACCTCATCGACCAGCACGCGCCGCACATCAAGCGCAACCCCGACCCGAAGACCGCCGAGGCGCAGGTCAACGTGCGCGCCGAGGGCTTCAAGGTCGAAAAAGACTACATGCGGCCGTACGTCAACCCGGCCGACTTCCTCGAGAAGGAGCGCAAGAAGCTCGAGGACGAGAAGAAGCAGTCGAAGAAGTTCCCCGAGCGGCCGCAGCGCGACGTGCTCGCCTTCCTGCTCGAGCACGCGCCGATGGAGGACTGGGAGCGCGAGATTCTCAACACGGTACGCGAAGAGGCCTACTATTTCGCTCCTCAGGCCCAGACGAAGATCATGAACGAGGGCTGGGCCAGCTACTGGCACTCCACGATCATGACGACGCGCGCGCTGCGTGATCACGAGATTCTCGACTACGCCGATCACCACGCCGGCACGATGGCCATGCAGCAGGGCAAGCTGAACCCGTACAAGGTCGGCATCGAGCTGTACCGCGACATCGAAGATCGCTGGAACAAGGGGCGCTTCGGCAAGGAGTGGGACGAGTGCGACGATCTGCGTGCGCGCCGCTCGTGGGACAAGAAGCTGGGCGGTGGTCGCGAGAAGATCTTCGAGGTGCGCAAGCACTACAACGACGTCACCTTCATCGACGAGTTCCTCACGCCCGAGTTCGCGATCGAGCAGAAGCTGTTCACCTTCAACTTCAACGACAAGAAGAACACGTGGGAGATCGCGACCCGTGAGTTCAAGAAGGTGAAGGACAAGCTGCTGCAGTCGCTCACCAACTTCGGTCAGCCCGTCATCGACATCGTCGACGCCAACTTCGAGAACAAGGGTGAGCTCGTGCTCGCCCACAAACACGACGGCGTCGACCTCGACCCCGGCTACGCCAAAGAGACCTTGAAGAACCTGCAGTCGATCTGGCGCCGGCCCGTCGGAATCATCACGAAGGCCGAGGGGAAGAGCATTCTCATGCGGCACGACGGCACCACGTTCACCGAGAAGAAGGTCGAGCTGTAGCGCGGCGAAAAGTGCCTCGTTAGGCATTGAGCGTGTCCAACGTGAAGGTCAGCCTGGTGGCCGACTCGGCCCACCTCGAGATTCCACTCGCCGACATGGAGCAGATCGCCCGCGAGCTCGGGTGTCGGCTGGCTCCTTCACGACGAGAGCTCACGCTCGAGGCCGAGGGCTGCTCCTTGACGTTTGACCGCGTCGGCCCGCTCGGCCTGCTGCGCGAGCTGCACGTCGAGAACGACGAGAACGGGCTCTTCGCGGTGCATGTGCTGGGGCGCCTGCTCTCGGCCTACGAGGGTGAGCTCGACGCCGCCATCGTCACCTCTCCGCCCGGCGTCTACCCGTCGCAGGTGTCAGTTCGCGCTGGAGAGTCGTCGCACCCGCTCTTCGCCACCGTGATGATGCCGCTGGCGCCGGTGCTGACCGCCGCCGACATCATGCGCATCGAGCAGCTCCTCGACGAGGCCGAGACCGCCTGGCAGACGTGGCAGCGATCGAAGGAGCCGCCGCCGTCGTCGCCCCGCTCTTCTCGTTCGTGACCTCGGCGCCGCGCGCTAACCTGCCCGTTCATGGCGACCTACAAGAACCCGACGCCGACCGTCGATTGCATCGTCGAGCTGCCCGGCGATCGCATCGTGCTGATCAAACGTAGGAACGAGCCCATCGGTTGGGCGCTGCCTGGCGGGTTCGTCGACGAAGGCGAACCGCTTCATGCGGCCTGCGTTCGTGAAGTGCACGAAGAGACGGGGCTCGAGGTCGATCTCTCCGAGCAGTTCTTCACCTACTCCGACCCTTCACGCGACCCGCGCAAACACACCATCTCGACCGTGTACATCGGTTGGGCCGAGGGCGACCCCGTCGGCACCGACGACGCGGCCGAGGCGAAGGCGTTTCACGTCGACGCGCTGCCGAAAGAGCTCGTCTTCGATCACGGCACCATCGTCGCCGACTACCTCGCCTACAAGCGCACCGGGAAGCGGCGGAAGATCTGAATACACCCACCCCTGTTTCGTCCTGAGCGCGCCATGCGTTCCCTGCTCGTGCTGCTCCTCACGTCGCTGACGGGCTGCGCGTACCTGAGGCCCGTCACCACCGAAGACAAGACGCTCGTCACCACCCGCGCCTGCGCGCAGGGGCCGCTTCGCATCGAGACGCAGACGCTCGGAGCCCGCTGGGGCGAGTGGTACGAGTTGCGGCTCGTCTCACCGCGTGGGCTCAAGGGCAACCTGCGCTGGCGCATCGCAGACGATCGACGCCTCAAAGAGAGCTGGGTCACCTCGTATCGGGTGAAGGAAGGGAAGGACGAACGCGACGTCGTCGACACCGTGTTCAATCAAGCGCGCTGCATCGAGCGCCCGCCGGTGCTCGCGTGGAACGCAGCTCCCACGCCCCAGCCGCAGTGGCCGGTCACACAGCCGAGTCCAGCCGCTCAGCCGCCTCCCGCCGTCGTTCAACCGCAGCAACCCGCGTGGAACGCACCGCCCCCTCAGCCTGAGTGGAATGCCCCACCGCAGTCCGCTGGCGTACGCGTCGAACTCTCGGTTCCGATTCCGCAGCAACCGGCTCCAGCCGTGGTGGTGACGCAACCCGAGCCGGCC
>JBEOKA010000280.1:0-26745 GCA_040275325.1 Myxococcaceae bacterium | reverse complement strand
GTCGAACTGAGGAACCGTGAGACGCAGGCGGAGTGAGCCTGATGAGCGGTGGCTCTCGCGGAACTGGCTCCACCCGCGCCACGGCGAATGTGGCTCACGCAGGCGGAGTCGAACTGAGGAACTCAGCCCTCAATTTGTGCGGCCAACCGCTGGCTTGCGGCATACTCCCGCGACCGATGTGGCAGCTCGTCATCAACGGCCCCGGCTACTTCGACACGAAGTACGACCTTCCCGAGGGCACCACCCACGTCGGCCGCGCCGACGAGAACGACATCGTGCTGTCGGGAGACCTCGTCTCTCGAAAGCACTCGCGCTTTCACGTCACCGGCAACTCGCTCGTCTTCGAAGACCTCGGCAGCCGCAACGGCTCACGCCTCAACGGTGAGAAGGTCGTCGGCACCGCGCCGATGAGCCCCGGTGACGTGGTGGCGGTGGGAGAGAACTCCCTCGTCGTTCGCCAGCCCAGCACCGCCGAGACCGCCGCCACCGAAATGGTCGACGCCGGCGGTGGTGGAGCCGTGCGCCGCTTCGGCCGTGGCGTCGACGTGTCCCATGCGGTGCTCATGGCCCGCGACATTCAGGACTCCATCGTTCGCCGGGTGCTCGACAACTCGATGCCCTTCGAGGCCGACGTCGAGCCGCCGCCCGTCGCCAGCAAGGTGAAGCGCAAGACGGCCGGAGACACCGACGAGACCGAGCCAAGGACGTCGGAGGTGCAGGTGCCCAGCGATGGGCCCTCGTACCCCGTCGCGTTCCACTCCCTCGTCATGCTGTTCCGCATCGCCGAGCGCCTCGCCACTGCGCCGTCGCTGCAGGCCTTCCTCGACGACACCACCGACACCGTCATGAAGCGCGTCGGTGCCTCGACCGGCGTCGTGCTGGTGCGCCACACCACGGGTGTGATGGTGCCCGCCGCCGTGCGCCACGCGAAGAAGCTGCAGAAGGGCGAAGTGCCCGTCTCCGACGCCATCGTCGACGCCGCCCTCACCCAGGGCCAGGCCATCGCCGTCGCCGACGTGCGCGACGACAGCCGCTTCTCGGAGCGCGAGTCCGTCGTGCTCTACGGCATCGACCAGGTGCTCTGCGTGCCCATCGGCCAGAAGGCACCCTTCGAGGGCGTGCTGTACCTGAACCGCACGCAGGTGAACGACGAGCCCATCGAGGCGCTGCTCGACGTGTGCACCGCGCTCGCGCAGTTGCTCCAGACGGCCGTGCACAAGTTCTCGACCCGCGCGCCCTCTGGTGGCGACCGCCTGCGCAGCGCGCTCGAGCGCTTTCACGGCCCCGACATCGTCGAGCGTCGCGTCTCCGAGCTCGCCACCGACAAGAAGGCCCGGCTCTCACAGCTCGAGGAGCGCCAGGTGACGGTGCTGTTCGCCGACATCGCGGGCTTCACCGACCTCGCGTTCAAGCTGAAGCCCGAAGAGGTGGCCGAGCTGCTCAGCGAGCTCTATCGGGTGGCGACGCCGCTCGTGTTCAGCTTCGAGGGCACCGTCGACAAGTTCGTCGGTGACTCGGTGATGGCGCTCTTCGGCGCGCCGTACAGCAAGGGTGACGACGCGATTCGGGCCGTGCGCGCGGCGATGGCGATGAAGGCCGAATGGGAGCGCGCGATGCAGAAGCGCCCCGCCGACCAGCGCCTTCAGCTCAAGGTCGGCCTCACCACCGGCAAGGTGCTCGCGGGCACCGTCGGCAGCGAAGCGCGCCTCGACTACACGGCCATCGGAGAGCCGGTGAACATCGCCTCGTGGCTCTGCCAGTCAGCCGAGCCCGGGCAGGTGCTCATCACAGGCAAGACGCTCGCGGCCGTCGGCGCGCGCTTCGATGTAACGCCGCTGGGAGAGCGGCCGCTGTTGGGCAGCCGGGTTCGCACGGCCGTCTTCGAGGTGCTCGACGAAGACGACGACTCGGGCACGTTGTCGGGCGTGCGCTAGCCGACCGCCGTTCAGTTCTTCGGCCCGCGCGGCTGGGGCAACACCCACGACGACTCCGGCACCAGCGCCTCGAGCGCCGCCGGGAGCGTGTCGAGCGAAGTCACCTGCTGCTGCACGAGCGACGAGAACGCCTCGAGGTCGAGCTTGCGTGCCTCGGCGCAGGCCTCGAACACCGGCTTCGTCGCCGCCTTCAGGGTCTGAAAGTCCTTCTGGCCCTGACGCGCCAGCGTTCCCCCCAGCGCCAGCACACACAGCGGCACGGCGAGGTCGGCGTCGAACCCCAGCTGCTCGACCAACAGCGCCCAGTGCGGCTGCGTCGACGCGTTGAACGCGGTGAGGTCAGCCGTGAGTACCCAGACCGACTGCGCGAGGAAGGGGACTCCCGCAGGACCAGCAGACTCTCCGATGGCGCCGACGAAGCCGGCCAGCATGGAAGGCGTCGCCCCGGGACCGACCTGCGAGAGCAACGCCCGCGCGGCCGAGACGGCGTTCGGTGACTGCTGCGCGAGCTCGGCGCCGATGGCGTGCGCGAGACAGAAGACCTGCAGCATGGGCTGCTTGCCCGTGAAGCCCTGGGCCGCCAGCATCCACACGCCGCGCGCGCGACGGTCTCGCAAGCGGTCGAGCACCCCAGCGCAGTTCATCAGCGCCATCGCTCCCTCGGCCGGCGGCACGTGCAGTGACAACGCCTCTTCGGCCAGCTCGAGCGCGCGCTTCAGGTCGTTCGCCTGTCGCGAGAGGAACGCGAGGTTGCCCAACACCGACATCGCGCCAGCGAGGTCTCCTTCGGCGCGGTACTCGGTGACGGCCCGGCCCAGCAGCTCGAGCGCGTCGCGCGAACGGCCCTCGGTCAACGCCTGCATGCCCGCGGTCTCGGTGTCGATGGCGCTCACGGAAGCGCGCCTTACCTGCGCCCCGCCGCGATGCACGGCCGAAGTGTACGTCGCTCGTTTCGCCCAGAGGATTGGTTCAGATCGTCGTGCGAGTCGCGGGCGAAGTACGCGCCCTCGTCGAGGGGCCCTCTCCCGCGCGGCCTTCGCGAACGTCGACCCATCGCGCGAGCCCCGAACTGTGCCACCCTCGCCGCCATGCCTCCCCTCCGATGGTGCTCGAGCTGTCTGCTGCTCGCGCTCGCCTGCGGTGCTCCCGTGCGGCCGCCCGACACCCTGGCGCCCGGAGCGCCCACCAACCAACGCGCCACGCTCGAGACCGACCAGAGCGTCTCGTTGTCGTGGACCAACTCCGCTGACGGTGACTTCGCCCGCACACTGCTCGCGCGCTTTGCCCCCGGTGGTCGCGCGCGACGGCCTGACGGCACGCCCGCCGTGGGCGACCCGATTGGAATGGACGGCACCGTCCTCTTCCTCGGGCGCGAGCCGGCCTTCGTCGACCGCACCGCTCCCGTCACCTGCGGTGTCGTCAGCTACCGCCTCTGGTCTCAAGACACGCAAGGCCGATGGAGCGACGACCTCGCCCTCATCGAGCTCGACGCCGGCGCCACCACGCCTCCGCCCAGTCAGCCCGTCACCACCCTCGCCGCGAGCGCCCAGAGCGGCACCCTCTTCATCACGTGGACGAACCCCACCACCGCGAGCGGCTTCTTCGAGACACGTCTCGTCCGAAAAGTCGGCAGCGCTCCCACCAGCCTCACCGATGGCTCGCCCGTGCTGACGACGATGTTCGCCCGCTACGCCGAGTCGCTTCGCGGCCAGCCCTCGGGGTCGCGCGTCTTCTTCGCCGCCTTCACCTGCAACCCGTGTGGCCGCTGTCAGTCGACCCCGGCGGTCGTCTCCTTCACCGTGCCATAAGCAGCCGCACGCTCGATTCATGCCCGGGTAGCAAAAGACCCACAACGACCTGCCAACTCGTCGGGTCATGGGAGAAGGTGCTCCTCTTCCGCTGGGGTTTCGCGGCGGTACACCTCCCATGGACTCTCTCCTCGACCTTCACGCCTTCACCTGCATCGCTGAGGCGCAGAGTCTGTCGGGGGCGGCCGTCGTGATGGGTGTCACGCCCTCCGCCGTGAGCAAGCGGCTGACGCGGCTCGAGAAGCGGCTGGGTGTGCAGCTCGTTCATCGCACCACGCGCCAGTTCCGGCTCACCGAAGACGGGCGCGTCTTCTTCGAGCGCTGCAAAGACATTCTCTCGAAGCTGCGTGAGGCCGAGCGCGAAGTGGTGCGCGGGCGAGACCAGGTGCACGGCACGGTGCGGGTCGCGTCGACGCCCGAGCTCATCTGCCGGGTGCTGGTGCCGGCGTTGCCGAAGCTGCTGGCGGCGTGGCCTCAGCTCGAGGTCGAGCTGCGCGCCTCCGAGCTCGCCATCAACCCGCTCACCGAGCGCATCGACGTGTCGCTCTTCTATGGGCAGCCGAGCGAGGCCTCGCTTCGTCAGCGGCTGGTGACGACGAGCGCCTTCTCGATGTTCGCCTCGCCGGCCTACCTCGCCGAGCACGGCACCCCGAAGTCGCCGCGCGACCTCAGCAGTCACATCGCGCTGATGCTGACCGAAGCCGAGGCCCCCTTCGAGTGGACGTTTCCCGACGCCGCGCCCGAAGGCGTCACGCCCCGCAAGCGCCTGTTCGCCAACTCGCCGGTGGTGCTGATGGAGATGGCAGAGCAGGGCATGGGCATCGCCAGGCTGCCGTTGCTCTTCGCCCAGCCGTCGGTGCGGCGCGGGCGGCTCGTCTCGCTGCTGGCGAACCACGTCGACGGCGAGCTGTCGCTCTACGCCCGCTACCCGCCTGCCGACGCCACCTCGCCTCGCGTGCGCGCCATCATCGATTGGATGAGTGAGGCCTTCGCAGGCTGAGGTTCGCTTCAGCTCTTCACACGGCTGACGGCCTCGGCCACCTCGTCCATCGAGAAGGGCTTGCGCAGCACGGCCTTGGCGCCGACGAAGCCGCCGTCGAGCGTGCCGTCGTCGAGGAAGCCCGAGGTGACGATGACGTCGGCGTCGGGCTCGAGCGTCTTCAGGCGCGTCATCGTCTCGGCGCCTCCGAGCCCCGGCATCACCAGGTCGCACACCACCAGGCTCGGGTGCAGCCCGCCCTGCAGCAGCGACACCGCCTCTTCCCCGCTCGACGCCGGGTGCACCGAGTAACCGAGCTTCACGAGGAAGCGGGACAGCACCTTGCGGGTGGCTTCGTCGTCGTCGACGACCAGCGCGATGCCGCGCCGCTGACCCTGCGGAGAGAGCTCGAGCTCGTCCTGCGCGGCGCTCCACTCGCGCGGCAGCCACATCGTCACCCGCGTGCCCCGGCCCGGCGTCGACTCGAGCCTGATGTCTCCGCGGTGCGCGCGCAGCGAGGTGTACGCCATCGACAAGCCCAGGCCCGTGCCGCTGCCGCGCTTCTTGGTGCTGAAGAAGGGCTCGAAGGCGCGCTGCAGCACCTCGCCGGGCATGCCCTCGCCCGTGTCTTGAACGATGAAGGTGACGCGGCGCTCATCGAAGCGGGCGCTCAGGTGAATGGTGCCGCCGTGCGGCATCGCGTCACGCGCGTTGAGCGAGACGTTGATGAGGGCCTGCTGCAGCTGGCTGCGGTCGCCCGTCACCTCGCACGCCTCGGGCGGCAGCCGCAGCGAGAGGCGCACGTTGGCGGGCAGCAGCCGCGTCACCAGGCTCGCGGCCTCGCGCGCCATCTCGATGACGTCGAAGCGCTCGGCGCGGGTGGGCGTCTTGCGGGCGAAGGCGAGCAGCTGATGCAAAAGGTCTCTCGCGCGCTGAGCGGCGAGCAGAATCTGCTCGGCGTCGGCCTTGTGGAGCGGCTCCTTCACGTCGTCACGCAGCGCGCCCGCGCAGGTCTGCACGACCGCGAGCACGTTGTTCATGTCGTGCGCCACGCCGCTGGCGAGCTGGCCGATGGCGTCGAGCTTCTGCGACTGGTGCACCGCCTCGAGCAGGCGTTCGCGCTCGGTGGCCAGCGCGCGTTCGCTGGTGATGTCGACGAGCTTGAGCACGCAGAGGTGGTCGACCCGGGTGCTGCGCAGCTCGTAGACGCGGCGGCCTTCGGGGCGCTCCCACTCGAACGGCACCACCTCGGGCCCGAGTGCACCCGAGAGCGTGGCGCGCACCGTGGTGCTGACGAGCGCGCTGGGAATCAGCTCGGAGATGGCGCGACCCAGCGGGTGCTGGCCGGAGGCGCGAAACACCTGGAGCGCGCGCTCGTTCGCCTCGACGACGTCGCCCTGTTCATTCACCACGAGCACCACGGCCGGCGTCGCTTGAAACGCGAGCTCGGACAGCGGTGTCACCAGCAGAGCGACGAGCAGCCCGTCTCCATCGGCCGCGAAGGCCACTGCCTGAACGCCGCTGCCCTTCGGCTCGAGCTCGAGGAGCCCGCTGCGCAGCGAGGCCACCGCTTCGACCCACGCCGGCTGCTCAGCGAGGCGCGGCACCAGCGCGGCCAGGCGCGCTCCCACGGCAGAGGAGCCCAGCACCTCACGCGAGCGCTCGTCGGCCGCCAGAATGACGCCGCTCCGGTCGATGGAGACGAGGCCCCCGGGCACGCCTCGTCGCGCCCGGCTGAGCTGGCTCAAGACCTCGTGTGACGGGTTGTGCTCCATGACCCCCCAGCGACGGGCGCACATCGAAGCAAATCGGGGCCGATTGATCCAATTCGTGCCGGCGTTCGAACGAAAACCGTGTGGTTCTCGGTGCAAACCCGGCTCACCCGATGGGTTCACCCTGCTCGTCGAGTCTGACGGGGTCGATGCCCAGCACCCGCTCGACGACGGCGTGGCCCAGATAGATGACGGGGGTGAGGCCGACGGCGACGAGCACCTTCACGCCGTAGGACGACGCGATGAGGCCGATGAGCGTGCTGGCGTCGAGCGTGCCCTGCCAGGCGAGCGTCTGAATCACCGCCGTGTCGATGAGCTGCGAAACGAGGGTGCTGCCGGTCGCGCGCAGCCAGAGCAGCCGGCCGTGCGTCGCGGTCTTCACCTTGTTGAAGACCCAGATGTCGGCGAACTGCGCGAACAGGTACGCCACCATCGACGCGATGAGAATGCGCTGACTGCCGGCGAATACGGCGTCGAAGGCCGGCTGGGTGACGCCCTTCCAGTCGGCCGCGCGGGTCACGTCGCTGAAGGGCAGCAGCACCGCGATGGTGATGATGGTGAAGGCGAACACCGCCATGCCGAAGCCGACCCACGTCACGACCCGCGCGGTGCGCTTGCCGTAGAACTCGTTGAGCAGGTCGGTCAGCAGGAAGGTGATGGGGAAGGGAATGATGCCGACCGAGAGCGTGGTCCCTCCCACGGCGAAGAGCTTGCCGCCGATGATGTCGCCGACGAGCAGCGCCGTGATGAAGAGCCCGGCGAGGGTGAGCAGCAGCTTCGAGCGGGTGTCGAGTCGGGTCAGCATGCGGGAACTTGTTGCCTACCACGCGTGTGAAGACCCAGCGTTGTGCTGGCGCATTCGGGGGCTGGCTGCCCGATGCCAGCCCCCGCACCCAACCTCAACCGATTCGCTCGCTCAGTCGTTGCTCAGATAGACGTTGTACTCAGCGGAGCTCACGTCGCCGAAGCTCCCCTCGGCATTGGCGAACGCGGTGACGACGTAGGTGCACGTCTGTGACGGCCCAAGCTGGAACTCGAAGTTGTGGCTTCCCGCGCCGACAGAGAAGACACCCGAGCCGTTACAGGTCAACGACGCAGTCACACCCACCAGGGGCGCGAACGTCGTCGACGTGGCCATTGAGCCGACGAACTTCATGTACTCGAGGCTGTTCGTCTGGAACACGACCGTGGTCGAACTCGCCGTCGTTTGGAAAGTGCCCGAAGGACAGCCCGCGATCGTCGCCGAGGTTGCGGCCAGCGACGACTTGGCGCGAACAAAGAGGGTGTCGAAGTATGAGGTGGCGCCCCAGATGACGTCGCCAGTCTGCCCCAGAGTCGTGTCGATGGTGGCCGAGACCGAGCCGTGACTGTTTGAGAAGGAAAGCGGCGAGCCGTAGAAGCTCTGGCCGTAGACCAGGTTGTCGCCCCAATTTCCGCCGACGTACATCTGATACATGTCCAATGGCCGCAATTGACCAGCTGGCCGGCAGGCCAGAATCGCGTCCTGGCGCCGGTCCATGCTGACAATCTTGATTCCTGCCTCTGCCTGAAGAGCAAAGAAAGCCACAGCAACTGCCGCCATCAGTCCGATTCGCATGCACAACCCCCAATGAAGGACATCTCCAGCGAAATGCTGGAGTCACTGGGATAGCCGTCGCGCATGTCGGGGCGTGAAGTCACCTCGCCGGAAACTCGTGGTTCCGACGATGTCTCAGTTGACCGGGAACGAAGTCCAACCCGCGGTCCAGTCAGAGGCTCCAATGGCGCCAACGAAGGTGGCGGTGTTGTCGAAGAACCCATCGCTCGGCGGCACTGCCGCCTCAGACGCCACCAATGCGGGTGAGGTGGCGGTTGGCTTGAAGTTCGGCATGGTCTCGCTGTAGGGCGAGACGAGCTGCGGGTCGACGTTGCGGTTCTTGAGCGTTGGGTTGTCGAGTGCAGCCTTCTCGTCGAACATGTTGTCGTTGACGATGGGAGGATTGCCAGCGCCCGCATCGGTGGGGGCAGCCACCCAGTTTCGGTACGAGCCACCGTCAGTGCGGTTGTCGACCCAGATGGAGTTGGCGACGAACAGCGACCCGTTGAAGGGATTTGTCACGTCCCACAGGGACGCGGTCGGAGTGTGGTCGACACGAATGCCGTCCTCGGTGTTGTTCATGACAACGAAATTGTAGAGCTTTGCACCCGTTCCATCGCGCAAAATCATTCCTCGCGATTGCCCTTCGGAGGCAGCAGTGCTGGGGCGTCGGCCAATGATCGTGACGTTGTAGATCACGGGCATCGAGCGCGGAGAGGCGTCTCTTGCGTTTCGGTTGTTGTCAGCCTCGATGCCATGATTGCCGCGGTCACCGGTTTGCTGAATGACGAGGAACTGCGCCTTGCCAGTCCAGCCCTTGTCCCAGTCCAGTCCGTCGTCGTCGTAGCCGGTCAGCACCAGGTGCCTGAGGTTGACGTTGCCGCCGAAGAGCTCGACGGCATCATCCACGCCGCGGTGAACCTGGAGGAAGTCGACGGTCGTAGCGCTGCCGCAGGCGTAGAAGGTGACACCGTTGAGCTCATTGTCCTGCGAGAGCGGCTTGCCGGCGAACTCGACGCGCACGTATTTGAGCGTGCCGCAGTTGTGGGTGTTGTCGGGCGATGTGCCCCCGCCGTACTTGTTTCGAGCCTCATCAGGCAGACCCTCGGCATTGGCGACGCCGCCCATGTCGTTGATGGCCGCTTTCCCGAGAAGCACGAGCCCTCCCCAATCACCGCTCGATGAGCCGCGCATTCCCACCGGTGCATTGGTGGAGAAGACGATGGGCTGGGTCGCGGTGCCGATGGCCTCGATGCGGCTGTTGGTCGCGATGACCAGGGCGCCGCGGGCGTCGCTCTTGACCACGACACCAGGCTCGACCGTGAGAACGGCACCAGTGACGTAGGTGAGGTCTTTCAGAATGTAGGTGTTGCCAGTCTTGAAGGTGTAGTCCGACGTGATGTCGGCGGTGACGTCACACGAACTGCCCGTGCACGTGACGAAGGTGACCATGGGCCCGGCGTCGGGTTGCGACGCAACAGGGCAACCCATGACAAGGGCTCCAATGATGATGGTGACTGCTGTCTTCAGGTTCACGTTACTTCCTTTCGTAGTTCCACGAAACCGTGGCGTTGAATTGAACTCCCGGAGAAAAGCCAAAGACGACACGCTGAGTTCCGTTCGAGGCGTCTGTCTGGGTGATACGAATTGACTGGTTGAGCAGGTTGGCGCCCGCCAGCTTCAGCTGAAAGCCGGCCCCGAGCTTCTGAGTCCACGCCACGTCGACTCGGTGAAACGGCTGCTCGTAGAAGTCAGGAAGCCCGTTGGTGCCCACCTCGGTAATGCGCGGGCCGTAGACGTTGTAGAAGACGCCGATCTCGGTGCCCCATCTGGGCTCTTCCCACGAGATGTTTGCATTGCCGACCCAGGGTGACTGGCCCTGGAGAGGGCGCTTGTCATTCGTGTACAAGCCTGGAGTCAGCGCAATCTGGGACCAGATGAGCGAGAGGTTCCCGCCCACTTTGATGGGCTTGAGCAGCGGCGTCATGGCGCCGAGAGACCCGCGGCCCTCCAGTTCGAGGCCCACCAACGTTGCCCCGGGCGCATTGCGGAATCCGAAGTCCGGCAGACTCGACACTGAGGTGACGACACGTTCGATCGGCCCGTCTTTGCACCCAATCGTCGAAGGGTCGCAATTCGGGTCGAGGTTGCCGCTACCGAACTGCTTGACGAAGGCTGTCGCGGCGACCACCTCGCCATTCGAGGGGAACCACTCGGCACGCACATCGCCGTGATGAATGCGGGTGCGGTTCAGGTCGGAGTTGCCTGAGACGTTGGCGCGGCGAAGAAAGTCGAAGAAGAGAAAAGGTCCAATCTCACGGAACGAGGGCCGGGCGAGAGTGTATGCGTAGGCTGCGCGCAGATTGATTCGGTCAGTGGGGCTGAAGGTGAGATTGACCGTTGGAATGAAGTCGTTGAAGCGTTTCTCAGCGACCGTTCCGCGCGGGCCAGCGGTTGCGTAGTCGACCTCGCCCGCCTGAGCCCCGCTGCGGACTGTCTGGGCGCTGTGCTCGAATCGAACACCAGACATCAGCCGGAGCGAGTCGGTTGGCTTGAGTTCGACGTGTGCGAAAGCGCCAGCCACGAGAACCGAGGCTGAGTACCGGTCGAAGGTGAAGGTCGTCTCTTCGAGCGCCGTGACGTAGGGCTCGGTCTGTGGGCCCACGAGTGAGGGCGCGAAGACCTCTTCGGGGCTCTTGCCCTCGTAGCTCGCCTCGTTCGCTCCTCGCTCGAGTACGTAGCGGAACCGCCGGCCACGGAAGTCTCGTTGCGAGTATTGAGTCTGCCCACCAACTTTGAACCGCCACATTCGGTAGGGCAACGTGGCTGCGACGCTGCCGCCTGCGGAGTCCTCAGAGAGGTTGAAGTAGAAGCGCTCGCCTGAGTTTGGCTGAAATCTGAGCGTCGACCCGGCTGGTGTTTCGTCGCGCCGAACGTCTCGAATGTCGGGCTCCAGTCGATTGACGCGAGAGTAGTTGAGCTGCCACTCCAATTCGGTGTCAAAGAGTGTGGTGAGGCGATGAAAGCCTTTGAGCTGATTGAAGTAGAGTTGGCGCTGCGTGAAGAGGAGCCGGCTCGTGTGGAAGTTCGTCGAGTCGGTGTTCGAGTAGCCAGTCGCGTCTGAAGACTGCGCCTCAGTGTTGACGAGATAGAGGCCGAGGGCAGAGATTTCGTTGTCGCGATTGAGCTGCAGGCCCACGTTGAAGAGAGCGCTCGAAGAGCCATTCAGACGGCCAGTCGAGATGGTGCTGGTGTCGACGGTCGTGAGCTCGCGGCCTTCGTTCACAGCCAGGCGAGCGTTCTGGTATGTGTAGTGTTGCTCGCGGCGGCCAGCCTGAACGGCAGCCAGGTAGCCGAGCCGCGACTCCTTGCCCAGTTGAAGGGTGTCACCGACCTGCAGGCCAAGCGTGAGGTTTGGAAGGGCTAGGAGTGTCGATGGAGTCCAGCTGTTTCGAAACGCCTCTCCGGCACGTTCGCGTACGTCTGCTGGTGTCTTGTTTCGGGTGACGGCCGCGTCTGTCGGAACCTGAGTCGGAAGGTCGCGCTCGAGGTTGCGAAAGCCCAGACTCTCGCCTGCTGACGTGGCCTCGCCGGGGCGATTGCGGAAGGTCGTGACGGTGTCACCACCAGTCTGGATGCGGGCTTTGAACTCCAACTCTGAAGGAAATGTCGACGTGTCAATGGTGAGCGACCCACCACCAAACGAGCCAACCAAGTCAGACGAGTACGTCTTCACCACATTGAGATTTGAGAGAAGCGCGACTGGAAAGAGGTCGAGCGGAACCGCGGGCTCGTCAGGCTCTGGACTTGGTAGCAGCGTGCCGTTGAGCAGCGTGGTGACGTAGCGCCCCCCAAGGCCACGAATGTATGGAAAGCGACCGTCCACCAACGTCACCCCAACCACGCGTTTGACAGCGTCGCCGGCGTTCGCGTCGGGTGTGCGGGCAATCTCCTGCGCGCCGATGGAGTCCTGCACCACCACGGCCTTCTTCCGCTCCTGCAGCAGGGCGGTCTCGTTGCGTTTGTCGGCCTTCGCTTCGACGACGACCTCTTTGATGGCCGTCGACTTCGCCTCGAGCGAGACGTCGAGCGTCGTCACCTGGCCGGCCTTCACCTCGACGCCCTGCACGCGGCGGCCTTCGTAGAGCGCGTAGAAGATGCGCAGGTCGTAGGTGCCAGGCGGGAGTTTCAGCCGGTACTCGCCGTCGACGTCGGTGAGCGCGCTCTTCTTCCCGCCGGCGACGACCTTCACCGTGGCCTCGATGAGGCCTTCACCGTTCTGCGCGTCGATGACCTTGCCGACGATGCCGACGAAGTTCTTCGGCAGCGCCTTCTTCTTCGGAGCGTCGACACCAGCGTCGGTGATGGGCGTCGGCTCCAGTGCGCCCGCATCGAGCGTGCCCGCGTCGTCGACGGAGGGAAGCAGCCCCGCGTCCTCGATGATGACGCCAGCGTCGAGTGTTTCACCAGCGTCGAGCGCCTCGCCCGCATCAGACGACGTCTGGGCGAACCCGAGGGCGGGAACGAGCGCGAGCAGGAGCAGGTGCGTCTTCACGGGCGTCGATCTCCTCCCGTCGCGTGGCAGCCCGCGTTCGTCGAAGTGACTTCACGGCGAGCAGACCGTCACGGCTGCGCCTCTCGCGAGTCACGGTTGGGTGTCAGACCGGGTCGAGCGAAATCGAGTGGCACACGAACGACACGAATGGTCGCGGTTGCGCCACTCGAGCTGAGCTACGGATCAGTCCATGAGAACGCTGCTGACCGGCGCGAGCGGGTACATCGGTCTCCATATTCTGCGTTCGCTGCTCGAAGACGGGCAGCGCGTCACCGCGGTGGTGCGGTCGGCCGCGAA
Source organism: Myxococcaceae bacterium (assembly GCA_040275325.1). GTDB lineage: Bacteria > Myxococcota > Myxococcia > Myxococcales > Myxococcaceae > Xiheimicrobium. The sequence continues at coordinate 13,824 of JBEOKA010000280.1, read as the reverse complement.
GCTGGGGCCGCTCGCGAACGATCCTCGGCTCGAGGTCGTCGAGGCTGATCTGCAGGACCACTCGCGCTTCGGCGCAATGCTGCACGGACACGACACATGCGTTCATGCGGCGCTTCTCTGGGCTGAACCCGGCTCGGAGCTCGAGCTGCGAGACGTCGCCGCGACTGCGAAGCTCTTCGACGCCGCTGGGCGCGCTGGCCTCACGCGCTGCATCTTCGTGTCGTCGGCGGCCGTGCACCGACCGTTCGCTCCCGAAATGTCCGAGGAGGATTCGCTGCGCCCGGCTGACGTCTACGGCGCGACGAAGGCGGCCGGAGAGTTGTTCCTTCGCGCTGCGTGCGCCCGACACCAGATGACGGGAATCGTGCTTCGTCCCGGTCCCATCGTTGGCCCGCCAGCGTTCGCATCAGGGCCGCTGCACACGCCCGAGGCCCTCTCGCGAATGGTGCGCGAAGCGATTGAGGGAAAGGCCATCACAGTGACGCGCGGAGAGGGACGTCAGTTCTCGGACGTGGCGGCTGTCGCGAGAGCGGTGCGGCTCCTCGCTCGAGCGGAGAAGCCTCACGCGACTTGCCTCTGTGTCGATCGCGAGCTCATCACCTGGGAGCGCGTCGCGAGGCTGGTGGTCGAGTGCCTCGCTTCGCCCAGCCGGGTCGAGGTGTTGCCCTCTGACTCAGCCGCTCCGATTCCTCACTTCCGCACGGAGCGCATCGAAGGCCTTCTCGGCGGGCCAACCAACGCAGAGGCCGCATTGATGGAGCACATTCGCCAGCTCGCCACCGTGCGCTCGGCAACCTGAGGGTGAGTCTTGATGGTGCTGCCGCCTCCGTGAGGGCAGCCCAGTTGCTTTGCTTCGGTGGCGACGCCCGCTGGCGCGCTCAGTGCGGTTGCATCGTCTTGAGCATCATCTCGTGCTGATGCCGCATCGCCTCGTCCGCCGGAGCCGCCGTCTTCGAGGCGGCTGACCAGGTTGCCTCGTCGACCACCGACTGCTTCCACGCTTCGTGACAAGCGGTACACGTCGCCAGGGTCTTGCTCAGCTCGCTCAGCACGACCTTGCCGTCCTTCCTGGCGGCGGCGGGGGCGATGGCGTCGGCGGCACGATGAAAGTTCAGGGCCTGGTCGGTGAAGCCCGGGGCTCCGGAGCCCATGTGGTTGCACATCTGGGCCATCTGGGGCGACGAGCCGATGCGCCCTGCGGCCTTCTCGACGAGCGCGAAGTCTTCGGTCGCGACGCCGAGGACGATCTCCTGCACCGCGAGCAGATGGTCTCGCATGTTCTGCTTCTGGTGGTGCGCCATCATGGGAATGAGTGGAACCGGCTTGCGCGTGTCCATCGCGTCGAGTGCGGCGCCAGCCGAAACCGGAGCGGGTGGCTGCGGTGGCGGCGCAGAGGGCGCAGGTGCCCCGGTTCGTTGACAGCCGGAAAATGACACCAGCAGGAGCAGCGTCAGTCTCATGTGATGACATGACGAGAGTGCAGTCAGGGTTTCACGGCTCACGGCTGTTCCTCTCGAGTGACCTTCACGGGCGCGAGCACGATGGGGCGCGTCTCGGGGCCGTCATAGCCAAGCTGCTTTGCCGCAAAAGGAGCGACCAGGAAGAAGCGAAGGCGCGCCTCGACCTGTCGTGTGCCCACGGGGGTGGCCCACTTGATCTCTCGCGTCTCTCTCGACTTCAGGCGTGCGTCACGCACCTGTTTGACCGCGAAGGGCGCAAGGGCAGGTTTGCCCGCCGCGTCTGCATAGCCGCGGTTGAAGACCGCCTCGGGGTGGTCCTTCATCGGGTCAGAGCCCAGGTTTCTGCCGAGCTCCTTCCCCGCCGCGTCGAGCGCGCGCAGCTCGAGCATCGCGGCTCGCGCGGGGAATCCGGTTGGGAACCCGTGCGGCGAGGTGTTCTCGACGACGGCCACAACGGCGTCACCCTCGAAGCGGCCCGAGATTCTCACGGCCGTCTCGAGAACTCCGGGTGTCGCGAGCCGGTGCTGCTGATGCGGGCCCGGAAAGGCATGGCTGCGGTGCGTCTTGCACGTGGTAACGGCACCAGCGGCCCCCGGCACCTCGGGCATGTGACAACTGGTGCAGGAGCGGCTGTCACTCGAAGCCTCATACTCGGGCCCAGTCGTGCAGGTGGCGATCCCGGCCGGGTTCTGCTCTTCACCATGACAGGCGAGGCACAGGGTCTTGCCATCGGCGATGGCGGGGAGCGCCGGACCGTTCGCGTGCACGGGCGAGGTCCCATCGGGGACGTTGTGTGGGCCGCGAAACAGCCGCTCTGGGCCGACCACGAGGGCCGCAATGCCCTTTCTTCCATCTGTCGCGTGAACCCCGCTCACCTGGTGGCAGGTCGCGCAGGTCACGCCCGCCTGAGCTGCTGCCGACTCATGATTGGTCGTGTCGCGTGAGTTGTGGCAGTTCGCGCAGGCAGCCGGAACGTGGTCGCCCTGCTTGACCGTGCGCATGGCCCGCATCGCCCCATAGAGCGGGTCCTTCGAGTGATGCGCGCGCGCGTGCAGACTCTCGCGGAACTCGAGGACGACCTGCTCATGGCAGACCTGGCAGGTGCCGGGGTCGTTGGGGTCCAGCACGACTGAGGGCGCGAGGGCCGCGGCCACCTCGTTCACCTTCACCACCAGCGTCGGTGATGGCGTCGTGGTGGTCTTCGGCGTGGCAGTCTGGCAGGCGCCGAGCAGGAGGACCGAGAGCAGGCTGGAACGCAGTGACATGGGGGGTTGGAGCGCCCCTCAGCAGCCGAAGGTTCGCCGGTCAGTGACTCGGCAGCTCGTCGGCCAGCACTGCCAGCGTCTCGACTCCACCACCGCGCACCAGGTCCATCACCTCGAGCGCCTGGCCGTACGGCACGTCGCTCGCCGCATCGAAGAAGACCACCTTGTCCGGCCGCGCGTTCACCAGGCGCACGACGCGCTCGGCGAGCTGCTCCTTCGCGATGGCCTCGCTGTTCACCTTCGTCACGCCATCGGTGCCCAGCGTGATGACGATGGGCGGCAACACCTCGGCGGGCGGCGGCGGCGAATTCTCCTCCGGTTTCGGAGGCACGTTCAGCCACAGCTGCTTCGTCAACAGCGGCGTCACCACCATGAAGATGATGAGCAGCACGAGCACCACGTCGACGAGCGGCGTGACGTTCATCGCCGGCTTCGCGCCCGTGCGCCGCTTGCCTCCACCACTGTCTCCGACGTGCATGCCCATGACGAGTGCCTCAGCTCTGCCGGTTCGCGACGTCGATGACCTGCAGCGAGACACCGGGAAACCCCAGGTCCTGGCAGGCCTTGAAGAGCTCGCGCACCTTGCCGTAGCCGAGCTCCTTGTCGGCCTTCAGCACCACGCGGCCCTCGGGCCTGGTGGCGTGCACTTCTTTCAACCGCTCCATCAGCGCGCCGACCTCGAGCGCTTCCTTCTCGAAGAAGAACTTCCCGTCTTTCGTGAGCGTCACCGTCGTCGGCTGCAGCGAGCCGTTGCCCGTGTCGGGGTGCTTGATGCTGGGCAGCGTGACCGACACGCCGGCCTCCATCTGCGGCGTCACCACCATGAAGATGATGAGCAGCACCAACACCACGTCGACGAGCGGCGTGACGTTCATCTCGGGCGCGAGGCCCGCGCGGCGCTTCTTGCCCTTACTTGCCATGGGCCGCGACCCCATCGTCCGAGTGGCGCGTCTCGAGGAAGTCGATGAACTCGCCGCGCGCGTCTTCGAGCGTGAGCATGATTCCGTCGGCCTGCGTCGACAGCCAGTTGTAGGCAAGCACCGCGGGGATGGCGACCATCAGCCCGAACGCCGTCTCGACGAGCGCCTCGGCGATGCCGAGCGACACCGAGCCGAGGCCACCCGAGCCCTCCTTCGCGATGCCCTGGAACGCGGTGATGATGCCGAACACCGTGCCGAGCAGCCCGACGAAGGGCGCGACCGAGCCGACCGACGCCAACACGCCCATGCCGCGGCGCACGTCGGCGTGGAGCAGCTCGGTCTTCCGCTCGAGCTCGCGCTTCGTCAGCTCGATGGGCGCGACCGCGCCGCGCTTCTTCGTCGCCGAGAGGTACGTCTTCGCGCCAGTGCCGAGCAGCTTCGCGAGGTGGCTGTGCTTCGCTTCGTCGGCCTTCGTCGCGAGCGTGTCGGCGCGGTCGGCGTCGAGCAGCGCTTTGGCTTCCAGCGCGAACCGGCGCGAGGCCGAACGTGAGCGGTAGTACGCGACGAGGCGCTCGAAGAAGACGGCGAGCGACGCGAGGGCCATCAGCAAGAGCACCGAGGCGACCGTCATCGCCGGAATGCCCATGTGGCCGAGGATTTTTCCGAAGTCGAACATGTGGCTACTCCCTCAATGGGAACTTCGCCGGAATGGTGAGGACCGCTGCGATGGCCTGGCCGTCGGGCTGCGCAGGCGAGAAGCGCCATGTCTTCACGGCGGCGATGGCGGCGGCGACGAAGGGCTCGTCACCCTTGAGCACCTGAATGCGGCCGACCGTGCCGGTCTTCTCGACGACGACCTTCAACACGACGCGCGCTTCCTGTCCCGTCGCGCGCATGGCCTCGGGGTACTCGGGCGGCGCGTTGTTCTCGTCGGGCTCGGGAGCGTCGGCCTCTTCAGGCAGGTTCACGGGCCCGCTCGTGTTGGCCTTCACCTCGACGGGCGCGGGCGAGTCGTCTTCCGACGGCGCGACGATGGGGCCTCCGACGGCGCTCCCGGTTCCGTCTCCCGTGCCACCGACGGCCAGGGCGATGGCGGCGACGGGCGTGGCCGACTCGGGCGGCGCTTCTTTTGGAGCTTCTTTCGGAGCGACCATCGCCGCCGCCGCAGGAGCAGGCGCGGGCGCGGCGACGACGGGTGCTTCGACGGGCGCGGGAGGCTTCGGCAACGCCACCTTCTTCACGGCAGGCGGCGGTGGCGGCGGGTTGTCGATCTTCGCGGGCGGTGGAGGCGGCGGCGGCGGGCGGAACGAGACGTCGACCGTCTTCTCTTCGGCCTTCGGGTGGTAGTGCGAGGCGAGGAACGCGGTGGTGAGAATCGCTCCAGCCACCACGGCGACCGCAGCGAGCGCGGCCAGCACCAGGCGCTTGTCACGCTCGGTATCGAGGGCTGTGTGCTGGGCCGCTGCGAACATGGGCGGCCTCGTACCGGCCCCGTTCTGCGGCGTGATGGCGAGTTCGTCCCGTTTTCGTCACACGAGGCTGACGGCACGACCTCGGTTTGGTGACGGCTTCGTCACATCAGGCTCCACCTCACTCGACGATGGTCGAGATGTTCGTTCGCTCGTGCTGGCCGAGCTCGAGCACGCCGTCTGGCAGGAACACCAGCAGCCTGAAGCGACGCCGGTACGCGCGGTCGGTGCCGGTCTGCGGCTCGGCGATGACGTGCAGCCGCCCGGGCAACGCCTCGGCGCGTGGGCCCTTTCGCAGCCAGGGCCTCGTGCCATCAGGCAGCGTCACCTCGCGCCACGTCATCGGCTTGTTCACGCCGCCATCGGCGAAGCGGCTGTCGAGGCGGCCCGACTCGAGCTTGTCGTAGCGGGCGACGAAGACGCCGACCGAGGTGTACGCGACGGGCCAGCCGCCGAGGTTCTCGTAGTCGAGCACCGCCGTGGGCACGCCACCGTCGACGACCGGCAGCGGCTCGGTCAGCTGAAACCCGCCCGGCGTCGAGAAGACGGTGCCGTCGCGATAGCCGACGCGGCCGAGGCCTCCGCGCGGGTTGTCGAACCAGACCTCGACGGGCTCGGCGGCCGAGAGCTGCAGCGGCGTCGCGCTCCACCGCAGGGGCGCGCCGCCCAGCGTGAACTCGTACACGTTGCGCGAGGTGACGAGGTAGCCGCGCACGCGGTCGACGCCGTTGGTGCCGACGGGAGAGCGCTCGAGCGCGAGGCTGCGAATGAGCGTCGACGGCTCGGGCGTGAGCTGGGCGGTGACCTCACTCTTCCCGGCCTGGTTCACGGGCTCGGGTGCAGGCACGAAGTACAACGAGTCGTCTGCAGCGATGACCATCGAGACGAGGCCGCCGTCGAGGTCGGTGATGGCCTCGCCACGAAGCGCGCTGGTGACGGGCTCGCCGCGACCGTTGACGAGCCGCGGCCCGAACTTCGTTCCGAGCGTCGCCTTCTTCACGTTCTCGAGGAGCACGAGGTTGCCCTGCTCTCCGATGACCCAGCCCTGGCCCTGGTTCACCAGCGCCTCGATGCGACTGGTGACCTCTGGCGCGACCACGACGAAGCCCGCGTCAGCGTCATGCACGAAGACCCCTGGCTGCGTCAGCGCGAAGAGCTCATCGGTGCCTCTGAGCCCCAGCGAGGCGACATCGAGCGGCACCCGGTCGAGGAACAGGGGCGTCGCGGTGCTCATCGTCTTGCCGCCCCACACCTGGCCATTTTCGCCCCCCACCAGAAACCCGATGGCCGACGAGAAGTCCTGCTCTGCCGCGAGGTAGCGCTGGCCGCTGGTGCCGCGCTTCATGGTGGTGGCGACTCTGGTGGTGTCGAACGGGGCGGCGACGGGCTCGGTGAGGCACGCCGCGGCTGGGCCCGTCGCGAGTGTGCCGCGAACGCGCTTGATGCCTTCACCACCGCAGAGCACTTCGACGAAGGGCCCGCCAACGTCGCTTCCCGCGGTGAAGGCCAGCGGGGTGGGGCAGGGCGAACAATCACCCCACGGCGTCGTCGCCTGAAAGTCACTGCCCGTTCGGGACACCGAGAACACCGACAGGGTTGGAGCGCCCGCGCGAAGCGCGAACAGGGCGAACGTCGACGCGGCGCTGTCAGCTGCGAGCACCGCGCCTTCGGGAATCGAGGTGGGAAACAGCAACTGCGTGCCTCCGTCGAGCCCGCGCGCGCGAATGCCGTCGGAGGCGGCGACGACGATGCTGCGGAAGCGACCGACGGGGGGCGGCGCGGTGATGACGGGCCCAGGCGCGAGGTCGAAGACCGAAGCCACGCCCGGCTCCGAGGGAAAGAAGGGGTCGAACTCGTCTCGGCCCAACTGCTCGCGGAGCACGCCAGCGCGGGTGTTCGGCTCGGTGATGATGCCGATGCGCTGGGCTTCGCCGTCGACGACGCGCACCCGGCGCGCCGCGAGAGGCCGCACCCCATCCTGCACGCGGTTGTTCGGGTTGCCCTCGGCGTAGACCTGAGCGCTCGGCTCGAGAATGCCGGTCACCTTGAGACCCGCTGGCCTGGCCTGCAGTACGACGTCGTCGAGGCTCTGAGGAGCGGTTCCTGTGAAGGCCACTGCCTCGACCCCGGCTCGAGTGACCTGAAAGGTGCCCTGCGAGGTGTGGAGGACGACAGCGTCGGTGCCGAGCACCTTCGCGATGAAGTCGACCTTGCCGCTGATGCGCGGGTGCAGCGATGCGCCCGCGTCGACCTTCTCGGAGAAGTCGGGGAACGTGGGCAGCCCTTCGAACTGCGGGCCCTCGTACTGAAAGCGCTGGCAGCGGTTGTTCACGCCGCACACGTCACCAGCCGAGCAGACCGCGTCGCGTTGGCCGATGGGCTTCGAGAAGTCGCAGGGAAAATCGTTGCCCGGCGCGGTGAGCAGCCCGGGGCAGGCGAAGAACGTCAGACACCACATGAGCAGCGCGCGCTTCATCACCAGAACCCTCCCACCACCGCCACGCCATCGAGCATTGGCACCACCTGCGCCGAGAGCCGCGACTGATTCTCGGCTGGCGGCATGAAGACGAACCCGAGCACCGTCAGCAGCGCGCCGCCTGCGAGCAAGCCGGCTGACACCCACTTCTGACGCAGCAGCCCGTCGTTCTGCGCGAGATAGAACGAGCGCTCCCGCAGCGCCGTGCCCGTGCAGCGCCCATCGGGAGGAACGCCACCAGGACACAGCTCGTCGTTGAGCTGCTGCTGCTGCGTCAACGTCACGACGCCGAACACTGCGCCCGCGAGCACGGTCGCGCCTCCCACGGTGAGCAGGGTGATGGGCAGCACGCGCGAAGGCGGCGGCGGTAGCGGCGAGCCCGTCGCTTCGGCCACGAGGTACGGCACCAGCTTCTGGAGCGTCTCGAGCGAGTCTGAGATGCGGTTGGCGCGCCCCATCGCGCGGCCCTTTGCCGTGTCGATGGTCTGCAGCGTCAACTGATAGGCGGTGCCGACGCGCGAGAGCTGGCCCGAGAGCACGAACGGCGCCGACAGCGCGTCTCCGAGCGAGAGGCCACACGCGTCGGGGTTCGCGTCACACACGCCCAGCAGCTGCCGCTGTCGCTCTGCGCCCAGCGCCGTCTCGATGTCTCGCATCGCCACGACGTCGAAGAGCGCGCGCTCGGACAGCGCCGCGACGATGGCGTCACTCAGCGCGGCGGCCTGCGCGGGTTCGACGCCCTGTGGCTGCAGGTTGAGTACCGCGAGGCGCGGCTTCTGGTTCGGCGCGATGACGGGCTTCGGCGTGGGCGCAGGCGCGACGGGCTGGGGTGTCGCCACCGGAGCGGGCTCCACGACCGGTGCGACGACGGGTGCAGGCTCGGGGTCGACCGGTTTTCCCTTCTTCGACTTGTTCTGTGCGAGCGCGCTCGAGGCCAGCAGCGCCAGCGCGAGACAGACGGCACGGGTCAGGGTCGGCACGCGTGAATCCTCGCTCCCCTCGCGGGGGTTGACCAACATTCGCTGCGTCCCGCTGCCGTATGGTGTTCGCCATGACGAGTCACCTCGGCGACGTGTCGGTGGCGAGCGTGCTGGCAAGCGTGGGAGCGCTGCGTCGGCTCGAGGCGGGCGAGGTGTTGCAGCAGCGTGGTGCTCCCGTCGACTTCGTCTGTGTCGTCGTCGGAGGCGACCTGGTGCACGCGTTCGATGCGGGCGGCACCGAGCCCGTGGCGCATCTGAGCGCTGGCGCCATCGTGAACCTCGCCGGCTTCATCTCGAGAGAACCCGCCGAGGCCTTCGTGGTTGCGCTGGCGCCCACCGAGGTCCGAGTCGTCGAGCGGGCGACCTTCGACGCGCTCCTCGCAGGAGAGCCGGGCCTTCGTCAGTTCGTGCTCGAGTTCCTCTGCCGGCAGATGACCCTGCTCGAGAGTCGAGACTGGTCAGTCGAGGTGTCACGTCGTCGCCACCGCGCGCACGGGCTCTTCGACCCGCACACGAGCGCGCACAGCAAGCGCTGGCTGAATCAGGCGTTGCCCAGGTTCATCGCCCGCCACGAGCGCGAGCACGAGCCGCTGTGTGCGGTGCTGTTCAACCTCGACCACTTCAAGCGGTTCAACGACGAGCACGGCTTCGCCGCCGGGGACGAGGCGTTGCGAGTGGTAGCGACGACGGCGTGGAGCTCGCTGCGCATCAGCGACCGGCTCGTGCGCGTCGGCGGTGAGGAGTTCGTGGCGCTGCTGCCCTCGACGACGCTCGACGAAGGCGCGCTGGCGGCGGAGCGCGTTCGGGCCGCCATCGAGAGCGCTCCGATTCGAGCGATGGAGGTCGAGCTGCCGTCGGTGACCGTCTCGCTGGGTGTCGCCTGTCACGAGCGCGGCGCCGAGCCCGAGGCCGTCATCGAGCGGGCGCGCGTCGCGCAGTTCGACGCGAAGCTGGGCGGCCGCAATCAGGTCGCAGTAGCCACGGCTCCGCGCTGAGCTCCCGTCGTCGAGGCCGAAGCGCGGATCTGCACGCGTGTCGTGCTCGCACCGAGGCCACTGAGTTTCCGTTGGAGCGAACGCGTGGAGTACCGCTCGCCGTCACCGCCGCAGCCTTCACCGAGTGGACGGGTCGCGCAGCTGATTGACGCAACGTCCGCGTCTTGCCGTCGTGCCAGCCGCCGAACGACACGACTCCATGTCGAACGGCCTCTTCGAGCTGCGGCGCGAGCGCCTTCGGCACGCCCTCGTCCAGCCGCCACGTCATCGCGAAGCGGGGCGCTCGCAACGAGCAGAGGTCATGGTGCGTGGGCTCCGACGGCGAACGACACGACTCCATGTCGAACGCAGCCTCTTCGAGCTGCAGCGCGAGCGCCTTCGGCACGCCCTCATCCAGCCGCCACGTCATCGCGAAGCGGGGCGGTCGCAACGAGCAGAGGTGATGGAGCGCGTGGCTCCGACAGCGAACGTCACGTCTTCGTCGAAGGGGGCGTTCAGCGTCGATGCTCCGGCGAGCTGAGGTGTCGCGTCGTTCCCGCGTCCGTCACGCGATGCCGGTGCGACGAATGGGCACGTCACGTTCCGCTCGAGACACGTGGCGACCCTGTCGGCATGGAACGGGCGCTCCTGCGGAGGCCTGCTCCCATCACCGACGTTGAGCCGAGGCGCACCCGCGTCGCTGCACTAGGGTGCCCGCGCATGACGGCGCTCGACCACATCGCGATGCTCGACGGAGTGACGACGCAGCAGCGTGAGGCGCTCGTGAAGGTGGGCACGCGGCGCTCGCTCGACAAGGGCGAGGTGCTCATCAGACAGGGTGAGGCGGGCGGCGCGGTGCACTTCGTGGTGACGGGGCAGCTCGCGGTCGCGCTCGGAGAGCCGACGGCCGACCCCATCGCGATGCTGGGCGCGGGCGAGACGGTCGGTGAGCTCGGCGTCATCACGGGAGAGGCCGCCTCGGCCTTCGTCGTCGCCGCGCAGCCCAGCGAGTTCTTGTCCCTGGGCGAAGAGGGCTTCTGGGAGCTGGTGCACACGTCTCACCCGTTCGCGGTGAACCTCATCGTGAAGCTGGCCGAGCGCCTGCGGAAGAACAACGCCACGGTGTCGACGAACATCGAGAAGCGGCGGCTGTACGAGCGCGCGGCGATGTTCGACGGCCTCACCGGCATTCACAACCGGCGCTGGCTCGACGAGACGCTGCACCGCCTCGTGATGCGCCACGAGAAGGACAAGGAGCCGCTGTGCGTGGCCCTCATCGACATCGACCACTTCAAGCGCTTCAACGACACGCACGGCCACGACATCGGCGACCTCGTGCTGACGACGGTGGCGGCGACGCTGGTGAAGCACCTGCGGCCGACCGACCTCGTCGCGCGCTTCGGCGGAGAGGAGTTCGTCATTCTCTTCCCCTCCACCACGCCCGACGAGGCGCTGCTCGCCGCCGAGCGCGTGAGGGAGCTGGTCTCGCAGACGAAGGTGGTGGCCCCGACGGGCACCGAGCTGCCGCGCGTCACCATCTCGATGGGCATCGCTCCGCTGGTGCACGGCGAGCAGCCCGCCGAGACGCTGAAGGCCGCCGACGCGTCGATGTACGAAGCGAAACGGAGCGGCCGCAACCGGGTGATGGTCGCGGCGCGCTGATCAGATGTCGAGGTTCACCACGCGCACCGACTCCTTCTCGATCCAATCGCGGCGGCGGTCGACGTCGTCACCCATGAGCTTGGTGAAGATGTCCTGAGCTTCGACGAGGTCCTTCACCTTCACCTGCAGCAGCGTGCGCGTCTGCGGGTTCATGGTCGTCTCGGCCAGCTGCTCGGGGTTCATCTCGCCCAGACCCTTGTAGCGCTGAATGTAGAGGCCCTTCTGCGCCTCGTCGTACGCGAGCGCGAGCACCTCTTGATACGTGTGCGCGGTGAAGCGCTTGAGCTCTTCGCCCTCTTCGGCCTTCACCTTCTTCGGGTCGCCGATGCGCAGCGTGTACGGCGCGGGGCCGAACGCCTGGAACGACTCGCGCAGCGTGACGAGCTCGCGGTACTCGGCGCTGTTCAAGAAGTCGGTGTCGAGCACGGTCTCGCGGAAGGCGCCGTTCACGTCGGACTTGATGACGAACTTCTTCGAGCTGTGCTGCGGGTCGTCCTTCATCTCGACCTTCATGCGGTCGATGATGTCGGGGTAGCGCTCGGTCAGGTACTCCTCGACCTTGAAGAACTCGGCCTGCGCCTGGCTGATGAGCTGGCCCTCGTCGTCCTTCACGGTCTTGTTCTGGTCCTTCAGAATCTCGGGCGTGAAGTGCGCGGCCTGCACGATGGCGTCGACCACGCGCTTGTCCTTGCGCAGGGCCATCTTCTCGAGGCGCTTGTTGTAGACGGTGACCTTCTTGAGCAGCTTCTTCAGGTCGTCGCCGGTGAGCTCGCCGGTCGAGAGTTCGAGCGCCGCACGCTCGGCCGCGCGCTCGAGCAGGAAGTCACTGCGCACGTCTTCGTCTTTGAGGTACCGGTCCTTCTTGTTGACGGTGACTTTGTAGAGCGGCGGCTGCGCGATGTAGATGAAGCCCTTCTCGATGAGCTCGGGCATCTGACGGAAGAAGAACGTCAAGAGCAGCGTGCGAATGTGCGAGCCGTCGACGTCTGCGTCCGTCATCAGGATGATGCGGTGGTAGCGAACATCGTCGGGCTTGTAGCCCTCGGTGTCGTTGCCTGCGCGCACGCCGGTGCCGAGCGCGGTGATGAGGGTGACGATCTCCTGGCTCGTGAGCATCTTCTCGAGCCGCGCCTTCTCGACGTTCAGGATCTTTCCGCGCAGCGGCAGAATCGCCTGGAACTCGGAGTCACGGCCCTGCTTCGCCGAGCCACCTGCCGAGTCACCCTCGACGATGAAGAGCTCGGACAGCTCGGGCTTCTTCGAGCGGCAGTCAGAGAGCTTGCCCGGCAGGCCACCACCCGAGAACGCGCCTTTGCGAACCGTCTCACGCGCCTTGCGGGCAGCGATGCGGGCGCGGGCGGCGTCTCCGATTTTTCCGACGATCTTCTTCGCCTGGTTCGGGTTCTCGTCGAGCCACTGCGCGAGCTGCTCGTTCACCATCTGCTCGACGAGGCCCTTGATCTCGGAGTTGCCGAGCTTCTGCTTCGTCTGCCCTTCGAACTGCGGGTTGGGCAGCTTCACCGAGATGACGGCGGCGAGGCCTTCACGCGCGTCTTCGCCGGTCGGCTGCTCCTTGATGTCCTTCCACAGCTGACCGCGCTCGGCGTACGCGTTGATGGTGCGCGTGAGCGCGGCCTTGAAGCCCGACAGGTGGGTGCCGCCCTCGGGCGTGTTGATGTTGTTGGCGAACGTGTAGATGCGCTCGTCGTACCCGTCGTTCCACTGCATCGCGATCTCGAGCGCGACCAGGTCCTTCTCGGTCTTGAAGAAGATGACCTTGTCGTTGAACGACTGCTTGCCCTTGTTCATGAACTCCACGAACGAGGTGATGCCGCCGTCGAACTTGAAGTCGTTCACCTTTCCGGTGCGCTCGTCGGTGATGATGATGTGCAGGCCGGCGTTCAAGAACGCGAGCTCGCGCAGGCGGCCCGAGAGCGTGTCGAAGTCGTACTCGTGCACCTCGAAGATGGTTGCGTCGGGCTTGAAGGTGACGCGGGTGCCGCGCTTCTCGGTGACGCCGACTTCTTTCACCTGGCCCTGCGGAATGCCGCGCGCGTAGGTCTGATTGTAGACCTTGCCGCCGCGCTGCACCTCGACCTTCATCAGCTCAGAGAGCGCATTGACGCACGAGACGCCGACGCCGTGCAGACCACCCGAGACCTTGTACGCGCTGTTCTCGAACTTGCCGCCCGCGTGCAGCTTCGTCATCACGACGTCGAGCGTGTCCATCCCCGGCACGGTGGGGTGCGGCCCGACGGGAATGCCGCGGCCGTCGTCGACGACGGTGATGGAGTTGTCGACGTGAATGAAGACATCGACGCGTGACGCGAAGCCGGCGAGCGCTTCGTCGACCGAGTTGTCGACGACCTCGTAGACGAGGTGGTGCAGGCCGCGGAAGAACGTGTCGCCGATGTACATGCCGGGCCGCTTGCGCACGGCCTCGAGGCCCTCGAGCACGGTGATGCTCGCGGCGTTGTACTCAGCGGGGGCGTTCGAGGGAGCAGGGGTGGTGGCGGGCTGCGAAGTCGATTCCATGCACGTTCCAGAGCGGGGCAAAAGCGCGGCTGTGGATGTAGCATTTCGGCACTCGAAATGGGCCCTTTTTGACGTCTGAAATC
>JBEOKA010000279.1:0-49618 GCA_040275325.1 Myxococcaceae bacterium | reverse complement strand
GGCACCACGCCGTACTTCACCTCGGCCACCTTCGCCGACTGGCCGACGAGGTCGAACGAGACGCTCGCGGGAACCTTCACGGCCTCGCCGGTCTGGGCGCCCTTCTTCGCGACCTCTCCGGCCAGGTTGTAGAACTCCATGCCGGCGTTGAGCAGCTCGGCGTCGAAGGTGGCGCGCGGCAGGCGGCGCACCTCGTTGGCCGAGACCGCGTAGACGAAGCTGTCGAGGATGAGGCCCTTGCCGACCTTCGTCGACAGGCCGCCGAAGATGAGCAGGTCGGCGTTGGTGGTGCCGGCGTACTCCTTCGCGGCGGTGAGGGCGTCGGGGTCGATCTTGTTCTGTGCGACGGCCGCGAGCAGCCGCGACTCGGGGTCCTTCGAGGCGCTGGTGGCGCGCACGTTGGCCTGCTTGCCCGAGGCGACCTCGACGACGCCGCCCTGCAGCTCGCCGTTCGGCAGCGACGCGCGCCAGAAGTGCAAGCCAGGAGGGACGTCTTTCACCGTGAGCGGCGACGAGCCGAGCGCGAGACCGTCGATGAGAATGGCGGCGTTGCCGGGCGTCGACTCGACGACGAGCTGGCCCTTGCTGCTCTCCTTCACGGCCTTGCGGGTCTCGGTGACGACACGCGCGAAGAGCGCCGACGTGGCGGCGAGGGGCAGGTCGCGATCAGGCGCGAGCGAGAGCGCCGTGGTGAGGCTCTTGAGGCCCTCTTCGTCGCGGCCGGTGTTGTACTGAACGGCAGAGAGCAGCGCCCAGGCGTCGACGACCTCGGCGATGTCGGTGATGGCCGACGCGTTCTTCTGGAACAGCCCGATGGCCTTCGTCAGCTCTTCGTCGGCGAGGCGGAACTTCTTCTTGCCGCGCAGCTCCTTGGCGTCTTCGACGGCCTTGCGGGCGTCTGCGAGCGCGTCGTTCGCGAGGTCGGCTTCCTTCTTCTTGCCCTCGACGAGCTCGAACTTCTCGGCGCTCTTGAACTCCTGGCTCAGCATGCCGACGGCCTTGATACTGGCGCGCGGGTTGACGTCGGCAGACAGCAGGGCGAACGGCACCACCGAGAGCTTCTGCTTCGCGTCGCCTTCCTGGGCGAACGCAGGCAGGGCGAGGAGCAGGGTGAGAGCAGGGGTCAGGCGACGCATGGCCGGGCTCCTACACGACTTTGGTGGGGCCATGCACGCGGAACGGCTGATCAGGCGCATGCGGGTCGAACGTCTCGAGCGGGCCGTCTGTTCAGCGGTCGCGCCTGCACGAACTGGGAGGCTTCAGACGAACAGGTCGTTCACCTTCACCGTTACGCGCGGGGCGATGGTCGAGGTGACGGCTTTGCCACGGCCGAAGCGGTGAACGCGCTGGTAGCGGCCTTTGCGCGGTTCGAGGTGCACGACGATCTTCGCGTTCTTCAGGTCGACGACCCAGTACTCCGGCAGGCGCGCGGCGGCGTAGAGATCGGCTTTGAGGCCGAGGTCGAACGTGCGACTGGAGTCGGAGACCTCGATGACCAGAGGAGAACTCGACGGGTGGTCGGCGCCCGGGTCAGTGTCTTTCTCAGACACGACGGCGAGGTCGGGCTCTGGTTCCGAGCGTTCCGAGAGGGCCAACGGCAGGCCAACCCGAATGATGCGGGAGTCACCGAGCTGCAGGCTCAAAACCTGGGTCAACTTCCCAACGACGAAGGCGTGAGGGGGCCCCATCGAGTTGATGGTGACGATGACTCCGTCGATGAGTTGAACCTTCTTGCCGGCGAACGCTCCCGCGTCGGAGAGCTGATGATACGCGGCTCGGTCGAGGCGGTGGACCTCGAAGGGCTGAACTTCAGCGATGGTCAGCATGAACGAAGTGTCTGTCTTCGAGCGGAGCGACGCAACGACCTGAACGACTCAGAGCAGCCCGTCGCACTCCGGCGGCTTCGGCGAACCACACGTCTGCGCCAGCAACGCCCGCGCACACGCGGCCTTCTTCTGCGCCCGGCCCGAGTCGACCTCGACGCGCTTGCTCGTCTCCTGGCACTGCTTCGAGACGGCCTGGCAGCGATCCTTCCCGTCCTTCTGGCAGCTGGTGGCGTGGCACTGGGCCCCGGCCCACAGGTCGCACAACCATCGTTCGTTGTACGTGTTCGGGCGGGTGCCAGACGACGTGGAGACGAGGAGGGAAGCCGCGAGCGCGATCAGCATGTGATCAGTCTACCTCCAATCTGCGCGTGGCGAAGTTCTCGGCCAAACGTGGGCACGTGGTACCCTCCGGTGTGTGCCGATGGACGACCTGACGCTGGAAGAGCTGAAGCACCTGCGGGACGTTTCCCGAACCGTCGACGATCTGCTCGAGGAGTCGCTCAAGCATCGCGAGAGCGTCGAGAAAGCCTTCGACCGGCTCTTCCCGCCCGTCATGCACCTCATCGGCGCGCGCGGCATGTGCGTGACGACGCTCGACGAAGAGCTCGTGTCGACCACGTTCTCCCACGGCGAGTTCGACGGCGTGTTCCCCGGCACGCTGCTCACCGGCAGCCGCTGGGGCGTGCGCAAGCTCGAGAGCGGCCACACCTTCGTCTCCCAGCAGCTCGACGTGGTGGGCGTGCCGGTCGGCTCCATTGGCATTCTCTACGAAGGCGACCGCACCGCTGACGCTGCGAAGTTGGCCCGCTCGCTCGAGACCATCGCCGAAGAGCTCGACACCGTGCTGGCCTCGGTTCAGACCGCCGCCGAGAAGCACCAGCTGCTCGTCACCATCAACACCTACCTCGCCAACCGCGTCTTCGAGGTCGGCATGGACGGCGCGGTGCGGGCGCTGTGCGAGAAGGTCAAGCTGCCGGGCTTTCTGTTGCTCTACCGCGACGCCGTGGAGTCGGGCGCGCTGCACTACCGCATGTACAAGTACGGCCAGCTCGAGCACGCCTCGAACGGCCGTCGCTTCACCACGCTCGAAGACGCGATTCGCGCGTACGGCCCGAACCTGATCACGCCGAGCGACAAACACCTCGCGCAGGTGCTGGGTGAGCGGAAGGCCGTCGAGACGGTGCTGATCAGCGGCGTCGGTGACTCGCACGCGCTCGGGAAGATCATGGTCTGGAGCGGCGGCGATGGCTTCTCGGCGTACACCATCGACCTGCTGCGCCTGCTCGCGTCGACGCTCTCGCAGCGCCTCATCGACTACAACCGCGAGCGCATTCACCTCTCGCAGTTCTTCTCGTCACAGGCCATCGACGAGCTCTTGAAGGACCCCGACTACGAGCGCCGCTACCTCGCGCCGCGCGCCGAAGAGGTGGGCATTCTCTTCGCCGACATCAACGGCTTCACGCGCATCTGTGAGCAGGTGCTCGAGCGGCCCGAGCGCATCGGCAAGTTCGTCGACGACTGGTCGGCCGAGGCGGTGCGCATTCTTCATCGGCACGGTGGCGTGTTCGACAAGATGGTCGGTGACTGCGTCATCGGGCTCTTCGGGCCTCCGTTCTTCAAGGACTCGGCTGGCAACCGCGCCGTCGCCGCCATCAAGGCTGCGGCCGAGATTCAGGCCTTCACGCGCGACACCATGAGCGCGCACCCTGAGATCAGTCGCCTCTCCGAGATCCTCAAGATGCCCGGCCTCGGTGTCGCCATCGGCGTGAACCTCGCGGTCAGCTTCTGTGGCTTGTTCGGGCCGAACCGCAACTACACGAGCTTCTCCACCGGCATGAACCAGACGGCGCGCCTGCAGTCGCTCGGCGCGTTCCGCGAGACGCTGGTGATGAAGGAGGCCTGGGAAGCGGCCTCTCCGCTGAAAGACCCGGCCCTCGCGAAGTACACCATCGGCTCGCTCGACGAGACGCCGGTGAAGAACGTCGCGCAGCCGCTGCGGTACTACCGGCTCAACGGCATCTGAGTCAGGGCACGTCGAACGTCGCGCGCAGCAGCAGCCCTCCGACCGCGCTGGCGGCGTTGACGATGAACGCCCACTTGAGCGCGCCGACGACGCCGTTCGCGCGCAGCCACACCGTCTCGCCCACGACGGCGAACACCTCGGCCGCCGCCACCATGCCCCAGTAGCCCCACGACAACGGGCACAGCGCGGGGAAGACGAACCACACGATGGGGTGCGTGAGTGTCGACGCAAGGAACGAGGTGGCCCACCGGCCGTGCGTGATGCGCAGGTAGAGCGGCACCTCGATGGCCTGCGTGAAGAGGAAGCCGACGAGCCAGGCTCCGAACGCGCTCTCGAGGAACGCGCTCATGTCGAGCTGCGCCCGAAGGCGAACCAGCGGGCCGCGATGGCGAGCTCGAGGTAGCCGTGAAACGCCGCGAGCTGCAGGTACCCGAGGCGCGCGCCGGGCAGGCTGATGGCTCCCCACACCGCGAGGCCGAGCGAGAGCGCGACGAACACCAGCAGCGGCGCGAGCCCGAAGTCTGCGACCAGCGCGTGCCAGCTGGCGGCGAAGGTACGGGGCGCCGCGCGTGGCCTCGCGTCGTCGGGTACCAGCCGCAGCCACACCGCGTAGTGCACCGACTGCAGAAAGCAGAACGAGAGCACGAGGCGGCCAGCGAGGGTCGGGTCGACGTCGGGTGTGATGCTCTCGACGAACGCGGTGAAGCTGGTGCCCGTCCACGGAGCCGTCCATCCGCCGCAGAAGGTGACGAGCGGGTCGAGCGCGCCCGCGAGAATGGCGATGGCACCGCCGATGGTGAGCAGCGGAATCCACGCCATCGACCTGGAGCGAGACGTCAGGCTCCACCAGAGCATCACCGCGACGACGTTGTGCGCGTGCACGAAGGCGAGCTGAAACCC
Organism: Myxococcaceae bacterium; assembly: GCA_040275325.1. Lineage (GTDB taxonomy): Bacteria > Myxococcota > Myxococcia > Myxococcales > Myxococcaceae > Xiheimicrobium. Next base: position 44,869 of record JBEOKA010000279.1, on the reverse strand, counting down.
AAAGGGCTCGAGGTACGCAGCGGCCGTCAACGCGAGCCACGCGAGCGCGACGACGACGAGCCGCCACGAGAAACCCGCGCCGAACACGGCAGGCACGATGGCCAGCACACCAATCTCTGGGCCAGCGCCGAGTGACGTCGCGAGCAGCGGAGCGCCCACCAGCACGAGCAGCCACGGCTTGTGATGCAGCTTCGGCCGCACCACGAGGTAGCGCACGTCAGAGACGAGGTGCGGCACGCCGAGCAGCACGGGCCCCAGCGCGAGGCTCCACAGCGGCACCACGCCCGTGACGACGAACGCGCTCACGACCGAGAACACGCCGAGCCACCACACCCGGCGGCTGCGGTCGGCGAAGAGCGGGCTGACCCACGGCGAGGCGACCCTCAGAATCGCCGAGCGAAGCGAATCGGCCGGAGCGAGGAGCGCGCCCGCCACGCTCACGCAGCAGCGCTCCGTCGGCCGCGGCCCACCAGCTTCGTCACGATGAGACCCAGCATCACCAGCAGCAGCGCGCCGGCCGCGAAGAACGGAGGCGAGCTGGTGATGCTCGAGCGCGCCGTCACGTTCGCCACGCACAACAGCATCTCGACATGCTTCGTCTTCGGAGGAACGCCCTCGCTGTAGTCGAGGCGCCCCACCATCTGTTTGAGGCAGGTGCCGGGCTTGCCGTCATCGGTGGTGCAGGCCACGTTCGGCTGACTGCACTGCGTCGAGTTCGACGGTGGAATGTCGGCGAGGGCGACGGTGCCGACGAGCAGCAAGGCGAGGCTCAACGTTCTCATGGGGCGCTCCCGTACTTCTTCTTCGGCTGCTTCATGACGCCGGCGTCGGTCGTGGCTTCGAGACACTTCAGGCAGTCGACCACCTTCTGCTTCGGAGGAACGCCCTCGCTGTAGTCGTTGCGACTGCACTTCGAGGGAGTGCACACGCCAGCGGACAATTTCGCGCGGCAGGCCTCGCCGGCTTTCTTGTCGCGGCACTCGGCCTCGGTGCTGGAGACGAGGTCGGCGAACGCCACCGACGAGAGCGCGAAGAGCGCGAGGAAGAGGAGTCGTTTCATGAGGCGACAGTCTGCCTCAGGCCTCGAGCCGCTGCTCCGTGTACTTCCGCGAGAAGTGAATCCACTTGCGGGCGTCGATCTCGACGAACCACTCGGCGTTCGGCACGTAGGTGAAGCGCTTCGAGACGAACTGCTCGAGCAGCTCGGCGGCCTGCATCGGCGACAAGCTCGGCCCGCGGAACGAGACGCGAATGAACGTGTCGAGGGTGGGCGTGATGTCGAGCGACGCGCACACCTGCACGCTGCCCACCTGACACAGGTTCTCCTTGTTCACGCGGCGGGTCGGGAGCGCCCAGCGCTCGGGGTCGAGTGCCCGCTCGAGCAGGTTGCCTCCGGCTTCGTGCATCGTCTCTGCGACGTCCAGGTGAGGGCGCATCGGGTCGGCCTCCATCGACAGCGCTTCGCGAACGAGAAGAAGGAGACTGCGTGCGCGCCGATGAAACAAGCGGCGCACCGCCTTGACGTGGTCGATTCCGTCGTCCTCGTCGCCGCGTCGACGTTCGTTGGTGCGTGTTCGTGAGTACGCGAACGCTCGCTCGGTCAAGACGGGTTGACGCGAGCGGGTGCGGCCGACATGAGAAGCCCCGTGCCGAATCGCCCCGGGTTGATGACGTTGGTGTTGATCGAACCCGGCGTCTATGTGCGCGTGTTCGACCTCGACTACCAGGCCGAGCAGTTCGAGGTGTTCCACGCGCGGTGGACGACTCGGTGGGTGCACTACCTCGGCACGCAGCTCATCGTCGGCGCGTTCCTGCTGCTGGCTGCGCAGGCTTCACCGGTCGCGGCGGTGGCGCTCGGAGCTGGTTTGATCGCCTGGTACCTCGCGATGCATCGGGTGGTGGGGCTCGTCGCGGCGCTCGACGTCGTCGCGCTGACGGCCATCGCGGTGTCGCTGCGAGAGATCGTTGGTTGGCAACACGCGGTGACGGTGCTCGCCGTGGCTGCGCTCGCACAGAACCTGAGCCACGCGGTCGAGCCGGTGCCGCCCACACTGACCGGCCGCGGCTTCGAGTCGTTCCCCGTCTATTGGCGTCAGGCCTCGGGCTGGCATCGCGTTCGGTTGCTGCTGCTCAATCTCCTCTACGCGCCCATGGAGCTCGTCTCGGCGCCGCGTCTGTTCGCCGTTCACGTGCTGCGCGCGCTGCACCGGCTCGGGTGGAGGCGCGAGTGGGCGATGGCGGTGACGGCGCGCGCTTCGGCCATTCTCGCAGGCAGTGGCCGATGAAGCCGACGAGCTGGTTCGTCGTCATCGTCGTCGCGAGCGTCGGCGTGCTCGACATCGTGACGGGTGGCTGGCTGCTCTTCTCAGCCACGCCGTGGACGGCGCATGGTCCGCAGACGGTGTGGATGAACGCTCCAGCCGTGCTCTCGAACTCGGCAGACGCCAGCGCGCTCGTCGAGGCCCTCTTTCGTCGCATGGGCGCGTTCTCGCTTCACGCGGGCATGGTGACCGTGGCTGGCGCGGTGCTCGGCCGAAAGCACCGCGCGCTGATGACGGGCGTGCTGGTGCTGTGGATGGTCGATGGCCTCGCCTTCTTCGCGACCGATCGCGCGGCCTTCATGGGCACGCCGTACTTCGTGGCCAAGCAGGTCATCGGTGGCTTCTGGGCGCTCGCCCTCGTCGTGCACCTGCTTCAGGGGCGGCGCGCCGGTGATATGCGAGCGTCGTGACTGCGAGACGGAAGACAGGGCGAGAGGCGTTGGCGCAGGCCCGCCGCGTCGTCGTGAAGATCGGCACCAACGCGCTGACCCACGCGACCGGCAAGTTCCATCGGGGGCACTTCGAGAAGCTCGCGAAGGAGTTGCTCGCGCTCGCCGAAGGCCGTGAACTCATCGTCGTCTCGTCCGGAGCCATCGCGCTCGGCGTCGAACGCATGGGTCTCGAGTCGCGCCCGAAGGACATTCCTGGAAAGCAGGCGTGCGCGGCGGTGGGGCAGAGCCGGCTGATGCGCGCGTGGGAAGAGGCGCTCGCGCCGAAGCTGGTCGCGCAGGTGTTGCTCACGCACTCCGACGTGCAGGACCGCCGGCGGTACCTGAACGCGCGACATGCGCTCGAGCGGTTGATCAGCCACGGCGTGGTGCCGGTGATCAACGAGAACGACACGGTCTCGGTCGATGAGATCAAGTTCGGCGATAACGACACACTGGCCGGGCTGGTCGCGGGGCTCGTGCAGGCCGACGTGTTGATCATCTTGAGCGACGTCGATGGGCTCTTCGACGCAGACCCGCGCACGAACCCGAACGCGAAGCGCATTCCCCTCGTCGAGCAGGTGACGCCCGCGATGCTGAAGGCGGCGGGTGGCAGCGGCAGCACCGTGGGCACTGGTGGCATGGCGACGAAGTTGAAAGCCGCTGCGCGGGTGACGGAGCTGGGCCTGCGCTGTGTCATCGCCGAAGGACATCGGAGTGGCGCACTGACGGGCCTCTTCGAGGGCGCTGATCTCGGCACCGTGTTCGAGCCGCTCGCCTCGCATCGTGACGCCCGCGCCGCGTGGATCGCGCATGCGCTCAAGCCGAAGGGCACGCTCGTCGTCGACGATGGCGCGCGCGTGGCGTTGGTTGAGAAGAAGAAGAGCCTGCTGCCTTCGGGCCTGAAGGAAGTGAAAGGTCAGTTCGCGCACGGAGACCCGGTCGACATCGCGGGGCCAGACGGCAAACCGTTCGCGCGCGGGCTCGTCGCGTACTCGGCTGAAGATCTCGGCCGCATCGCGGGCTTGAAGAGCGCGCAGTTCGAGTCAGTGCTGGGCTGGCGCGGCATGGACGAGGCCGTGCATCGCGACGATCTCGTCGTGCTCGAGTGATCAGCTCGGAGGGCCGAACAGCAGCTTGAGCGTCATGCCGAACGGAGTGCCCGCGAACGTCGCGTGCAGCCACGGCGTCAGCAGCATCACCTCGATGCCGGCGAGCCCAATCCAGGGGCCGAAGGGAAGTGACGTCACGCCCGGCGTCCACTCGGGCTCGGCATCTTCTCCCTCGGCCGTCTCGTCCATCGGCGGGTCGTCGGGAATCGGCTGCAGCAGGATCGTCCACGGAAGCAACACGAGCCGTCGAGCGACCGACAGGCCGGGCTTCAAGAAGTCGGGCGTGAAGGTGAAGACCTCTTCTTCATCCTCAGCGATCGACTGGTCGGCACCAGGCGTCGCGTCACTCGGGACCGCCGTCTCAGACGTGGATCTCGCACCACTCGCCGCATCCGTCGGCGCGGTCTCTGGCTTCTCACTCTCATGCTCGGGCCCCGCGCGGCCACGCAGCACCAGGTTCAGCCCGCCAAACAGCGCTCCCTGCAACGACGAGAGGAACAGCACCGCGAACAGCGGCCGCCACCCGAGAAACGCGCCGAGCAGCGCGAGCAGGTACTTGTCTCCCGCGCCCAGCGCCTCTTTTCGGAAGAGCAGCCACCCGAAGTACTCCATCAACCGAAACGCGAGAAACGCGACGCCCGCACCGATGGCCGAGTTCGCGACGGCTTCCCAGCCCAGCGGCACCGACAACGAAATGCCCAGCACGATGCCCGGCAGCGTCAGCTCGAACGGCAGAATCCAGTGCTCGGCGTCGATGAAGACGAGCGGCACCACGAGCACCATCATCACCAGCGCCGGGAGCAGGGGATAGGTCAGCCCGAAGCGCACGAAGCAGCCGGCGAAGAGCAGCCCCGTCATCAACTCCACCAGCACGTAGCGCGGCGAGATGGGCGCCCCACAGCCCGCGCACTTTCCTCTCAGCGCGAGCCACGAGAAGACGGGAATGTTCTCGTACCAGCGAATGGCGTGACCACAGTGCGGGCAGGCCGAGCGCGGCGGGGTCCACAGGCTCGAGTAGCCGACCCACCACGTGCTCGTCTCACTCTCGGCGCGCGGCAGGCGATGAATGACGACGTTCAAGAAGCTGCCGAACAGCAGGCCGAGGCCGAACAGAAACGCGGCAGCGAACGACTCGAGACCGACCGGCAGTGAAAGCGAAGACACGGACGAGCGGCAGGCTAACACCCCGCTCCACGTTCATCGTGAGAGAGTGGGCAGGTGCGTTGGTTCGGCCTGTTCCTGCTCGTGTCGTGTGTGCCCGCGTCGACACCGGCGCCTGCGGCCTTCACGGTGAAGAGCGGCTTCCTTCGAGACCCGCAGGGCCGCGCCGTCATCCTTCGTGGCGTGAACGTGAGCGGCAAGCACAAGACGAAGCCGTACTTCGATTTCCACGACACGCCCGACTACCAGCAACTGCGCGCGTGGGGCTTCAACTCGGTGCGCTTCCTCGTCTCGTGGAGCGCCATCGAACCGACGCGCGACGTCTACGACCAGGCGTACCTCGACGAGCTGCGCCGCCGCGTCTCGCTCGCGACCGGCGCGGGGCTGCTCGTGTTCGTCGACATGCACCAGGACCTGTACGGCGAGGGCTTCGTCGGAGCGAACGGGGCTCCGCGGTGGACGTGTGACGAGGCGAACTACGCGGCGTATCGGCCGGTGACGCCGTGGTTCTTGAACGCGCTCTCGGCGCAGGTCATCGCGTGTGTCGACGGCTTCTGGTCGAGCAGGGAACTCAAGACGAAGTACGCGCAGGCGTGGCGACAGGTCGCGAAGGCGTTGAAAGACGATCGCGGCGTCATCGGGGTCGACCCGATGAACGAGCCACCGTGGGGCTCGCTGCCGAACGACGTGTTCGAGAAGACGCGCCTCGCTCCGCTGTACCGTGACGTGCTCGCCGAGGTCAGAGCCGAGCGCCCAGACTGGATTGGCTTTCTCGAGCCCGCCGCGAGCCGCAACCTGGGCCTGCCGACGGCGCTGCCTCGCTTCGACGAGCCCAACATCGTCTACGCGCCGCATGCGTACGACCCAGATGCGGAGCGCGGCCTGGGCTTTCGACCCGAACGACGCGCGGCGATTCTCGAGAACGCGAAGTTGCTGCGTGCAGAGGCCGATGCCCTCGAAGCCGCCCTCGTCATCGGTGAGTACGGCGGCAACGCGAGCCACCCTGGCATCGTCGAGTACATGGATGCGCAGTACGCCTCGCACGGCGCGGTGAACGCGGGCGCGATGTACTGGGAGTTCACGCGTGAAGACGACGGCTATGGGCTCGCGCTGGCCGATGGCGGAGTGAAGCCCGAGCTCGCGCGCGGCATCGTGCGGCCGGCTCCCGAGCGCGTGGCAGGAACGCCCGGGTCGTATTCGCTCGACGAGGCAACGCAGACGTTCACGTTCTCGTTCACGCGTGACGCGACGCTCACGGCGCCGACGGTGGTGGCGCTGCCGACGGCGTGGGTCGATGCGACTGTGCAGTGTGATGGCTGCACGTGGTCGGTCGACGGCGGCGCGGGGTTCGTCGAAGCGACGGCCTCCGACGTGCGCGTCACGCTCGTTCGCAGACGATGAGCTCCCAGTCAGCCCTCGTGCGTCGCCACGTCAACTCCGTGCACACTCGAACTGCTGGGAGAGCCAATGTTCGTTGCCCAGTACACGTCGCCCGTCGCGACATCATCGCGAAGCACGGCCTCGGGTTCATCGCTGCGCAGCTCTGTCACGCGTCCGTCGCCCCGGTGTCGAATCAGCTGCGGGTGGACCTCAGCCAGACGGCCGAAGCGCTCCTCGACGATGACACGCGCGCCTGGCTCACGGGCACGTTCGTGAAGTACGTCTATGGCGTCGACGATCTGCCGGGCCTCTTCGCGCTCACGCAGCGCCTCGATGCAGACGGCATCAAGTACGCCCCGATCATCGAGAGCAAGATCGGCGAGCTGACCTGCATCGGGTTGAAGCCGTACAACAAGGGACGCGTGGCTCCGTACTTCAGGTCGCTGAAGCTGCTCGGTGGGTAACCGCGTCGCGAGGTTCTGAATCGATGGGCTCGGGGCCTTCGCAGACGAGTCATGTCGCGTGCGAGGTGCGTCGACTTGCGCAGTGCCTCGCACTCGCCGGCTCCGACGTCGGAGTCTTCGCGCTGCGATGTGAATGCAGCACGCCGTCAGCTGGCGCGATGATGCCCGTCAGCAGCGCGCGATGATCTGAGCGACAGCGGAGCTCCCTGACGTCTTCCTGCCCACCCGTGCGACGACGACCGTTGCCGCGGCGAGGCGCCAACGCTATCGCCTCACCATCGCCACATGAACGAACCCTCAGGCAACACCCTCGGCCTCAAGCCGAGTGAGCTCAAGCACCTGCGCAACACCTTCCGCCGCCGCGTCTCGACCCACGACATCGTCAGCGCCGAGCTCGCCCGCCACCTCGTCGAGTTCAGCCATGAGACCAACCGGCAGGTCGGGGTGCTGCTCACCCGCAAAGGCGAAGTCGACGCCGTCATCGTCGGCAACGCGCACAAGCTCGAGCTGCCCGACATCGGCCGCACCCGCGCGGGCCAGGTTCGTCTTCGCGGCCTGCGCCTCGTGCACACGCACCTCAAGTCCGAGCCGCTCACCCGAGACGACCTCACCGACCTCGCGTTGCTGCGGCTCGACCTCGTCGCGGCGATTGGCGTCGCTCCGAACGGCCAGCCCGGCGTGCTGCACTACGCGCACCTGCTGCCCGAGAACCACGACGGCTCGTTGTGGCGCACCGAGACGCTGCGCTCGGTGTTCGACGACCAGCCCGACTTCGCCGCCACCATCGAAGCGCTCGAAGACGAGCTCGCCTCGAAGGCCACCGCCCGCAAGGTGGGAGACCGTGAACGCGCCGTGCTCGTCGCGGTCTGTCTCGATGGCCGGCGCGCCGACAGTGAAGCCTCGCTCACCGAGCTGAAGGAGCTCGCACGCACCGCGGGCGTCGAGGTCGTCGACGAAGTGCTGCAGATGCGGCGGCAGGCCGACCCGAAGTACCTCATCGGCAAGGGCAAGCTCGACGAGCTCAACCTGCGCTCGATGCAGCTGCACGGCGACGTGCTCATCCTCGACAAGGAACTCTCACCCAGTCAGGCGCGCGGCATCAGCGAAGCGACGAGCATGAAGGTGCTCGACCGCACGCAGCTCATCCTCGACATCTTCGCGCAGCGGGCCCAGAGCGCCGAAGGCAAGCTGCAGGTCGAGCTCGCGCAGCTGAAGTACCTGATGCCAAGGCTCGTCGGCGCGAACGAGTCGATGTCGCGCCTCATGGGCGGTGGCGTCGGAGGCCGCGGCCCTGGAGAGACGAAGCTCGAGATCGACCGTCGACGCGTGCGCGATCGCATCACCATGCTCGACCGCAAGCTCGAGCAGCTGTCGGGCGATCGGCGCACGCGACGTCGCCAGCGAACGCGGCGTGACCTGCCCATCATCTCCATCGTCGGCTACACGAACGCCGGCAAGTCGACGCTGCTGAACGCGCTCACGAAGAGCGAGGTGCTCGCCGAAGACAAGCTGTTCGCCACACTCGACCCGACCTCGCGCCGCCTGCGCTTCCCGCGCGAGCACGAGGTCATCATCACCGACACGGTGGGCTTCATTCGCGACCTGCCGAAAGACCTCGTGGCTGCCTTCCGCGCGACGCTCGAAGAGCTCGAAGACGCGTCGCTGCTGCTGCACGTCATCGACGCGTCGGATCCAGCGCGAGACTCACAGGTCGAGGCGGTCGAGAAAATCCTCGGGTCGCTCGAGCTGAGCGAACGCCCGCGCCTCAAGGTGTGGAACAAGGTCGATCGCCTGTCGGCCGAGCAGGTCGACGCGTTGCTGCGAGCGCACGGTGGCGTCGCGGTGAGCGCGCTCGATCGACGCGGGTTCGACGAATTGCTCGAGAAGGCCGAGACGACCTTGTTCGCCGAGGGGCAGAGCGAGAAGGCAGAAGCGCTCCATGCAGCGGTGAACGAGTCGTAGGCTTCGTTCATGGCCCTGGAGCAGCTCCAGAAGCAGGCGCTCGTCGAGCGGCTCACCGCATCGAAGCTGCAGCATCACGCTGATGCACTGCTGGCGCCGACCGTGTGGGTCGACCTCGAGGCGACCGATGACGAGTTCGAACTCGGAACGACGCGTTTCGGTGGCTTGCCCGATCTTCCAGAGACGACGAAGTGGCCAAGGGTCGAGAAGAACCCGCTCTTCTTCGTCGGGCAGTTCTCCCTCGCCGAGTTGGCTGACTTCGAGGCCGCGAAGGCGTTGCCGTCGAAGGGCTTGCTGTCGTTCTTTCTGCTCGACGTTCCGCGCGGTGAGCAGCTGCACTGCGGTGAAGGCGTCGTGCTCTTCACGCCTCCGACCGAGAAGCTGGTTCGTCGCGAGCTGCCGCCGGGCTGGGATGATGACGAGCGCGAACCCTATGCGCTGTGCCGCGCGCACCTGACGCCGGGGTGGATGTTGCCGAACCCGATGGAGCCACTGGTCGCGAGCACGCTGTCGGCCGAAGAACGTGGCCGGTACTCGGCGCCGTCGATGGCGTCTGGCCACTACCCGACGCACCTGCTCGGTCATCGCGACCACAACGGCTACTCGGTTCAGGCCGCGGGAATGCGCCTGCTGCTTCAGCTCGACTCGAGCGACGAGCTGCGCGCCGAGTTCGGTGACTTCGAAGATGTCGACTGGTTCATCGACGAAGCCGCGCTCGCCAACGAGGACTTCTCGACCATCGCGATGGCCGGCGGCGCCTGACTTCGCCGGCGCTGAGGTGCATCAGCGGTTGGTCGCCAGTCTGCGCTCGGGCGAGAACCCAGAGCTCGCGACCCAGCTCGCCAGCGCGGTGATGCACGGGCCGCTGCGCGAGGTGACCGACCAGCTGGGCCGCATGACGGCGGCCAGCGTTGGCCCATCGTGAAGGCTGCGTCGACGCTGTTCCTGCTGACGTGCGCCCGCTGACTTCGCGTTGAGCTGTCCGGGCCGTTCAGACAGCGCGGCGTTGACGACGACGCCACGCAAGCGCGAGCAACGCGAGCGGCCACATCGCCTGCAGAGGAGCCGCGTTGCAACCAACCTGCTCCGCGTTCAGCACCTCGGCGTCGGCGTCGAGCACCTCTGCGGGAAGCTCAGCCTCGTCACCATCGACCAACACGCCTTCGAGCTCGCCTTCCTCGTCATCGACGGTGAGTAGCGGCACCTCGAGCGACTCGAGGAACGTGAGGTCATCGAGCGGTGCCGGCTGCCACAGCCCCTCAGCGTCGAGCGGCTCGTCGATGATCAGATCGACCGGGCGCGGAGTGCCGGGCGTCGAGTCGCAGACATCTCCAGCGCCATCACGGTCCGAGTCCACCTGGTTCGCGTTCGCCTTCATCGGGCAGTTGTCGTCTTCATCGGCCACGGCGTCGTTGTCGTCGTCGCCGTCGCAGGCATCGCCCGCTGCATCACGGTCGTTGTTCGCCTGGCTCGCGTTCTTCACCCGCGCGCAGTTGTCCCGCGAGTCGAGCACGCCGTCTTTGTCGAAGTCGGCCGTCGCCGAGCGCACGAGGGGAATGCTCCCCCAGATGGTGGTGCTCGCGGTGATGGTGCGCTTCACCGACGCCGACGCGTAGCCGGGCGCCGACGCCGTGATGGTGTACGTGCCGACCGGCAGTGTGAAGTCGTAGAGCCCGTTCGTGAGCGTCGTCGCCTTCATGCCGTTCGACACGCGCACGACCGCGCCCGCGATGCGGTTGGTGAGGTTTCCGCTCACGTACACGGCGCCCTTCACCGTGCCGGTACGCACCGAGGGCTTCGCGAAGACGGCGAGGTGGTTGCCGACGACGCGCTCCTGACCGTCAGAGGGGCGGTTCACCGTGCCGAAGCCCTGAAGGTACATGGCGCTCGAGCCGCCTCCGTCGAGGTTCATACCCTCGGCCGCGCCCAGCGACTTGAGCAGCGCACCCACCTCGGAGCACGTCATGCCCGCCGCCACCGACGAGCGCCCATCGATGACGACCATGAACAGCTTCTTCTTGTCTGCCGACAGCCCGATGGCCGTGCGCGGGTGTCGCACGTTGTTCGCGCAGACCGAGGCCGTCGAGGTGAGCACGGCTCCGTTGGCGAGCACGCGTGGTCGGCCCGAGACGACGCCCTTCATCCACGCGGCCGGCTGCATCACGTGCTCGGGTGGCTGCAGCTCGACGCGCGGAGCCAGCGGAGTCGTGTCGAACGCGAACGTTCCATACGTGCGCGAGTCGTTGGTGTCGGGCCACTTCACGCCGTTGCCGACCGCGAGGCCGCTCGTCACGTAGCCCGCCTTGAAGAAGTCGGCGTTGATGGCCACCTGCGCGCCGATGAGCTTCGCGTACGACGTCGGCGTGCGCCCGCGCTGCGAAGAAGCCGTCGACTGCAGCTTCACGCCCGCGACGCTCAGGTCGACGACGACGGCGTGAATGCGCTGGTTCGATGTCGCGCGCTCGAGGCGGCGAATGCCCTGGAAGGGCGTGGTCCACTGATCAGCCGCGAAGGCGAGCTGCGAGAGGGCGACGACGGCGACGACGAGCAATCGGTTCATGCACCGACATGTCTCGCGTCGCGTGCGCTCACGAAAGCGAAGCCAAATTCCCGTCACGCCCTCGTGACGTGAACTCGCGAAGACACCTGTCACGCACGGGTTTCGGTCGAGTCAGAAACGAAAAAGGCCGAGCCGCTTCGCTCGGCCTCTCGTGACTTCGTCATGAACGCTGCTCAGCCGGCAGCCACTTCGCTCGAGAGAATCACGTCTCCCTTGGTGAGGTATTCCTTGCCCGAGAACGCGTTGTAGAAGTCGTCGAGCGTCGCCTCGAAGTCGGGGTACCGCGAGTCTTTGCGGTCCTGCGTCATCTTGTCGAAGATCGGGTCGAGCTTCGTCGGGCAGTCGGAGTTGATCTCGCTCGGCAGCGGCGAACGGCGGCCGGGAATCTGACCGGTCAGCATCTCGTAGAGCAGAATGCCGAGGCCGTAGACGTCGCTCGACGGGCCCACGTCCTTCGCGCGCGCCATCAGCTCGGGGCTCATGTAGCCCATGCCTCCGGTGCCGACGAAGACCTGCGGCATGCCCTTGGTCTGGTCGACCTCGATGACACGCGAGAGGCCGAAGTCGCCGATCTTCACGTTGCCGTACGCGTCGAAGAGCACGTTCTCGGGCTTGATGTTGTGGTGCGTGAGGCCCTGCTGATGCGCCGCGCGCAACGCGTACGACAGCTGCAGGAAGTACCGAATCGCCTGCGGCACGGGAATGCCCTTGCCGCCCGACGCCTCGAGCTTCTCGCGAAGGCTGCCCTTGCAGAGCTCCATCACGAAGTACGGGCGCGCCTGGTCGGTGTTCTGGTCGAGCACCTGAATGATGCTCGGGTGGCGAACCTGCGCCTGCGCGCACAGCTCTTTCTTGAGGCGCTTGATGACCTCACCGCGCTGCAGGAACGAGAAGTAGCCGAAGATGTCCTTCAGCTCCTTCACGCACACGTCGAGGCCGAGCGCGTTGTGCTTGCCCTTGTAGACGGTGCCCAGCGGGCCCGAGCCGATGGCGTCGAACTTCTGGTAGCGCAGGTCGAGGTCTTGCCCCTTGCCTCCGCCGCTCGCGATGCCTGAGGGACTCGACACTTGATTGAGTTGCATGGGCTGGGGCTGGACGGCCACGGCCGCCGTGAGAGGAAGGGGAGCGGGCGCGAACCCACGCTGCGGCTGCACCTCGGGCGCGGTCACGTGCGGCATCGACGGCGGCGAGAAGTCTTCGGGCTGGGGCGGCTTGCGGCCACCGCCACGGGGCGGAGGAGGAGGCATGGCTTTGGGTTCCTCGAGAATGAGGTCGGTCGCGGGAGGAGGGGGAGGCTCGGGCGGCTGCATCAGCGTCGAGTCGCCGCCGTCGGTCTCGGAGTCGGCGGTGATCTGATCAGCGAAGAACTCGCCGACCTCGCCGGTGAACTTGTCGAGATAGTCACCGCCGACGACGCGCTCGCCCTGATCAGTGAGCTTGAGCTGCGCCTCGCGGTCCATCGCGATGTAGTGGAACTTGCGGAGGAAGAAGAAGTAGCTGTCGAACTCGAGGCTGACGCTGTTTTCGAGCGCCGTCTTGACGTCCGCGAGCTTGTTCGAGCGGCCGAGGCGGCCGTTCTCCTTCAGGCTCTTCAGAATGAAGAGCGCGTCTCCGCTGACCTTGTCTCTCGTCATGGCCTGCGACATGGGTTCTTTCGTCAGGTGATGCGCAGCAACTGCTTCACGGTGTCCATCACGTCGGCGAAGCGTACGGGCTTCTTGAGGTAGCTGGTCACGCCCAGCTTCATGGCGCGGTCCTTCGCGTCCTGCCCGCCGGCCGAGATGGCGACCACGGGCAACGACTTCAGCGCCGGCTCGGAGCGGATCTTCTCGATCAGCTGAAACCCGTCCATCACGGGCATGTAGAGGTCGGTCATCACGAGATGGAAGGGCGAGTCGGTCAGCAGCGTCATCGCGGCGTGGCCGTCAGCGGCGAAGTGCACCTCCAGCGGCGTGGTGCCCTTGAGCTCGTTCGCGGCGAGCTTCTTCAGCACGTAGCTGTACATCTCGATGATGTGCGGGTTGTCTTCGACGATGAGCACACGGTACCCGGACGGGCTCGTGCCGTTCGCCGTCTGGCTCTGTTCCTGACCCACGCTCAAAGTGAGAACCCCGTCACGTCACTCGCCAACCAAGGAAGAAGAGGCCCGAGGCCACACCGCTTCGGGCGTCACGTCAACTTCATTGAAGGCCGAGCGCGCTGATTCGATTCAGGTTCCGACGATTCGCTGACGGAGTGCTACAGGTGGGCACATGCGCATGTGGGTTCTGGCGGCACTCCTCGGCGTCACGGCGTGCACCTGCGACGAGAAGAAACCGGCTGTCGCCGTCGCGCCAGGCGAGCCCGTGAAGGTCGCTTTGCCGCCAACGCCGAGCCCGGCCGAGACGAAGGTGGTCGCGACCTGGCAGCAGCAGGTGCTGACACCGACCCGCATGGAGCTCGCCGCCCGCGTCGACTACGGCCCGAGCTCCTCGCCCATCACCGTGCAGCTCGAGCTGCCGCCCGGCCTTCAGGTGGTGCGTGGCCGAACGTTCTTCACGCTCGACCCGACGACGGAGGCGAAGTCGCACGTCGAGCCGCTCTCGTTCGTGTCCGACGCGCTGCCCGTGCAGGATCTGGCGCTGGTGGTGACGGGCCCGGGCGTCACCGTGCGTGAGGCGTACAAGTTCGGTCGTCGTTGACTCGGCCCGCTCGACCATCACTTTCTGATCGCGCGGCCGTGATCAGAACTGCTCGTCGACACCAGGGTTTTCGTTGACGTGGCGGGTGCACGCTTCTACGAACCCGCCGCCATGTCGGAGCCCCTCTTCACGCCCGCAGAGCAGAAGCGATTCGATGACGGAATCGCCCAGCTGCTCTCTCACTACCCGAACGACCGCAAGAGCGCCGCGATGTTGCCGGCGCTGCGGCTCTTGCAGAGCATCAAGACCTGGTGCCCACCCGAGGGCATGAAGCTCGTCGCCGAGCGCCTCGAGACCACGGTCGCGCACTGCTACGAGGTCGCGACGTTCTACGTGATGTTCCACACCGAGAAGCCGGGCAAGTACGTCATCGACGTCTGCACGAACCTCTCGTGTGCGCTGCGCGGCGCCGAGGGCATGCTCAAGTACCTCGAGCAGAAGCTCAACACGCACTCGGGCACCAACGGCGAGAAGGTCTTCCTGCGTGAGACCGAGTGTCTCGCGAGCTGCGGCACCGCGCCGTGCCTGCAGATCAACGAGGACCACCACGAGAACCTCACCAAAGAGAAGGTCGACCGCCTTCTGGAGAAGTTGACATGAGCGTGCTCACCGAGAAGGTCATGACGCGCGACTGGGGCAAGCCCGGTCAGAACACGCTCAAGGGCTACAAAGAACGCGGCGGCTATCAGCAGCTCAAGCGCGTGCTCGAGTCGATGCAGCCCGCGCAGATCACCGACGAGGTCAAGAAGTCGAACCTGCGCGGCCGTGGCGGCGCCGGCTTCCCCACGGGGCTCAAGTGGAGCTTCGTGCCGTCGCTCGAGAAGAACACCAAGCCGCGCTACCTCGCCATCAACGCCGACGAGTCCGAGCCGGGCACCGCGAAAGACCGGTTCATTCTCGAGAACGACCCGCACATGCTCCTCGAGGGCATCGGCATCGCCTGCTACGCGCTGGGCGCGCACAGCTGCTACATCTACGCGCGCGGCGAGTTCAAATACCCTTCCAGCGTGCTCGACGCCGCCATCGCCGAGGCCTACGCCGACGGCATCTTCGGCAAGAAGCTGATGGGCAAGGACTTCGAGCTGAACGTCGTGCAGGTGCGCGGCGCCGGCGCGTACATCTGCGGTGAAGAGACTGCCTTGCTGGAGTCGCTCGAAGGCAAGAAGGGCTGGCCGCGGCTCAAGCCTCCGTTCCCCGCCGTCGTCGGCCTCTTCGGCTGCCCCACGGTCGTGAACAACGTCGAGACCATCGCCTCGCTGCCCCGCATCTTCGAAAAGGGCTCCGAGTGGTTCGCGAAGCTGGGCGCCGCGAAGTCGGGTGGCACGCGCCTCGTCACGCTGTCGGGCTCGGTCATTCGCCCCGGCACCTACGAGGTGGGCATGGACACCTCGATGCGCGAGCTCATCTACGACAAGGAATACGGTCAGGGCCTGCCCGAGGGTCGCAACATCAAGGCCGTGATTCCGGGTGGCAGCTCAGCCCCGGTGCTCACGCCCGATGAGCTCGACGTGAAGCTCGAGTTCGACGCCTTCAAGCCGCTCAACTCGATGGCCGGCTCGGGCGGCGTCATCGTCATCGACGACGCGACCTGCGCGGTGCGCAGCATCTGGCGCGTCGCGCGGTTCTACGCCGAAGAGTCGTGTGGCCAGTGCACGCCCTGCCGTGAAGGCCAGCCGTGGATGGCGCGCCTCATTCGAAAGATCGAAGAAGGCCGCGGCGAGCTGAGCGACCTCGACACGCTCATGAACGTCGCTCAGGCCATCGCGCCCTGGCCGCCCATCGGTCTGGGCAACACCATCTGCGCCCTCGGCGACGCCGGAGCCCTGCCCGTGCAGTCGTTCGTGCAGAAGTTCCGCCACGAGTTCGAGGAGCACATCACCCGCAAGGGCTGCCCGTACGGTGACAAGCCGTGGGGCGCGTACGGAGAGTTCCAGTGAACGCCGAGCAGCTGCTGTTCTGGATCTTCGCGGTCGGCACCATCGTCGCGGCCGCGAGCGTCATCTTCGTGCGCAACCCGGTCGCGAGCGCGATGTCGCTGGTGGCGAGCTTCTTCTTCCTCGCCGGCATCTACGTGCTGCTGTGGGCGCACACCATCGCGGTGCTGCAGATCCTCGTCTACGCGGGCGCCATCATGGTGCTCTTCCTCTTCGTCATCATGCTGCTGTCGCTGACCGACACGGGGCCCATCGCGCAGCTGTCGCCGTCGCGCATCGCCGGAGCCATCGCCACCGTCGCGCTGCTCGCCGCGCTGGTGTCGGTGTTCAAGAAGCTGCCCTCGAGCGACACCATCGCCTGGGCGAGCGACGCGGGCCGCGTGGCCACGTTCGGCACGCTCAAGCAGCTCGGCGCCGTCATGTACACGCAGTGGTTGTTCCCCTTCGAAGCGGTCTCGCTGCTGCTCCTCGTCGCCATTGTCGGCGCCGTGGTGGTCGCGAAGTCGCGCATCTGACCTGGAGACACGACCATGAACTTCACCGTCGTTCCCACGGCCAACTACCTCATCCTCGCGGCGGCACTGTTCTGCCTCGGCATGCTCGGCGTGCTCATTCGCCGCAACGCGCTCGTCGTCTTCATGTGCATCGAGCTCATGCTGAACGCGGCGAACCTCACGTTCCTCGCGTTCGCCCGTGAGCGCGGCGACACCGTCGGCCACATCAGCCCGTTCTTCATCATCGCCGTCGCCGCCGCCGAAGCCGCGGTCGGCCTCGCCATCATCATCTCGGTCTTCCGCAACCGAGGCACCGTCAACATCGAAGAGATTCAGTCCATGAAGCACTGACGGGAACCGGACCAAACGCCATGCAGAAACTCGTCGAGTTCTTCCAGACCGCTCCGGTCGACCCCCAGCAGGCGGGCCAGATGTTGTGGCTCATCATTCTGCTTCCGCTCATCGGTGCCTTCGTGACCGGTGTCTTCGGCAAGGTGCTCGGTCGCGCCAACACGCACCTCATCGCCGTGGGCGCGGTGTTCGGCAGCTTCCTTCTCTCGTTGCTCGTCTTCTGGACCATCAACGACTACCGCGCGATGGCGATGACGCCGTTCGGCAGCGTGAACTACGCGGTCGGCGCCGACTTCGGCACGTGGTTCTCGGCCGGCAGCTTCAAGGTGACGTTCGGCCTGTTCGCCGACCACCTGTCGGGCTCGATGCTGCTCGTCATCACCGGCGTCGGCTTCCTCATTCATCTGTACTCGACCGAGTACATGGCTCACGACGACGGCTACTGGCGCTTCTTCGCGTACCTGAACCTGTTCGTCGCCGCGATGCTCACGCTGGTGCTGGGCGACTCGCTGCCGCTGCTGTTCGTCGGCTGGGAAGGCGTCGGCATGTGCAGCTACCTGCTGATTGGCTTCTGGTACACCGACCCCGCGAAGGCGTACGCCGGCCGCAAGGCGTTCATCACCAACCGCATCGGTGACTTCGGCTTCCTCGTCGGCAGCTTCATCATGGTGCTCGCGCTCGAAGCGGCCATGAAGATGCCGGCCGACGTCTCATCGAAGCTCGGCCGCCCGGGTCTCGAGGGCACGTCGGTGCTCGCGCGGCTCTCTGACGGTGCGAAACAGAAGGGCCCGCTCTCGGTCAGCGTGCTGGAAGAGGGCTCGAAGGTCTTCGCCAGCCTGCTCGACGACACGATTCCGTCGGGGCCGCTCGAGGGCATGACGTTCGGCCGGGTGCTGACGATTGCCCTGCTGCTCTTCCTGCTCGGCGCCGCCGGCAAGTCTGCGCAGATTCCGCTCTACGTCTGGCTGCCCGACGCCATGGCCGGCCCGACGCCCGTCTCGGCCCTCATTCACGCCGCGACGATGGTCACCTCGGGCATCTACCTGTTCTGCCGCATCTCGTGGCTCGCGGTGCTCTCGCCGACGGCCATGGCCACCATCGCGCTCATCGGTGGAGCCACCGCGCTCGTCGCCGCCCTCATCGCCTTCAGCCAGAAGGGCCTCAAGAAGGTGCTGGCGTACTCGACGGTCTCGCAGCTCGGCCTCATGTTCCTCGGCATCGGTGCCGGAGCGTTCTGGGCAGCGTTCCTGCATGTCGTCACGCACGCGTTCTTCAAGGCCTGCCTCTTCCTCGGCGCGGGCAGCGTGATGCACGGCAACGGTGACGAAGAAGACATCACCAAGCTGGGCAACCTGCGCAAAGAGATGCCGACGACGTGGGCCACCTTCCTCGTGGCGACGCTGGCCATCACCGGCATCTTCCCGCTCTCAGGCTTCTTCTCGAAGGACGCCATTCTGCACGCGGCGCACACCAACTCGATTCCTGCCATCGGCTGGGCGCTGCACGTCGCCTACGTGCTCGGCGTCATCACCGCTGGCGGCACGGCCTTCTACATGATGCGCATGTACTTCGTGGCCTTCGAGTACCCGCGCTCGAAGGAGGCGAAGACGCCGCACGCGCACGAGTCGAGCTGGCACATGACGCTGCCGCTGGTGGTGCTCGCGGTGCTGTCGGTGGTCGCGCTGGTGCACGGCCTGCCCATCATGAAGCCCGAGGGCCGCAACACGATTCAGACGTTGATGGAGAACTTCCTCGACCCCGTCTTCCGCACCACGCAGGAGAACCTCGCGAAGCGGCAGTTCGTCGTCATTCCCGCCGAGGAGCACGTTCCCTGGGGCGCGTACATTCAGGCGTGGGTCATCGCCATCAGCGGCGGTGGGCTCGCGTTCTTCCTCTACATGCGCGTCTTCCCGTCGCGTGCCGGCCAGCCGCTCCCCGGCGCGCTCGAGCTGCTGCGCAAGGCCTCGTGGAACAAGTTCGGCGTCGACGAGGCCTACAACTTCGCCATCATCCGCCCGATTGGCATCGTCTCGCGGGTGCTGTGGCGCGTGGTCGACTCGATTCTCATCGACGGCGTCGCCGTGCGCGGCACCGCCTGGGTGACGCAGCGAACGGGCGCCGTGTTGCGCTACCTGCAGACCGGTGACGCGCAGGCCTACGCCGCCATCATGGCGCTCGGCCTCGCCGGCGCCCTCGTGTGGATTCTTCAGAGGTACGTCCCGTGAACAGCATCTACGACTCCCGCATGCTGAACCTCGTCATCTTCTCGCCCCTGCTGGTGGCGGCGTTGGTGATGTTCATGCCGAAGACCGAGAAGGCGCAGATTCGCGGCGTGACCCTGCTGGGCATGCTGCTGAACCTGTTCACCTGCGTCTGGGCGTGGACGCGCTTCGTGCCGAAGAGCCCCGTCGAGTTCCAGTTGGAGTACCGAGTCGGGTGGATCGAAGAGCTCGGCCTCAGCTACCACATCGGCGTCGACGGCCTGGCCATGACACTGGTGCTGCTGACCGGTGTGCTCGGCCCCCTCGTGGTTCTCGCCAGCTGGACGTTCATCGATGAGCGCGTGAAGGAGTTCCACCTCGCCCTGCTCGTGCTGCAGACGGCGCTGCTCGGCGCGGTGTGCTCGCTCGACGTGCTGCTCTTCTACGTCTTCTTCGAAGCGATGCTGATTCCGATGTACCTGCTCATCGGCGTGTGGGGCTCGGAAGAGCGCCAGATGGCCGCGACGAAGTTCTTCCTCTACACGCTCGTCGGCTCGCTGCTGATGCTCGTGGCCTTGCTGGGTGTGTACTTCATCGCCGCTCCGGCCGGTCAGCGCAGCTTCGACTACGCGACGCTCTACAACGGGCTCATGTCGCTCAACCGCGAAGTGGCAGCCTGCACCGCGGCGGGTGACTGCAACAACATCTCAGCCGGAGCGCACGCGCTCTACCGCTGGGGCCCGCTGATGTTCATCGCGTTCTCCATCGCCTTCGCCATCAAGGTGCCGATGTTCCCCGTGCACACGTGGTTGCCCGACGCGCACGTTCAGGCGCCCGTGGCCGGCTCGATGATTCTCGCCGGCGTCATGCTGAAGATGGGCACGTTCGGCTTCTGGCGCTTCGCGGTGCCGCTCTTCCCCGTGGCTGCGCGCCAGTACCAACTGCCCATCAGCATTCTGGCCGTCATCGGCATCGTCTACGGCGCGCTGATGTGCCTCGCGCAGAAAGACATCAAGAAGCTCATCGCGTACTCGTCGGTCAGCCACCTCGGCTACTGCATGCTGGGCATGTTCGCCTTCACGGGCGAAGGCGCCACCGGCAGCGCGTACCAGATGCTGAACCACGGCGTGTCGACCGGAGCCCTCTTCCTCCTCTTCGGCTTCCTCTACGAGCGCCGCCACGCGCGCCTCATGGCCGACTACGGCGGCATCGCGAAGGTGATGCCCATCTTCACGGCCTTCTTCCTCGTGGTGACGTTCTCGAGCATCGCAGTGCCCGGCACCAACGGCTTCGTGGGCGAGTTCCTCGTGCTGCTCGGCACCTTCAAGTCGAACCTGCCGATGGTCATCGGCGTGCTGGCCACCACCTGCGTCATTCTCGGTGCTGCCTACATGTTGTGGATGGTGCAGAAGGTCTTCTTCGGAACCGTCACGCACCAGGAGAACCTGGGCCTGAAGGACCTGAACCGTCGCGAAATCATCGCGGCCATTCCGCTGCTCGCCCTCATCGCCATCATGGGCCTTCGCCCGCAGCCGTTCCTCGACATGTTGAACCCGTCGACCGAGCGGTTCCTCGCGCGCGCGCAGTACGGCTCGGGCAAGACCGACCCGACGACCGAAGACTCGAAGGTGCGCGTGATGGTGCGTCAGCTGCCTGCGAAGGTGGCCGTGGCCGACGCCGCGCCTGCGCAGCCTCCGATGCCGCGCTTCCTGCCCACCGGCCGGCTGGTGCCCGCCGCCGCCGCGCTCAATCCGCAGACTCCCTGACCTGGTGACCCTCCCGTGCTGAACACGCCCAACTTTGCGATGTCCGAGTTCATGGCGGTGGTGCCCGCGGCCGTATTGGTCGTCGGAGCCATCGTGCTCATGCTCTCGGAGGTTTTTCTCTCGGCGGCCAACCGAACGTACATGGCCATCATCGGCCTGCTGAGCTCGGTGGTCGCGGGTGCCTTCGCGCTCTCGAACGCGTTCGAGCCTGCGCGCCTGGTGCTGCAGGGCTACGCGGTGCTCGACCCGTTCTCGAGCTTCATGACGGTGATGGTGTGCATCGGCACCGGCCTCGCGTGCCTGCTGGCCTCGGGCTTCTTGAAGCACCGCAACGCCGAGCGTGGTGAGTTCTACGCGCTGATGCTCTTCGCGGCGGCGGGCATGAGCCTGCTCGCGCTCTCGAACGAGTTCATCACCCTGTTCGTGAACCTCGAGGTGCTGTCGGTCGCCACCTACGCGCTCACCGCGTTCCTGCGTCGCGGCCCGCGCCCGGCCGAAGCCGGCTTCAAGTACTTCATTCTCGGCGCGTTCGCGGCGGCGCTGCTGCTGTACGGCGCGGCGCTGCTCTACGGAGCGACCGGCACCACGCGCCTCTCTGACCTGGCGAGCGTTCTGCCGGGCGTGATGGCCACGAAGTCGGGCCTCGTCTACGCGGGCTTCGGCTTCGTGCTCGCGGGCTTCGCCTTCAAGGTCGCCGCCGTGCCCTTCCACATGTGGACGCCCGACGTCTACGAGGGCGCTCCGACGCCGGTCACCGCACTCATGAGCGTCGGCGTGAAGGCTGCCGCGTTCGTCGCGCTGGTGCGTACCTTCCTCGCGCTGGTGCACGGCCTCGACCCGCAGGTGCCGTTCACGCTCTTCAGCATTCTCGCGCTGCTCACGATGGTGGCCGGCAACCTGCTCGCCATGCCGCAGCGGAACGTCAAGCGCATGCTGGCGTACTCCTCCATCGCGCACGCGGGCTACCTGCTGCTCGCCGTCACCGCGCTGTTCGTGCCGGCCGCGTCGAAGGCGACCGACGTCGGTGGTGTGCTGACCGCGACGCCGTTGCTCGCCAGCGCCGCCGTCAACGCGAGCGTCTACAAGGGCATTCTCTTCCACCTGCTCGGCTACACCGTCACTTCCATCGGCGCCTTCGGCACGCTGGCGGCCATCGAGCGCCGTGAAGACGAGACGCGCGGCAACACGTGGGACCTCGAGCGCTTCGCGGGCCTCGCGCAGCGGCAGCCCGGTTGGGCAGCGGCGATGGCGGCGTTCATGTTGTCGCTGGCCGGTGTTCCTCCGACGGTGGGCTTCCTCGGGAAGCTCTTCATCTTCAGCGCGGCCGTCGACGCGGGCCTCATCTGGTTGGCCGTCGCGGGTGTGCTCGCGAGCGTCGCGGGCACCTACTATTACCTGCGCGTCGTCGTTTACATGTTCATGCGCCCGGCTCCAGTCGACGCGCCCGCGCCGTTCCGTCACTGGACGACCGAGGTCGCGCTCGTGGTCTCGGCCATCGCCACCGTGGCCCTCGGCATCATTCCCGGCCCCATCTCGGAGTGGCTCTCGCGCGCCGGCATGGTGTTCGGCGGCTGAAGTGGGCGCTGGCCGCTCCGTCATCACGGAAGACGAGCTCGACGCCCGCTTCGGAACGCGGGCGTTGCTCGCGTCTGGTGGTGACTACGGCCTGAACGTCGTCGTCTTCGAAGGCGACCGCAGCGGCAACATCGCGCTGCATGATGATGAGGTTCGCGCGCTCTGTGCCGGCACCGGAGACGTCGGCACCATCGTCTTCGCCGGCAACCTCACCTCGACGGGCCACCTCTGCGTATCCGACCGGTTGATGTGTCTCATCGTGACCGGCGACGTGGTTTGCGAGCGGCTGTCACTCTTCGAGACCGAGATGCTGGTGATGGGCTCGCTGACGACGAAGGCGCTGAAGGACCACGACGAGTACCTCAAGGTCCTCGGCGCGCGCACCGTGGAGCGCCTCGTTCGTTCCGGCGAGGACTGATGGCGTCGATGTGTCAGCGGCATCAGCGTGACTCGATTCGTGCGTGCGCGCGCTGCCAGTCGGCGATGTGTGACGAGTGCGCGGCGTGGGGAGCGCGGCTCGGCATCTGCCCCGAGTGCCCACTGAACCTGCGGCCCGGTGCTGGTGTTGGCCGACGGTTGATCGCGCACCTCATCGACGTCGGGGTCTTCTTCGTGCCCACGCTGCTCGTCATCGTCATCGGTCTCGTCATCGGCATGCACTCGGCCCTGACGCCGCGCCGGTTCTCCGAAGTTCCGCTGGGTGAGGCGCTCAACGGCTGGGCGTTGCTCTTCACGCTCGTCGTGCCCTTCGTCGTTCAGGCGGTGATGCAGGTCGTGACGGGCCGCTCCCTCGGCAAGTGGCTGCTCGGGCTGCGTGTCATCGACGACGACGGCACCCCAATGGACCCGGTTCGCGTGATTCTGCTGCGCAACGCGATTCCGCTGCTCGTGAGCGGCGTCTGCGGCCTCTTCCCGCTCGTCGACGTCGTCATGTTCCTCGTGCCGCCACATCAACGTTGGCGCGACAAACACCTGCACGCGCGGGTCATCGAAGATCCACGGTAGCGGCTCAGGCGCTTCGGAGCGTGAGCCCTGGGTCGGAGCACTCGTCGAGGTCGTCAGTTCGTGCCGCCGCACCGCTGGCGCGACAAACACAGGCGCCACACTCAGGCGCGCCGGCGCGCGAGCCACATTCGGAGCATGAAGTACCCGGCGGTCAGGCAGAGCGACAGCAGCGCCAGCAGACTCGCCTTCACGAAGGCGACGCGGCGTTCACGCCGTTGGGCAACCTCGGCAGCCTCGAGGAATGGAATGGCATCAGCGAGCGCGACCCACGCGCCGTCGAGTTCGATGAGATCGGTCGACCGAAGCGCACCCGTTCGAAGTGATTCGTCGATGCTCGCCGCGCTCATTTCGACGCGCTCCTCCGCGACCTGGTGAACGGCTCCAGCCGCAGCGCTCGGGAGCGCGAACACCGCTTCAATGCTCGTGAAGCTGAATTGCATCTCGCCGCGACCGGCCCGACGCAGAATTCTGATGGGGAACATGATGGTCCTCAGAGGAGCGCCGTGAGGGCTGCAGCGGCAGACAGGCACGAGACGAGGGCGCTGATGACGGCGATGGCCGCGAGAATCGAAACGGGGGCTTCGGCAGCTGTCGTGGCGTTGGTGGTGCTCAACGTAACGCGCGGAACCGCTGACCGGCGGCCCTACGAACAGACGACACCGGGCTGGGCAGGGTGCCGACGCCGCGCCATGCTCCGCGCTGCCGATGAAGTCTCCACGCTCAGCACCGACTCTGCTCGTCCTCGCGCTCGTCGCATCGTGCGGCGCCAACACCGTGAAGGTGGGCGGCGGTTCTGGCGCTGACGGCGGCGTCGACGCGGGCAACTCCGTCGGTGGAGGCGGTGGGGGGAGCAGCGGCGGTGGCTCGGCGATGGGCGGCGGCTTCAACACCGGCGGTGGTGAGTTCGACGCGGGCGTCTTCTGCCCACCGCTCCCGCAGCCTCCCGACGACGCTGGCGTGGTGATGCACCCGGACTTCGCGGCGAACTACACGTTCTCTGAGCTCGGCCCGGTCCCCGGCGTGCCTGGCCCCCTCGGCGGCTGCGTGATTCTGCAGAACGACCGCGACCACCTGCTCATCGCCGGCGCGTCAGAACGTTCGACCGGCGCGCTCTACCGCATCAAGCTGCGCCGCAACGCGTGTGGCCACATCATCGGTTACGACGGCAGCGCCACGAAGGTCGCCGACACGCCGTACATCGACGCCAACATTCTCGAAATGCCGGGCGGCTCGCTGCTCTACACGGGCTGGCAGGTGTGGCAGCTCTCGCAGTTGAAGCTCGGCGCGAGCGCTCCGCTGTGGACGGTCGACCTCACCATGCACGGGCAGGTCGGCTCGAGCGCGGGAGGCATTGGGCGGGTTCCTCCCTGGCTCGCGGCAGCGGGAGAGTTCCGCATCGTCGGCTGGCCCGATGGGCGCTGGCACACGCTGGGGCTGTCGGTCGACGCGGGCGTGTACGGCGTCACCCAGGTCACCGACACGGGCGCGATGCAGCTCTCGGGCGGCCCCGGCGGCTTCGCCTACGTGCCGCTCGGCTCTGCGCAGTTCACGAAGCCGAGCATCATCATCTCGGAGTGGAGCGCGAGCGAGGTGTCGGTCATCGAGGTCGACCAGCAGGGCAACCCCGTGGCCGGCACGCGTCGGCGCATGTTCTCTCGCTTCCCGCGGCCGTGGGGCGCGTACTTCGAGCCTGAGACGGGTGACTTCCTCTTCCTCACCTGGGCGCGACCGGGGCTGCCCGACAGCGTGTTCATCGTGCAGGGGTTTCAGAAGCCGCCACCCGTCATCGAGTGATTCATGGCGACGACGAAGGAACAGCGTCGCAAGTGGGGCCACTACCCGGCGCAAGACGTCGACGTCTCGACGGCGTTCGAGCTGCTCGAGTGGAGCTGGTACCGCTTCGCCCGCTCGACCGAGGCGCTCGAGGCGAACGTCATTCGGGCCGTCATCGCAGACCTCGAGCCGTGGTCGCGCACGGTCACGAAGAGCGCGCGAGATGGAGAGCGGCGGAAAGCGGCGTCGGTGTTTCTGCGCGTCGCGGTCGATGACCCGAACGACCAGACGTTGCTCGCGACGTGGCGCACGGCAGTGAACGCGCTGAAGGTCTTCGAGTCCCAGTACGCGTGGGGTTCGAAGGAGAAGGCCGCGAGGTTGACGGAGCTTTCGAAGAACGAACGGCTCGTCGAGGCGTCGCGCGCGGCGGCGGTCGGCTCCACGGTGGTGCCGCTCGAGCTGTTGGCCGTGCTCGCGCTGGACGGGTCGGAGACGTCGGCCGATGCGTTGTTGCCCCACGTCGAGCGCGCGTTGAAAGACGAGGCGCAGCTCGAGCCACTGTCCCGACTCCATCGCTACGCGGCAAAGACGAGGCCGATGACGGCGTTGATGGCGCTCATCGATGGGCGGTTGAACGCCGCGCGAACGAGCGCTCCGGCGAACGACCTCGCGAAGGTGCTCGGCATCGCGTCGGGCAACCGGTTTCGCGTCGACGTTCGTGTCGCCGGCACCGACAACCGATACTTCTGGATCTCCATCGACAGCGACCGGCCGGGCGCGGCGTTCCACGGCGGCGTTGGCGGGGAGCGGACCTCCACGGACCTTCATCGCCCAGATGGGACGACCGTGTGTTCGTTGCTCGAGCTGCCTGGGCATCTGCGTGCGGCCGCGAAGAAGCTCGGCACGACCTGGGAGTTCCGGCACGCCTCGACGCGGCATCTGCGAGGGAAACGGCTCGCCACGTTCCTCGCGTGGCTCGAAGGCAGTGGGAGCCACGTCGGCGCGTCGTGACCGCATCGGCGGGCTCGAGGTGGCCCCGATTCGAAAGCGAGGAGCGCGGTCGAGACAGACGCGCTCAGAACGTCGTGGTCACACCGAGAGACGCACCGACGCTGAAGGCCTGCGGGCTGTTGAGCGCGATGAACCAATCGAAGTGACCGAGCAGCTGAACCGACAGCGACCTGGCGAAGCGTGCGGTCTCGAGGCCGGCGACGATTCCCGGCCCCGCGCGGAACACGGTGGTCTGCGAGAGGACAAAGACACCGCCAAGCTGAGCGCCGACGAACGGTCTGACGAACTCGGAGTCGAAGAAGTGCCGAACGCCGAACTGACCGCCAGTGGTCACCACGAGCCCGGCTCCCGAAGCAGCCGGAGCCCCGAAACGAACGACGCCGACGCCGATCGGCACTCGCACGAAGAGCACGGTCGCTTCGCCCACGTCGTAGCCACCCTCGATGGTGATGGGCGCGATGACGTCGGGCGACGAGGTGTCGACCGAGAAGAGTCGAAGTCCTCCGACCGAGAGGCCGAGTGACCGTCTGCCGGCCTCTGAATCGACCGGCGAGCTGGCGTTGAGCAGGGAAGGGAAGGGCGAAGCAGCGATGAGTGCGGTGATCAGCGTGGTGAACATGAAGGTCTCCTGCGTGCTCCCGAGATGGGAGACGTGCAGGGACCAGCGCTCACGACTTCAGTGCTCGGCGAACACGACATCAGCGCGTCGACTTGCTCGGCTCGAGTTTCAGCTCGAAGCGGCTCGACGAAGCGGGTGGTGAGAACGCAGCGCACCTCGGAGTATCGGTGGCGAAGCGACGAAGTTGCGGGCTCAGCTCAGGCGCCAACCGTCGAGCCGCAGTCTGATGCGCCAGCTGCATCGAGGATCGCGAACACCTCTTTCGCGTGAACAGGGGCTCCAGGCAGGTCTGAGCCGTCGCATCGCTCGCGGTCTGCGTCGACCACCATGAACGCGGGGCCACTCGGCAGTTGGCGCAGCTGGAGTGCGATGAGCCCACGCTCACTGCGACCTCGGCGTCGCGATGACTGCCAACGGTCCACCGAACGAGGAGCACCCACGAAACTCGGGTCACGCCACCGAGCGTGCAGGCTCCGCAGCGACGACCGCGCCTTCGCCGTCGGCCCTCACGCTGCCGAAGCGACCGCAGCCTCCGCGACGACGGCGCGTTCGCCGAGCAACTTTCGCCACAGCACCACGTGGCCGGCCATCGCGAGCAGCACCATCACCGTGGGCAACGTCGTGAACGGCACATACGCGATGAAGGTGTTGAGCGCCGCGCCTTCTCCGAACGCCGCGAACACCGGAGTCGACGAGACCGCGATGACGACGATGCTCACCAGCAACACCGTTCCCAGCGCGTTCCACGCGAGCACCAACCGGCGCCCACCGATTCCCAGCGCGACGAGCCCTGCCACCACCACGGCGCTCGCGCCCGTCACGATGTCGAAGTTCCACCCGGTGAACGTCATCTGCTCCGGCATCACGCCCTCGTTCGCAGCGGCGTGCATGAGCAACTCCAGCGGCAGCCGGAACGCCTGAAAGCCCACGAGGGCCGCCAGTGGGAGCCCGTCACTCAGCGTCTTCCCGAACGTCGAGCGCGCGAGCACCTGCGCTCCACCCGCGATGAAGACGAGCAGGAAGATGAGCGGCGGTGGACGCGCGTCGAACCGAGCCAGCACACCCTTCACCGCCAACGCTGAGACGACGGCCTGCCATAGCGCCGCGATCACCAGGAACCCCAACGTTCGTTTCACCGCGACGCGCGCATCGACTCCAAGGCGAGCCGCCGCGACCCGATGCCCGAGCGCGACCAGCACGATCAACCCCACGGCCAGCAGCGGAAAGCCGGCGAGCAACAACGACGAGGCGGGGAGGGGATCCATGCGAGCTCCAGTTCGTGGTTGAAAATGACATATCGAGGCACTATTAAAAAGTAAAGTCATGGCGCCCAAACGTCGCAGCTACCAGCAGTTCTGCGGGCTCGCCCGCGCGCTCGATCTCGTCGGAGAACGGTGGACCCTGCTGCTCGTGCGCGAGTTCCTCCTCGGGCCTCGCCGCTACTCCGAGCTGCTCGAGGCGCTCCCTGGCCTCACCACCAACCTGCTCGCCGCCCGGCTCCAGTCGATGGCGGACGAAGGCTTCATCCACTCCACCGATGGTGGCTACGAACTCACCGAGCTCGGAGCGTCGCTCGAGCCCGTCGTCATGGAGCTCGCCCGCTTCGGAGGCCGCTACCTCGGCACGCCCAAACGAACCGACCGCGTCGACCTGAGCTGGGGCTTCCTCTCGCTCAAACGTCGCTACCGCGGCGGCGCCGATGTCACGCTGGCCGTCGACGTCGAGGGCACCTGGTTCACGCTTCGCTTCGAGCCCGAGTGGCTGCGCGTCTTCAAGTCACGCCCCGATCGCAGCGCCGCGACGCTCCATCTCACGACCAGTCAGGCCAGAGCGCTCTTCTTCGCTGGCGCGCCGCTCGACAAGGCCCACGTCGACGGAGACCTCACCGCCGCGAAGGCCGCCCTCGCCACCCTGCTGCCCATGCCCTTCGCGCACCAGCCGCCTCAGCCCGGCTCGAAGACCCGCTGGACTCCGCAAGTCGCCACAACGAAGCGGTGACCGCGCGGCCCCGTTGTGCCATGGCGCGCGCGACATGATTCGCCTCGACAACATCGGCGCTCAGCACGGCCGGCAGATTCTCTTCATCGGTGCCTCCGCCGCGCTCCACAAGGGCGAGAAGGTCGGCCTCGTCGGCCCCAACGGCTCGGGCAAGTCGACGCTCTTCCGCTACATCATGAAAGAAGAGACGCCCGACGAAGGCGGCGTCTCGGTCGATCGCGGCGTCACCATCGGCTACTTCCGCCAGGACGTCGGCGAGATGTCTGGCCGCACCGTCATCGAAGAGACGATGGACGGCGCAGGCAACGTCTCTGAGGTCGCGCGCGAGCTCAAGCAGCTCGAGCACGACATGGCGAACCCCGACAAGGCCGACCAGCTCGACCCGCTCGTCACCCGCTTCGGCGAGGTGCAGGCCCGCTTCGACGAGCTCGGCGGCTACGCGCTCGAGGGCCGCGCCCGCGAAATCCTCGCCGGCCTCGGCTTCCGCCCCTCGATGGTCGACGGCGACGTCGGCGCGCTCTCGGGTGGCTGGAAGATGCGCGTCGCGCTCGCGCGCATTCTGTTGATGAAGCCCGACGCGATGCTGCTCGACGAGCCGTCGAACCACCTCGACCTCGAGTCGCTCATCTGGCTCGAGCAGTTCCTCAAGCAGTACGACGGCGCGCTGTTGATGACGTCGCACGACCGTGAGTTCTTGAACCGCGTCTGCAACCGCATTCTCGAGATCGACGGTGGCGAGCTCACCTCGTACACGGGCGACTACGAGTTCTACGTCGGCCAGAAGGCCATCGCCGAGGCGCAGCAGCAGGCCACGTACGAGCGGCAGCAGGCGATGCTCAAGAAGGAGCTCGCCTTCATCGAGCGCTTCAAGGCCCGCGCCTCGCACGCCGCCCAGGTGCAGTCGCGCGTGAAGAAGCTCGAGAAGATCGAGCGCGTCGAGCCTCCGCGCCACATCGAGAAGGTGCGCTTCGAGTTCAAGCCGCCGCCGCGCAGCGGTGAAGACGTGGTGAAGCTCACGCAGGTCAACAAGGCCTACGGCGACCTCGTCGTGTACAAGAACTTCGACTTCCTGCTGCGTCGGCGCGAGCGCTGGTGCGTGCTGGGTGTGAACGGCGCGGGCAAGTCGACGTTGCTCAAGCTGGTGGCTGGCGAAGGCAAGGCCGACTCCGGCGTCGTCACCGTCGGCAACAGCATCAAGCTCGGCTACTTCGCGCAGCACGCGATGGACGTGCTCGATGGCACCAAGACCGTCTGGCAGACGCTGGTCGACGCGTTCCCGCGCTCCTCTGAAGGCACGCTGCGCACGCTCGCGGGCTGCTTCGGCTTCCCTGGCGACGAGACCGAGAAGGTCGTGCGCATTCTGTCGGGTGGCGAGAAGGCGCGCCTGGTGCTCGCGCTGATGCTCTTCGACCCGCCGAACTTCCTCGTGCTCGACGAGCCCACCAACCACCTCGACCTCGCGACGAAGGAGATGCTCATCGACGCGCTCAAGAGCTTCGAGGGCAGCCTGCTGATGGTCTCGCACGACCGGCACTTCCTGGCCGAGCTGTCGAACCGCGTGCTCGAGCTCACGCCCGAGGGCCCGCACTCCTACGGCGGCGGCTACACCGAGTACGTCAGCTCGACGGGCCGCGAAGCGCCGGGCCTGCACGAGGCGTGATGCCGGTGAGCGCTCGCGCGGCGCAACATGCCTCATCAGCTCAGCGGGCGGCGAAGCGCGGGCCGCACGAGTGGTGGTGCACGTCGTCTCGGCACACCGGAGGCGTCGTGCCTGCGTGCACGAGGCATGATGTCGGTGGAGTCGCTCCATGCATCGCCAGCTGACGTCAGCGAGGAAGAAACGCGACGGAGGGGATTTCAGCTCGATGCGCGCAGCATGATGGAGGTCGGACGAGCGCTGGACGAGACTCAACGCCGTGCGCAGACGCTGGTGGGTGGTCGTGCTCGCGGTCGTGGTCGGGGCGTTCACCGCATGGCGTGGAGCTCGCGCGACCGCTCCCGCCGAAGCAACCCTCGGCGAGTTGATGCTGGTCCCCCCAGCGGCCCCGCTGAGGACGCCTCCGTTGCCAGAGGCGGCCACTGGTCAACCTCGGCCGAGGGCGACGCCGCCGATGACGCTCGCGCCGCTCCTCCCCGACCTCTCCGTCGAGGCGGACGGGGGGCAGGCCGATGTCGACGCGGGTGGTGACCTCTCGCTCGGGCTGAAGCGACTCGACGAGTTTCTCGCGCAGAACGCCGCCGAAGCTGCACGTGTGGTCGACCAGTACTGCGCCGACACGAAGGCGCTTCGAGCTCGCGAGGAGTTCAAGCCGAACGCCCGCCAACGCGACGCCGCGGTCTTCATGGAGGGCCGCGCCGACTGGGAGAACGGGCGCGTCGGCCAGCTCCATCTCCCCGAGCCGCTCGTGGCGCGCTTGAAGACGCCGGGCTGGCAGTCCTCTGGACCCGAGCTGTACGCCGGCCTCGACTTCTCGTGGATGACGCAGCTGCTCGAGTTCGACCACTGGTCGCTCAGCGCCCAGGGCCCGCTGCGTGATGGCCGGCCCACCACCTTCGTCGATGCGCCGCTGCCCAACTACCTCACCCTGCTGCACTGGGCGCGGCTGCGGCTGCTCAAGGGCGCGCACGAGGGCCAGCTCGAGCAGGCCACCAGCGAGGTGCTGCACCTCGCCGACCTCTGCGCGTCGGGCGGAACGCTCATCGGCGAGTTGATGCGCGCGTCGTCGTTTCACGGGCTGGTGCGCGAGACGTGGGCGCAGGCAGGCCGGGCTCCACCCGTCGCCCCGTTCTCGGAGAGCGAACGTGCCCAGGTGCGGGCTGCGGCCTTCGCCGGTGCCTTCCTGCTGTACCCCGGTGTTCCGAACGAGGTTCGCGCGAAGGCGCTCGAGTGCATTCCAATGCGCTGTGCAGCGCTCCAGGAGGCGCTCGGCGTCTCGGCATCGCTGCGTGCCGTTCGGCCCACGGGTGAAGCCGACGCGAAGTGGCTCCGCGAGCAACAGCCGTGTGACGTTGCTTCGGCTGACCTGCTCCTCACCGCCCCGCCGCTCGAGGCCGCCCGCCTCGCTGACGTGAGACTGGGTGGTGACCAGGGCCTCGCTCATTGGATGAACGCGCTGAAGTGAGCGGCCTGTTTCTGGCGAACTGCCCTCATTGGCACACGCTGTAGCTTCGTGTGTGCAAACAACGCCCCTGACAGCCTGTGCACGGCTCTCTACACTTTGACGGTCGTCGCTTTTCTTGCGGGCCGAACTTCCGCCGAGCGTTTCGAGGTCCCACGGTGATCCACCACACTCGCGTCGTCCTGACCTCGCTCGTGGTCTGTGCTTCGACTGCCTTCGCGCAGTTCGAGCTCGACCTGTCATCTCCGCCTGACAAGAAGAACGAGAAGAAGGTCGACGCGAAGAAGCCGGTCGCGAAGCCAGCAGACAAGCCTGCCGAGAAGCCCGTCGAGCTGGACCTGTCGTCGACCGCCGACGTGAAGGCCGTGCTGCTGCTGCCGCCCATCGTGCGAGTGACGCAGAGCCAGGGCGGGTTCAGCGGGTTCGACACCAAGAAGACGTTCGACAAGTTCGACTACGCCTCACACAAGAAGTTCGTCGCGAGCCTGAGCAAGCAGCTCGAAGGCAAGGTGCTCGCCGCCGACGTCATTCAGAACGCCATCATCAAAGAGGGCTTCACCGTCGCGCTCGCGCGAACGCCGGCCGGGCTCTCGAAGCTCGCGAAGGCCACCAACGTCGGCTTCATCGTGCTGGTCGAGTTCAACAAGACGGCGTCGCTCGTCGCCACGGTGCACGACGCCGAGGGCGTGGTGAAGGGCGAGCCGCTGTACGTCGCCAACGCGGGCGGGCTCACGCAGAAGAACGGCGACGACCTGGCGACGATTCTCGGCAAGGCCCTCATCGACCTCTCGAAAGAGAAACCGGCCACCGGTGTCGCCACCGTCGAAGCCCCACCGCCGCCGCCGCCGGAAGAAGACGTCAACGACGCACCGCCGCTCGAGGTGAAAGAAGCGCCGAAGACGTGGAGCGCCGACCCCGACAAGACGCGCGTCGTGGTCGCGGTGGGCGCGGGTGGCGTGCTGCGCGGCCTCTCCATCAGCGGCGAGGCCGCCAGCCAGCTCGCCGAGCTGCGCAACAACGGCGTCGTCGGCGTCGGCGTCTACGCGCAGGTGCAGCCGCTGCAGTTCATTCCTTCCATCGCAGGCAAGCGTTGGGCCGACCTCGAGGTCGAGGTGAACTTCCGGCGCGCGTTCGTGAAGGCGACGGGCGTCGAGGGGGCCGCGCAGGGCACCAACTGCTCGATGACCGACGATGACCTGCAGGTTCGCGGCACGTACCGCTTCAAGGTGGCCGACTCGACGTACGCGCCCAACATCGGCGTCGGTGGCGGCTGGAGCCAGGAGCGCACGCTCTTCGACGCGTGCACCCTGCCGCTCGTCTCGGCGACCTATCGCGGCATCGACGCGCAGTTCCGGCTTCGCCAGCCGCTCTTCCGCAACCTGCTGGCCCTCGACCTCGCCATCGGGCCCCGGGTGCTCCAGGGCGGCAATGGAACCACGACGAAGCTCGCGCTCGCTGGTGAAGCGTGGCTCGAGCTCAAGCCCGCCTCTGTCTTCTTCGTCCGCGGCGGCGCCCGCGGCTCACGACTGTCGGCCGAGCTTCCTGGCCTGTCGGTGGTGGAAAACCGCTTCTTCTTCGCGCTCGAAGCCGGAGCCTTCTTCTAAGCCATGCACTCACTCCTTCGACTCACGACGCTCCTCGCCGTCCTGACGACGCTGTTGGCGGCGCCTGCCATCGCCCAGACCTGCTCTGCGCAGATTGGCGGCGTGCAGTGCAACGGCAACGACAACGAGAACGACTGCGACGGTGACGGGTGCCGCCGTGGGTTCGGCGACTGCAACGACTGCGACTCCACCATTCGCGGGCCCGCGTGCCCGGGCGGTGGCCCTCGTGGCACGCCCATCGGCGCCGCCCCCGAAATCTGCGACGGCAAGGACAACAACTGCAGCCTCGTCATCGACGAAGGCCCGGGCGGCGCTGTGGGCACCGTCGACGCAGGCCTCGCCTGCACCATCGGCAGCAACCAGGGCGTCTGTCGTGACGGCACCACGACCTGTACCGGCATGACGGGCGTGGTCTGCACGCAGAACGTGATGTCGTCGATGGAGACGTGCGACGGCCGCGACAACGACTGCGACGGTGACACCGACGAGACGGGTGGCGTCGGCACGCCCAAGCTGACGCGCAGCTGTTTCCCCACGCCCGCGTCGACCTTCGGCACGCCCGGCGTCGGGGTGTGCACCAACGGCGCGCAGGCCTGCAACGCTGCGTTGAACTCCGGCGTCGCGAGCTACACCGCCTGCGGCATGTGCGGCGCGTTGGCGACGTGCGCCACGCCGGTGACCGCGGCGAACCCTCCGGCGAACGCCGAGATGGTCTGCGACGGCATCGACAACGACTGCGACATGACGGCTGACGATGGAGTGCCCGGCACGGGTGGCTCGTGCTCCGTGGCAGGCCAGCAGGGGCGTTGCGCGCAGGGGGTGCTCCAGTGCCGCGGCGCGACGGGCATCGGCTGCGTGCAGGTGAACACCTCGCAGCCCGAGACGTGCAACGGCATCGACGACGACTGCGATGGCTTCATCGACGAGGTGGGCAACACCGACTTCCCCAAGCTCAAGCGCTCGTGCTTCCCCGGGCCGGGCACGGCAGGGCAGGGCATCTGCACCAACGGCGAACAGGCGTGCAACGCGGTGGCCGGCAGCGGCGCTCAATCGTGGACGACGTGCGGCCAGTGCGGAGCGCTCGCCACCTGCTCGAGCCCCGTCACCGCGGTCGCCGAGGTCTGCGACACGCTCGACAACGACTGCGATGGCACCGTGAACAACGGCAACCCCGGCGGCGGCATGATGTGCACCAACACGTCAGCCAACGGCGTCTGCCGGGCTGGCACCCAGACGTGTCTGGCGAACGGCACCCTCAGCTGCACCTCGACCATCGCCCCCGGGTCGCAGACCGAAATCTGCGACGGCCTCGACAACGACTGTGACGGCGCGACCGACGAGACTGGCGCGGTCGGCAGCGCGACGTTGAGCCGCGTCTGCTACGCCGGCCCGGGCGGCACCTTCACCGGCACGTGCGGGTCGAACCCGGCGAACTGTGCGCCGCGTGGCCAGTGCCGCGCGGTGCTGCAGGTCTGCCCCGGAGCGGGCGGCTTCCCCGCGTGCACCAACACCACCATCGGCGCCGATGGCGGCTCGCAGCAGTTCAACGTCGCCGAGGTGTGCAATGGGCGCGACGACGACTGCAACGGCACCAACGACAACGGCGTGCCCGGCACGGGCGTCGCGTGCTCGAACGACGGCGGCATGGGCTCCTGCGGCGCGGGCACCGTGCAGTGCGTCGGCGGCGCGCTCGTCTGTCAGGGGTCGACGGGCACCACCGAGGTCTGCGACGGCATCGACAATGACTGCGACGGCGACATCGACGAGGCCGGAGCGGCCTTCACCAGCATGCGCCTCTCGCGCACCTGCTACGGCGGGCCGGTCGGCAGCTTCACCGG
The DNA here is from genome assembly GCA_040275325.1 of Myxococcaceae bacterium. GTDB lineage: Bacteria > Myxococcota > Myxococcia > Myxococcales > Myxococcaceae > Xiheimicrobium. Next base: position 9,512 of record JBEOKA010000279.1, on the reverse strand, counting down.
CTCGTGTCAGACGATGCCGCCGGGCACGAACTGCGCGCCCCGTGGCATCTGCCGTGGCGTCGCCATCTTCTGCCAGGGTGGCGTGTTCCCCGCGTGCTCTGCGGGCACCGTTGGCCTCGATGGTGGCATGCAGGTCTTCCCGGGCACCGAGAGCTGCAACACCACCGACGACGACTGCGACGGCAACTTGAACAACGGCCTCTCGGGCGGCGCGTGCATGACGGGCGAGCCCGGCGTCTGCGGCCCCGGCACCGAGCAGTGCACGCCGGCGGGCAACCTGCTCTGCGTGCGCAACCGTGACGCAGGCCCCGAGCTCTGCAACAGCCTCGACGACAACTGCAACGGCATTCCCGATGACAACGTCGCGCCGCGCGCGTGCTTCGACGGCCCCGCGGGCACCTTCACCGGCCAGTGCGGCCTCTCGGACGGCGGTACGCAGGGCTCGGGCTCGCAGTGTCTGACGCGCGGCACCTGTCGCGCCTCGACGCAGCAGTGCAACGGCGCGGGCAACTGGCTCGCGTGTGGCCAGGGGCTTCCGGGCAACCAGCAGCAGGTGCTGCCGGCGCCTGAGATCTGCAACAACCAGGACGAAGACTGCAACGGCACCGCCGACAACGGGCTCATCGTCGACGTCGACAACGACATGGTGCGCGCGTGCGGCACCTGCGGCGCGAACCCCGACGGTGGCTGTGACTGCGCCGACAACAACCCCAACGTTCGCCCGGGCCGCATCGAGGCGTGCAACGGCCTCGACGACAACTGCAACGGCGCGATGGACGAAGCGTCGGCAGGTGCGGGGAAAATCTCCCAGAGCTGCTACTCGGGCCCCGCCAACACGGCCGGCCGCGGCGTCTGCGTTCAGGGCACCCAGGAGTGCAACGCCGACGCCGGCAGCGGCACCTCGAGCTTCGGCGCGTGCATGGGGCAGGTCGTGCCGTCGACCGAGACCTGCAACATGCAGGACGACGACTGCAACGGCACCGTCGACGACGGCTTCGACCAGGACAACGACACGTTCCGCGCGTGCATGGCGTGCGGGCTGACGATGAACTGCGACTGCGACGACATGAACCCGATGATTCGCCCGGGCGCAGTCGAGCTCTGCGACACCATCGACCAGAACTGCAACGGCCGCCTCGACGACGTCACGCCGCGCAGTTGCTACGCCGACCCGCAGGGCATGATTCCGCCGCCCACCACGTACACGGGCACCTGCCCCGGCGCGACGTGCCAGCCAAAGGGCGTCTGTCGCACCGGCACCCAGAGTTGCACCATGGCCGGCGACTGGGGCCAGTGCATGAACGTCACGCTGCCGCGCGCCGAGCAGTGTGACGGCACCGACGACGACTGCGACGGCGTCGTCGACAACGGCATGTTCGACCGCGACATGGACACGTTCGTGTCGTGCGCGCTCTGCAGCAACCGCCCCGCCGACGCCGGCGCGTGCGACTGCAACGACATGGACCCAGCGGTGAAGCCCGGCGCTCCCGAGGTCTGTGACGGCGTCGACAACAACTGCGACCTGGTCATCGATGGCAACGACACGGCCTGCTACTCGGGCCCGCCGTCGACCCGTGGCAAGGGCATCTGCGCCGACGGCTTGCAGACGTGCTCGATGGGCATGGGCTCGGGCACCTGTCGCATGGAGCGCCTGCCGACGCCGCTGCCCGACGGCGGCCTGCCCATCTTCATCGCCGACGGTGGCGCCAACGACCCCGAGTTCCTCTGCGATGGTCGCGACGAAGACTGCGACGGCATCATCGACGACGGCTTCGACCTCGACGGTGACGGCGTCACCACCTGCCAGAACGACTGCGACGACACCGACGCCTTCAACAAGCCCGGAGGCAGGGAAATCTGCGACTGCAAGGACAACAACTGCAACACCACCATCGACGACGCGGACGCCTGCCGGGGCGCGCCCTGTTTCGACTTCGACGGCGACGGCTTCACCAACTGTCAGGGTGACTGCAACGACGACCCGAACGGCGGCGGCCGCACCGTCGGCCCCACGAAGAGCGAGAAGGTCGGCGATGGCCTCGACAACGACTGCGACGGGCAGGTCGATGAGAACACCGACGAAGACGGCGACGGCTTCGCCACCGGTGGCCCGATGAACATGCGCGACTGCAACGACAAGCTCGCCGACGTGAACCCGGGCGCGGTCGAGCGCTGCGACGGCTTCGACAACAACTGCGACGGCGTCGTCGACGAAGGCTTCGACCTCGACACCGACTTCGTGGCGGTGTGCGCCGGCGACTGCAACGACATGAACCCCGCGGTGAACCCGACCCGCGTCGAGGTCTGCGGCAACGCGACCGACGACAACTGCGACGGGCGCATCGACGAAGACACCGACAACGACGGCGATGGCGTCAGCACCTGCGCGGGTGACTGCAACGACTTCAACGCGGCGGTGCACGGCGCCTCGGGCCCGACGGCTGCCGCTGCCGAGGTCTGCGACGGGCAGGACAACGACTGCGACCGCCTCTTCGACGAGGGCTTCGACCAGGACAACGACGGCACCCCGGCCTGCTTCGGCGACTGCAACGACATGGACCCGAACATCGGCCCGCGCGCGTTCGAGGTGGCGAACAACTCCATCGACGATGACTGCGACGGCCAGACCGACGAAGGCCAGGTCGACCGCGACATGGACGGCTTCCCGCCGGTGTGCGGCGACTGCAACGACTTCGACTCGCGCATCAACCCGCGCGCCGCCGAGGTCTGCAACCGCGTCGACGACAACTGCGACTCGTACGTCGACTCGTCGCCCGGCCGCTTCAACCTCTGCTCGGTGTGCTTCGACGCCGACGGAGACGGCCAGACGAACTGCGACGGCGATTGCAACGACGCCGACCGGAGCATCTTCCGTGGCGCGCCCGAAATCTGCGACCTCAAGGACAACGACTGCGACCAGCAGGTCGACATCGACCCCGGCACGGGGCGCCGCGTCTGCACGATGACGATGGACGACGGTGGCACCGACGGCGGCGCGCTGGTCGACGCGGGCACTGACGCGGGCACGACCGAGCCCGATGGTGGCGGCATGGTCATCGAAGACGACGCCGGCACGGGCGGCCCCACCTCGCCTGGCGTCGTGACGACGGGCTGTGGCTGCGGCGCGACCGATGGCTCTGCGCTGCTGGTGGCGCTCGCGCTGCTGCTCTTCGGCTCCTCGCGGCGCACGCTCAAACGCCGGGTGGTGGCGGTGAAGGCCGGCTCGCTTCTCTCGCTCTCACTCGTCGCGCTGCTCCTCACGGGCTGTCCGTCGTCGCTCACCACGCCGATGTTCGGGACGGGTGGCGGCTCGGCAGGCGGAGGTGCAGGCGACAGCGACGGCGGCGACGTCGACGGGGGCCTTGCAGACGGCGGCTTCGACGCGGGCTTCATCGAGCCCGAGAACTGGCCGTGCCCGGGCCTCGCGCCGCAGACCCAGAACGTGATCCGCATTCCCGGAGCACCGCTCTTCCTCTTCGCGGCCTCAGCGCGTTACCAGGTGACGACGAACGCGACGGCGCAGGGGCTGGTGTTCGACGACGGCGCCGAGCTGGCGGGCTTCGTGCTTCAGCGCGACGTGCCGAGCTCGGTGAACCCGCTCGACCCGGTGAGCCTCGAGACCGTCGCCAACCTCGAGGTCGACGCGCTGATTCAGCTGTCGGGGTCGCCGCTCGTGCGAGACCGCCTCGAGCGCTCGAGCCGCATCTTCGTCAACGCCGACCGCCCGCTGCGCGTGCTGCGCACCCTGTCGACGTCACAGCTGCTCACCTTCGGTACGCCCACCAGCGCCTTCGCGGTGCGCAACCGGCTGCTCGCGTCACTGTCGGGGAAAGACCCGGGCATGCTCGGAACGCTGCCGACGGGCGCGGCCTCGACTCAAGACGACGAGCAGGTGGTGAACCTCTTCTTCCGCTTCGGCTCGGGCAAGCTCTTCATCGGTGCGGTCGTCTCGGCGGCGTCGAAGCTGCGCGAGACCCTGGCGCCGATGAATGACTTCTCGAACGGCTCGCACCTCTCTGATGAGAGCGCGACGCTCGCCACCCGCTGCGAGAAGCGCACGACGCCCGCGCTCAAGACCGACTTCCTCTTCGTCGTCGACAACACCATCTCGATGGTCGAGGAGCAGCAGGCGCTTCAAGACGCGGCGCAGGGGCTGTTCGACGCCTTCCAGCGGGCGCAGCTCGACTTCCGCGTCGGCGTCGTCACCACCGACAGCGACATTCTGCGCGGCAGCGGCTTCGTCACCACGCTCAACGACTTCCGCACGGCGGCGCGCGTCGGCCTCGACGGCAACACCACCGAGCTCGGCATCGAGTTCGGGCTGCGGGCGCTTCGTCGCGCGCGCATGGCGACCGCGCCCAACCTCACGCTGCGAGACCCGATGAACACCGGCCTCGTCGTCATCTTCATGTCCGACGAAGACAACAAGTCGATTCGCCCGGGCATGTTCGGCTCGTACGTCACCGACTACCGCATGGAGAACGCGGTGGCCTTCAGCATCGTGGGCCCCAAGCCGACGGGCTGCATCCGGGTCGGGCGTGGTGAGGCGCAGCCGGGCGACCAGTACATCGACCTCGCGAACGCGACGGGCGGCAGCTCGGGCAGCATCTGCAACCCGAACCTCACCGAGGTCATCGAAGAGGTCGTCATCGGCGCGCTCGGCGCCTCGAGCCGCACGCCCATGGAGCGCCGCCCCATCTCGGGCTCGCTCACCGCGCGCACCACGATGCCGCTCGAGCGCAACCGCACCAACGGCTTCGACTACGAGCCCGCGGGCAACTCGCTGCTCTTCTTCGGGCAGGCGGCGCCGATGGTGGGCACGCCGTACGACGCGGCGTACCAGTTCTTCAACTACATCGACTGAAACGGTTTCTCCTCATGCTCTCGCTCTTCGTCTCGCTCGCCGTGCTCGGGGGCGCGCCGCGCGGCCTCGCCGTGAAGGACAACGCCGAGCTCGTCACGCAGGTCGACGCGCGGCTGCCGAAGTGGCTCGTGCTGGGCGGCGACCACAAAGCGCTGCGCGCGAACAAGCAGGAGCTGACGGCCTACGCCGAGTCCCTCCCCGTCGTGCCAGCCGACCGGAAGAACATCATCAAGGCGATGCTGGAGGAGCAGACGCTCAAGCCCGAGCTCACCACCTTCGCGGCCGAGAAGGCCCTGGTCTCGGTCACCTCGCAGGTCTCGCTCGCCTTCTTCGATGCGCAGAACCGGCGCTGCTCCATGGCTTTCACGACCACGACCGGCGGCAAGGCGGGTGGCAGGCTGGTCCTGATTGGCGGGCCGCTGACCGACGACCGCACGCTGCAGGCCGAGCTCGACACCGCGAAGATGGTCGAGGCGAAGGTCGAGTTCTTCGAGAAGAAAGCCGGCGCCTGGGTTCCGATGGCCATTCCTGCGCCGCCGCCGCCGAGCTGCACCGACGAGCTGAAGCAGGCCGCGAGGGCGGTCTTCATCGCCGAGAAGTCGTACTTCGCCGAGACCGATGCCTACTCGAACGACCTCGCGAAGATCGGCGTCGACGTGAAGGCGCTCGGCGCCAGCGCGGTGAAGGTCGAGCTGAAGGGCACGGGAGCGACCGCCGGCTTCACCGCCGAGGTCTCGCTGAAGGGTGGCGTCGCGCGCGTCGATGACGGCTCGGGCCAGCCCACCATCGTGAAGCCCTGCACGCCCTGAAGCAGAGGCTCGAAGAGGTTTTTCCGCGGTCGAGTTGCATGGCTTCGGGCCGGGGAGTACTCCCCGCGCCCGGGGAGAAAACATGACCAGTCATTCACGATTCCTGTCACTGGGGCTCGCGGGCTTCGCCATCGCCTGTGGAGCGCCCGAGCCCACCTTCCAGGTTCGCGAGACGCTACAGCAGCTCTACATCACGCACGTCGAGCCGGGCGCGACGCTCGAGATTTCGCGCAACGGCAAGCCGGTGACGACGGGGGTGGCTGATGCGCTGGGCTCACTCGTGGTGCGCGGGCTCGAGCCGGGCGCGGGCTACGTGGTGAAGGTCGCGGGCGCGAAGGAGCAGACGCGGCCCCTCACCGTGAAGTCGCTCGAGCAGCTGCCGCCGAAGCCCGAGCTGTACACGAGCCAGAAGCTCGAGGCGGGCTTCAACTACCTGACGATGCGCGACGGCACGAAGCTGTCGGCGTGGGTGACGTTGCCGAAGGGCAAGGGCCCGTTCCCCACGGTGGTGAACTACTCGGGCTACGCCGCGTCGCGGCCCGGAGAGCCCATCAAGGACTTCGAGTTTCTCTGTGACGAGTTCCCCGTGGTGTGCGCGACCCCGCAAGACGCGTCGGCGCTGTTCGCGGGCATGATGGACTACGCCACGGTGAGCGTGAACATGCGCGGCACCGGCTGCTCTGGCGGCGCGTACGACTACTTCGAGCAGCTGCAGTTGCTCGACGGCTACGACGTCATCGAGACGGTGGCCGCGCAGAGCTGGGTCTCGCACCACCAGGTCGGCATGGTGGGCCTCTCGTACCCCGGCATCTCGCAGCTCTTCGTCGCCGCGCAGCGCCCGCCGGGCCTCGCCGCCATCGCGCCCATGTCGGTCATCGGCAGCACCACCACGACGCTGCTGCCCGGCGGCATCTTGAACGACGGCTTCGCCATCTCGTGGGTGAAGAACGTGCTCAGCAAGGCCGTGCCCTATGGCCAGGGCTGGGAGCAGGCGCGCGTCGACGGCGGTGACGAGACGTGCCGCGAGAACCAGCTGCTGCACGGCCAGCTCGTCGACAACGTGGCGCAGGCGCGGCTCATCGAGTTCCACGACCCGGCGCAGCACGACCGCTACGACCCGACCACCTTCGTCAACCGCATCGAGGTGCCCACCTTCCTCACGGGCGCGTGGCACGACGAGCAGACCGGGCCGTACTTCTTCCTGCTCTTCGACAAGTTCACCGGCAGCGACGCCGTGCGCTTCACGGCCATCAACGGCGTGCACATCGACGGCTTCGCGCCCGAGGTGCTGGCCGAGTGGCACGCCTTCCTCGAGCTCTTCGTCGCCAGGCGCGTACCGAGGGACCCGGCGACGTTCCGCAACTTCAGCCCGTTCGTCTTCGACCAGGTCTTCAAGTCGAAGCAGATGATGCCGCAGACGAAGTGGGCGCAGTTCGGCTCGCGCGATGAAGCGGTGGCGGCGTGGAAGGCCGAGCCGCGGCTCAACGTCATCTTCGAGAGCGGTGCAGGAGACCCGCGAGACCTCGGCGCGCCGAGAGGCACCTTCGCGCACGGCTTTCGGCAGTGGCCGCCCGAGGGCCAGCAGGCGAAGACGCTCTTCCTCCAGCCCGACGGAACGCTGGGTGACGCGGCGCCTTCACCGATGAGCCTGCCCGCGCGGTTCCTCTACGACCCGCTCGCTGGCCAGCGCGGCATTCTCGGCAAGGGCGGAGACGTCTGGGACAAGCTGCCGAAGTACGAGTGGCGCGACGCCATGGCCGACCACGCGGTCGTCTTCGAGGGCGGCACGTTCGGCGCCGACACGGTGCTGCTCGGCACGGCGAGCGTCGATTTGTGGGTGCAGGCTCCTGTCGAGGGCGCCGACCTGCAGGTGACGCTGAGCGAGGTGCGCAGCGACGGGAAAGAGGTGTACCTGCAGTCGGGGTGGCTGCGCGCTGGCCACCGCAAGCCGGGCCCGAACGCGACGGCGCTGTGGCCCGACCAGACGTACTCGCAGGAGAACTGGGCGCCGCTGCCCGTCAACCAGTGGGCCGAGGTGCGCATCGCGACGGCGGGGTTCGCGCACGTGCTCCGTGCGGGCTCGAAGGTTCGGGTCACCGTCGACACGCCGGGAGGCACGCGCGCCGACTGGCGCTTCGCCATCAAGCCGCTGATGGGCGAGGTCTCGTACCTCGTGGGCACCGACGCGGCGCACGCCTCGAAGCTGGTGTTGCCGGTGGTGCAGAACGTGCCTGTGCCGTCGATGCCGCCGCCGTGCCCGTCGCTGCGTGGCCAGCCGTGTCGTGACGCCCAGCCGCACGTCAACCTCACCGGCATGGCCCGCTGAACGTCAGCGCCCTTCCCACGCGTCTTCCGCGGGCAGGGCGAACCGCTCGAGCGCGACGAGCCAGACGGCGCCCTGGTGCTGAATGACGGTGAAGGGCTGGCCCTTCTGCACGAGGGCCTCGGCGCGCTTCTTCTCGGTGCCTGGCAGCACGAGTGACACACAGTCTGGAGCCAGCGACTTCTTCCCCTGGTCGGGAGTCGGCCACCCCTTCGGCCAGCCCGTTTTCATCGCCGGCGCGGTGGTGCGGCACGCACGGAGCATGAGCGCGTCTGGCTCCCACGGCTTCAGGTTCGGGTGCTTCCACGTCGAGAGCGCGTCGAGTGCCTTCTGCAATGACGCGGGTGCGGCCGTGCGGTGTGTCGGTTCATCGAGCCGCCCGAAGAAGCGCACCGTCTTGCGAACGTCTCCCTTCCAGCGGGTGACGAGGTGCACGGGTGGGTGCATCTGCCGGGTGCCCTCGTAGCCGTCGTTCAACGAGAAGAACTCGCTGCCGCCGCTGTCGAAGAGGGCCGCGCGCTCGGCGCCGCTCAGCGTGACGGCGCGCACCTCGCCATCGACCGTCACGATGACGAGGCCATCGTCGTACGCGACGAGGCGCGGGAGCGAGACCGTCTCTTCCCACGGCTTCCCCGAGGGCGGGCGCACGTCGTGGTGCGAGACCCAGTACGCGATGATGGGCCGACGGGCTTCGGCGAAGGCCGAGCTGGCCAGCAGGACGACGAGCGCGAACGTCTTCATGGCCACAGTCTCCGACAGTTCGAGGCGGAGCGCCTCGTCACTTCTCCGTCGGAGGCTCGGCGAGCTCGAGCTGCACCTCGTTGGTGCGCAGGAACCATGGCGTGTACGGCGCGTCGGAGAGCGGGCCCAGACGGGTCCTTCACGGAGTGCGTTGGCTCACCGCTTCGGGCTGGCTGCGCTCGGCGCGAAGCTTGATACCCTCGAGCATGCCGCGCTCCATCACGGCGACGCCGGGCTCGATGAGCTCCTGCCAGCCCTGCGCGATGCCGGTACGGTTGCGCACGAGCAGCCGCGTTCCGGAACCTTCGCGTCGAAGGTCGAACGCCCAGGTCGTCACGGGCGCTCCGTGCTCTTCGATGGCAAGCACCCACGCGCTCGGCGGCGTGACCTGCTTCACCACGTAGACCATCGGTGGCCCCGTTCCTTCAGGGCACATGCGCACCACGTCGCCGGGCTTCGTCTGCCACTCGGCCACGACGCGTTCGCCGTTCACCAGCGGGCAGCCCACCAGCTTCGTCTCGAGCCAGTCATGGCTGTAGAAGGCCGCACGCCCAGCACCCATCTGCGCGACCCACGGGAAGACGTTCTCTGGAGCAGCCGCGATGGAGATACCGCGCGTCGTCTGTCGTTCGGGGTTCGGAATCAGCGAATCGCCAGAGAGAGATTGAGAACACTCCGTGCTCGTCGCGCCCCACGACATCGCCGCATGTCTGACGCCGAGCACCCAGACGAGTGGAGGCAGCACGAGCACCACCGCCAACAGATCGGAAGAGCG